>DATASC010000203.1:0-6071 GCA_036269355.1 Candidatus Cybelea sp. | reverse complement strand
GAGGTCCACACGTCGGTGTATATGGCGTCGGCGCCGCGCACCGCGCGTGCGGCGTTCGAGAACGAGCGAACGCGGCCGCCGCTCGCGCCGCCGAGCGTGGCGAGATGCGCGAGGAATCGTTCCGAAGGCCGGTGCGTCGACGGCGCGCCGAACTGAACCGTAGCGCCGAGCGCGACTGCCGCTTCGGCGAAGGACGCTGCGACGTTGTTGCGCGCGTCGCCGACGTAGGCGATACGCAGGCCGGCGATCTCGCCGAAGTGCTCGGCGAGGGTTAGGATGTCGGCCAACGCCTGGCACGGATGCGCGTCGGCGGAGAGACCGTTGATTACCGGCACTTGCGACGCCCCTGCGAACCGTTCGAGCGGCGCGTGGTCGTGCGTTCGCACCACGATCGCGTCGACGTAGCGCGACAAAACGCGGGCCGCATCTTCGGGCGACTCGCGCGACCCGACTCCGAACTCGGTACCCTGCGCGAAGAGCGTAGCGGCACCGAGCTTTGCTGCCGCTACCTCGAAGGAGACCCGCGTTCGCAGGCTAGGCTTCTCGAAGAGCAGCGCGACCGTCCGCCCGCGCAGCAGGTAGCGCTGCATCGCGTTCGGCCGTTCCTTCAGAAAGGCGGCGAGCCGCAAGAGGCCGAGCAACTCCTCGGTCGCGAGGTCGCTGACCTTCAGAAAGCTGCGGCCCGCCAGAGTAGAGACGCGGGCGGGGACTAGCGCGGCGGCGTACATGTTTTGTATATTTATGCATATGTCGCATAAATATGCAAGAACGTTCGTCGTAAAATATGGCGGCGCCGCGATGCGGACGGACGGCGGCGCAGCGGAAGATCCCCTTCTCTGCGAGATTGCGGGCTTGTGCGCTTCGGGCGCGCGAGTCGTCGTGGTCCACGGCGGGGGTCCGGAGATCGACGCCGCGTTGGCGCTCCGCAACATCGAAACCGAGCGCATCGACGGGATGCGCGTGACCGACGGGGCGACGCTCGGCGTCGTCGAAGCGACGCTCTGCGGCACGCTGAACAAGCGGCTCGTTCGCGCCGCGCTCGCACTGGGGTTGCCCGCCGTGGGAGTGAGCGGTGAGGACGGTGCAATGCTTGCGGCTCGCCGCGCAGTTGGAGCCTCCGGACGAGATCTCGGCTACGTCGGTGAGATCGCGGAGACCGACGTGCGCGTCGTTCGCAATCTGCTCGACGGCGGATTTCTCCCCATCGTCGCGCCGCTTGCGGTCTCGCGCGAAGATTGGCGGCCATACAACGTCAACGCCGACCTTGCGGCCGCGGCGATCGCCGCTGCCTTACGCGCGGACGCGTTCATTTTGGCAACCAATGTATCGCGGGTTCGTCGCGATCCGCAAGATGCTAGCAGCGGCATCGATGCGCTGACCGCCGACGAGGCGCTCCGCTTTATCGCGAGCGATGCGTGCCGGTCGAGCATGAAGCCGAAGCTCCAAGCCGCCGCCGAAGGAGTCGCGAACGGCGCGGCGCGCGCTTATATTTGTTCGCTAAAGGCAAATACTATCGCCGCAGCGCTCGCGGGCGATGCGACGATCGTTCGAGAATAGCGTTCCTTTCCCGGTTCGAAAGAGGCATCGCATGGAGAGATCGATGGCAATTGCGCGTATCGCCGTTATCGGCGCCGCTGCCGCTGCATTCTGCGGGTGTGCGGGCCTGCAGTCGCCGTCGCGTCCCGCGCCGGGCGAAACGGGCGCCCCGACGGCGCCTCGCCACAAAGCGCCGCCCGGACTTCCCCTCGCGCCGGCGGCGCGCGCTCGGCGGCTCATCTACGTTGCCGATGACGGCTACGGGCAAATCGTCATATTTCCCGAGGCCGGCAAGTTGCGATCGCCGATCGGTACGATCGGTACGGGCATCAACGGTCCGTACGGTCTTTACGTCGATCGCCACGGCGAGCTTTTCGTCGCAAATTCCGGCAACAACACCATAACGGTCTATCCGAAGGGTGCGACGTCGCCGTCGCTCACGTATACGAAGGATCTCGATCGCCCGCTCTACCCGGTCGTGGACAAACGCGGCGACCTGTTCGTCGGAAATGCAAACGGTGGAACCGTCGTCGAGTACCTTGCCTCCGGGACGAAAGGCTTTCGAATTCTGCAGACGGCGGGCGTCGAAGTCGACGGAATGGATTTCGATCAGTCGGGCACGCTCTATGTCGCTTTTCGCGATTCGTCCGGGGCGGGGAGCGTCGAGGCGTTCGCCGCCGGCGCGAGGCGCGGAAGAATCATCGGAATGTCGCTGAATCAGCCGCAAGGCGTCGTCGTCGATTCACACTATAGCGTGCTGGTCGCGGAGACGGGCGGTACGAACCGTATCGACGTTTTTCCGCCGGGCACCACTCAGCCGTCGAGCGAGGTATCGCTCCCGAATGGCGACACTCCCACCCAGATCGCCCTCGAAAACAACGAGAAAGCGCTCTTCGTTTCTACTCTATCCGGCACCATTTACGAAATGCCGTATCCTTTGCCGCAACAGCCGTACGTGAAGGAGCGAATCTCGACGCTCGTTCAAGGCACGACGGTAAGTAACGACCAGACGTTTTAACCAGGCCCATTGCGCTCGGTCACGCAATGAAGAAGGTTGATGAGAGTGCTCGTCTTCGGGGGGACGCGCTTCGTAGGTCGCCACGTAGTAGGGACTTTGGCGGCGCGAGGGCACGACGTCACGTGCTTTCACCGCGGGCAAAACTCGTGCGAGTTGCCGTCAGGCGTTCGCGAAATTCTCGGCGACCGCAACGAGGCGTTGCCGGCGTCGCTGCGCGAACCCTGGGACGCGATCGTCGACGTCAGCGGTCAGCGCCCCGATCAGCTCGCGCGCAGCGTCGATCTGCATGCCGGCTGGTACTTATTCGTTTCCACACTCAACGTCTACGCCGATCTTTCCAAACCGAACGTTAACGAAGAGTCGCCGACGATTATCGAGTTCGATCCCGGCGACGAGGCGATGGCATACGGCGGAAACAAGGCCGCCTGCGAGCGACTCGTGCGCGATCGCTTCGGCGGAAGCGCGACGATCTTGCGCCCCGGCATCATCGTCGGACGCTGGGACTACACGGGGCGTTTTTCATTCTGGCCGCGGCGCGCTTTGCGCGGCGGCCGGTTTGTCGTACCCGGACCGGCCTCTCGACCGGTGCAATTCGCCGACGCGCGTGACCTGGCGGCGTTTGCGGCGCTGGCAATAACGCAAGGAATATCCGGTGCCTTCAACGTCGCCGGCCCTCGCGAACCGTTGAACATCGGCGAACTCGCGCGGACGTGCGTCGCGGGCGCCGCCGAACGCGGCATCGCGACGGAAGGCGTTCCGATTTCCTCGGAGACGCTGATCGCCGCCCGAATCGAGCCGTGGACCGATATTCCGATGTGGCTGGAAGATCCGGAGTTCGCGGGGCTCTTCGAGGTGAGTCACGAGAAAGCTGTCAATGCGGGATTGACGCATCGCTCGGCCCTCGACACCGTGCGCGCGCTTATGGGCTGGCTCTCCGAGCCGGAGTCCGATCTCGCGGCGAAGCCGGGTCTATCAGAGCAGCGAGAAGCGGAGCTTTTGCAAGAGTTCGCTTGCTAAGCGTGGGATAGTAGGCGAGAGCTTCCCGTCCGCGCTTAGGAGGAACTTCTGTGAGACGACGTTCGTTCGGTCTTCTTGGGGTCGTTGTCGCCGGCACGCTGGCCTTTTGTCCCGCCGTCGGCGGTGCGCAGAGCGCGCCTCATCCGGCGGTGGCCGTCCTCAATTTTTCGACGCAAGGTCTAACGTCCGATTGGTACGGCTCGTTCCAGCCCGGCGTTGCGCTGAGCGATCTCGTAACCGACCGGATGGTGAACGACGGGCGCTTCAGCGTGGTCGACCGCACGCACCTCAACTCGACGCTGGGCGAGCACCAGCTCGCGGCGAGCGGCGAGGTCGACCCACAGTCCGCGATATCGGCGGGCAAAATGGTCGGCGCGCGCTATCTGATCACCGGAAACATCCTGCAGTTCGACCAGACCGGTCAGAGCGGCGCGAGCGCGAGCAGTTTCTTGCCGAGCTACGTCGGCGCCGCGGCCGGCGGCGTTTCGACGCATCGCGTCACCATCAAGGTCGCGGTGCGCGTGATCGACGCACGCACGGGGCAGATCGTTCAAAGTTTCTCCGACGAGAAGACGCGCTCTGGTACGTCGTGGAACGCAAGCGGAGTCTCCGGCTACACCGGCGCCTCGTACAGCAACGAACAGTTCGTCAATAGCGACATGGGTCACCTGATCGACGACGAAGCGGGTGCGATCGTCAGTTCGCTCGATCCGAGCCGTTTCTCGGCTCCGGCAGCGCCGGCGCTCACCGGTCATATCGCCGCGATCGACGGACGAAACGTCATCATCAACATCGGCAGCAACAACGGCGTTCAAGTAGGCGAGACGTTCGAGATTGTGAAGTCGAAGTCAATCGTCGATCCGTCGACGCACTCGATGCTCCACGTCGACGAACACGTGGGGACCCTGCAGATCGATTCGGTGAGTCAAAATGCCGCGGTCGGGCACGTCACGTCGGGGAGCGCCGCCGTCCGTCTTACGGTCACGGCCCAACCGTAACCGGCAGCATACGGTGCTGCCGGGAGCGATCGAGTTGCGGATCGATCCGCTTTTCGAGTTCGTATTGTAACGACTCGAACGCGTTGGGATCGCGTCCATAGATATATTGGCGCGTGTTGACCAGGAACGAGTAGTTGCTGCCGTTGGGCAACTGCTCCGCCCAGGTGTTCGTTCCCGGCATCGATCCTTCGCGCGCCCAGTCCGCGCCCGGCTGCGGCGTTCCCACGCCCCAGATCAAATACTCGTTCATGAAGGCAAGCATCGAGTTCGCATTCGTTGCAATCTCCGCGGCGCCGCCGGCGACTTCGAGCACCATGTCGTCGCCGCTGTATGGATACGGATACCGCTTGTTCGAAAGTACGTAAAGGGCCGAGAGACCGCGATAGGCCGAATAATACTTCGCGACTTCATTTTGCAATCGCGCGCCGACCGTCGGCGAGAGCAGCACGTTGTGAAGGCCCAGCGGGCCCGCGACGTTCTTTGCGATGTACGCTCCGAAGGGCATACCGGAAGCCTTTGCAATGACCATGCCGAGCACCGTGTAACAAAAGTTGCAGTAGGCGTACTTCGTGCCCGGAGGCTCCTGCAGCGGTTTGCCCAGTTGATAGCGCACGTAGTCGACTTGGCCGACGGCCTTCTTGAGATGAAGCGCGAGGGCGATCTCCCGCATCTTGAAGGTCGGATCGTAGTGAGGCGGCACCGAATCGTCCCAGCCCGACTCGTGCAGAATCATGTCTTCGATGGTGATGTCGTAGACACGCTTGTCAACTTTCACACCTTTGGGGAGTGGCTTGGTGATCCCCAGATACGCGAAAACCTTCGCCTGCGGATCGATCTTCTTTTCCTCGATGAGGTTGTAAAGTGCGCCGTCTACCCAGGCCTTCGTATTGCTCGCCAGGCGCATGATCGTATTCGTATGCGTCGTCGATTTCGCAAGCTCGCGGTAGGTATACGCGTGCGAAAATGTGGTCTTTCCCTTGACCGAGACTCCGAGCTGCGCGTTGGGAACCTGCGCGGCGACCATGAAACGAACCACCAACTTGTCGAGAGCCGGACTTGAGCCGGGTCCTTCGATGGAAATCTTCGCGTCCTGCGGTGCCGCTGCGAACGGAACCGAGGGCGCGAACGAACCGTCCGGCGAGCCAGGCCTCGCGTTGCACGCGGGCAACATCACGACGACCGAGAACGCAGCGCATCCAAGCAAGCCTTTTAGCATAAGGGCCCTCATAACGAGTCATTTTCGCTCCGGTGCAAAAAAAACGCTCCACGCGGGGAGAGGAAGCCGCGCCGGGGCGTCGGAACTGAGCCGCAACGAATTTGCGCGCAATAGGAGGCGTAGTGCACGTGTTTACCAAGCGTGGTCTTTTCACATTGCTCGTCGTGGCGCTCACCGCATGCTCCAATGGAGCCGCGGGTTATACGACCCCGGCGGGCGCTTCGGCTGTAGCGCCGGAAGCGGCCAGCATCGATCAAGTTCTCGATTCGGCACCCGAAGTGGGCGG
>DATASC010000202.1:0-21313 GCA_036269355.1 Candidatus Cybelea sp. | reverse complement strand
CGGCTCGCGCGTAACCGTTACTTCATTTCCTTCACGCTGTAACCGCGCAGCCAGCCCCTCAACGAGCGTACTCTTCCCGCTCCCTTCGATGCCCTCGACGACGACGAACATTTATATGAAGGCGAGGCGCGTTGCGTGCCGGCGGAGGGGACTCCGACGCGAGCGCCATTGACAGGAAGTCAAAACCGTCCTTAGCAGGTGGCGCGAGCGCGGTGTAGCAGGAGCCCACAGGACGTGGGCGACGAGCGACCCGACGCGGCACGGGACGCGCCTCGCGTTTGCATAAAAAGTATCAAACGTCCGCAGTCTTAAAGATACGAACCCGGCGGTTCGGTTCGAGCCCGGTGCTGCGCGACTGCAGCCTATACCGCTCCGCAAGCTGATGCTGCATGCGGCGAATATACGACGTCTGCGGCGACAGCTCGATCGCGGAGTTGTTGAGAAGCACTTGATAGATTGCCTCCTCGGTCTCGCGCAGGGCGATCTCTTCGTTGTCGATCGAGCCGAGGTTGAAGACGTCGCGCAGGGCGGTTTGAATCTGCGTCGTGGTATTCGTCTTGATCGAATAGATCGGAACGTTGTCGGATGCGATCTGCTTGAGCTTCGGCTGCTCCTTCCGCTCGAGCGTCTTGAGGGTGAGCACAACGTCGGCATCGTCCCAGTTGCGCGCCATTGAGGCGTTCACGCGGAGATTCGAGATCGCGCGCTCGATCTTGTTGCGCGAGACGCCGTAGGGAAAGATCAGGAGCGGCCGCTCGCGTTCTTCGCCGTCGCGATCGTGGTCGTAATGGTCCGCGAGGCGCGGCATCGACTCGGTGTCGGCCTCTTGGACGACCGTGACCTCGCCGCTCGGCTCTCGCTGTCGGATCTCCGGCTGTGGCTGATAGCCGCGCAGCAGGGCGTCGATTACCTCCGCGACGTTCTTGTGAATCGCCAGCCGGTCGCGATCGTGAATTTCAACGACGACGTCGAAGGTGGGGGGCGCCTTGCGTTCGAGCACCGTCTTGCGGGTACCGCGCCGGCGGGCCTCCTCGTCGGAGAGCGTGACCGCGCTGACGCCGCCGACCAGGTCGGAGAGCGTCGGGTTCATCAGGAGGTTCTCGAGCGTTTGGCCGTGGGCGGTGCCGATGAGCGTTACGCCGCGTTCTGCGATCGTACGAGCCGCCTCGGCCTCGGCCGCGGTGCCGATCTCGTCGATGACGATGACTTCCGGCATGTGATTCTCGACGGCCTCGATCATGACGGCGTGCTGCAGCGCCGGGTCGGCGACCTGCATGCGCCGCGCTAAGCCGATGCCCGGATGCGGAATGTCGCTGTCCCCGGCGATTTCGTTTGACGTGTCGACGATGACGACGCGTTTGCGGTCCTCTGAGAGTACGCGCGCGCACTCGCGCAGCATCGTCGTCTTTCCGACGCCGGGCCGCCCGAGCAGACAGATCGATTTGCCGCTGCGCAGCACGTCGAGCAGAATGTCGATCGTTCCGTAGACGGCGCGTCCGACGCGGCACGTCAGGCCGACGATTTTACCGGTACGATTGCGAATCGCGCTGATGCGATGCAGCGTTTGTTCGATGCCGGCGCGATTGTCCGCGCCGAACGGCGATATGCGCGAACAGACGTGGGCGATGTCCTCGTGGCTTACCGGTGTGTCGGTAAGATACTTGAAGTCGTGTTCGAAGCGCGCCTCGGGCGGACGCCCAAGATCGAGCACGACCTCAATAATATCTTCGATGTTATTGAGACGGACGAGCGCTTGGCGAATCGCGAGTGGAAAAATATCGAGGAGTTGGGAAAGCTCCCAGCTTGGGGAGTCGGAGTGAACCCTGACGGCCACGACGGCGACCTTTCTCCTAGCGCCGGGTCACTCCTTCACGACGCGAATCGTTCGTAAAGCATCGTCGTACGGCCCCTGAATGCGCACGCCGGCCTTCAACTCTAAGCGGACGTAGTCGACGATCTCCGGCGTGATTTCTTCACCGGGAGCGATGACGGGAATGCCGGGCGGATACGGCGTCAGCGTCTCCGCGCAGATGCGGCCCGCAGACTCGCGAAACTTCACGAACTCCGCCGGAGCGAGAAACGCCTCACGCGGGCGCATTCGCATCGGCGGAATCGGCGGAAGCCTAAAGTTCCCGCGCCGCAATCGCTGCTCCAGAACGCCGGAGGGCGCAAGCATGTCGAGTTCGCGATCGTCGCGGGCCATGTCGCGAAACGCCTGAATGAGGCGCTCGGCGGCGTCGCGCGTGGTGCCGATCGTTATCAGCGCGACGACGTTGAAAAGGTCGGCCAGCTCGACTTGAATGTTATGACGGCGCCGGAGAACTTCCGAAGCCTCGTATCCGGTATAGCCGAGCCCGGTGACCGTCACGGTAATCTTCGTCGGATCGAGATTGAAGACGCCTTTGCGCCCGCGCAGCTCGTCGCCGAAGCAATAGAGGCCGGGGATCTCGTTAATTCTGGCCCGAATTTCCCGGGCCAGCGCGATGGTACTCGTAAGCAGGGCCTCACCCTCGGTCGCCATCTGCTTCCGAGCGACGTCGAGCGACGCGACCATCGGCAAGTTCGGCGAAGTCGAGAGGAACATCTTGAGCACCGCGCCGAGCCGGTCGAGCGAGACGCGCGTGCCCTTCTGATGAAGCATCGCGCATTGGGAGAAGGCCGAGAGCATCTTGTGCGTCGAGTTGATGGAAAGATCGACTCCAGCGGCCGTCGCCGAGAGCGGCAGCTCGGGATGAAAATGGAAGTGCGGTCCCCACGCCTCGTCGACGAGCAAGAGTTTTCCCGCATCGTGCGCGATTCGCTCGATCGCGGCAAGGTCGGCGGCGACGCCGTAGTACGTGGGGGACACGAGATAAACTGCGGCGAGCTCGGGATGCCTTTGCAGCGTTCGCGCCACGGTCTCGGGCGTAACGCAGTGATCCATGCGCAGCTCTTCGTCGACCTCGGGCTGCATGTAGATCGGCTCGGCACCGCTCATAATAAGCCCACCGAGCATCGACTTGTGCGAGTTGCGCGGGACCGCGATCTTCTCGCCCGGGTTTACCGCCGTCATCATCATGCATTGGTTGCCGCTGGTCGAGCCGTTGATTAGAAAGAACGAGTGGTCGGCGCCCCACGCCTCGGCGGCAAGCTGTTGCGCCTCTTTGATCGACTCGGTCGGCTGCAGCAAGTCGTCGATGCCCGGCATCGGAGTAAGGTCGATCGCGCAGACGTTGTCGCCGACGAACTCGCGAAAGGCGCGGTCCATGCCGTTGCCTTGAACGTGGCCCGGAGTGTGAAACGGCAGAACGCCGGAGTCGACGTAGTCGAGCAGCGCTTGAAAGTACGGCGTGCGATGTTGATCCACGCTGTTGGGTCGAATTACGGCGCGGTGCTCTGCCAGTCGGCGCGTGCGACGCCGGCCAACGCCAAGAGACGGGTCGCGAGCGCCTCGATTTTTTCCGTCTGCGTTCTGGGCGAGTATACGTCGGCGTCGAGCTCGATTTGACCGCCTTCAGCTTTATGCCGCGTCAGCGACTGCAGGCTGAGGTCGGAACCGCTTATTGCGCCGACAATCGCTGCGCTGATCGCCGCTTGACTTTCCGGAGTGCAGACGATGGTGAGCTTGTAAAGCGTCTCGGCATGCCGACCCGCACCGGCGCGCCGGTCGATCGCATCCGAAACGGGCTGAAGGAACAAGTTGAAGAGAATCACTGCCAACGCCCCAACGCCGGCCTCCTTCCAGAGCCCGAATCCAGCCAGCGCGCCGACGGCGGCCGTCGCCCAAATCGTGGCCGCGGTATTTAAGCCCGTGACGGTCAAGCCCGACCGAAAGATCACCCCTCCTGCGATAAAGCCGACGCCGGTGACGACGCCGGCGACGATCCGAGTCGTGTCGTTCGATGAGAGCATCGTATCGAGCAGCGCGAAGAGCGCGGCGCCGATGGCGACCAGGCTCGTCGTATGTACGCCGGCGGACCGCTGACGCCATTGGCGCTCGAAGCCGATTGCTGCACCGCAGACCGCCGCCATCCCGAGGCGCAGCAAGAAGTCTATCGCGGTGTGGTCAACTGGCTTCATCGCCGGCACTTTCCTCAACGCCGTGCATGAGCGTGTATTCGATCACGACGCGCAGAATGACGATCGCGGCGAGCTGACCGAGTTCGCGCCAGTCCGGCGAGATCGCAGTGCGAATGATGTCGCTGCCGATGAGCAGTTCGAGCGCCAAGGCGAGCCACTGACTGACTCGCGCGCGAATGCGGTTGATGCGCGGACCCGGATCGCTCGAAAGTAGCGAAAAGCCCGCCCGCACGACCGCGGGAAGGACTGCACCTACGATGAGCAGCGCCGTCAGCGCGTCGAGAAAGGTCGCAGCTCGAAGCGCCCACTCGTGCACGAATTGCTCGAACATTCCACGGCGCATTCGACGCGCGTTTTTGGGATACCGTCAAGGGGGTCGCGCGCTAAGATGTCGTAGTATTCGCTCCCTTAACGAACGTGGAGGCTTTCTTGCATGTCCGACGCCGATAAGATCGGTCTACGCAGCATCCTTCCGATTCCCGACCCGCAGCATGTCGGGGTGACGACCTACGACGCAAAAGATCCCGACACGACCTTCCCGCCGATCGAGCAGCTGCGGCCGCCGAAGCCGGCGCCGAACGTTCTAATCGTGCTCCTCGACGACGTCGGCTTCGGCGCGTCGAGTGCCTTCGGAGGACCAGTTCAAGCGCCCACCGCGGAGCGGCTGGCGTCGAAGGGTCTGAAATACAATCGTTTTCACACGACGGCGCTCTGCTCGCCGTCGCGTCAGGCGTTGCTAACCGGCAGAAATCATCATTCGGTGGGAATGGGCAGCATCACCGAACTCGCCACGTCGGCGCCGGGTTATAGCTCGGTACGCCCAAAGGCAACCGCGCCGCTGGCGGAGATTCTGAGGCTCAACGGCTACTCGACCGCGCAGTTCGGAAAGTGCCACGAAGTACCGGTCTGGGAGACGAGCCCGATGGGGCCGTTCTCACAATGGCCGACGGGCAGCGGCTTCGAACACTTCTACGGATTCATCGGCGGCGAAACCAACCAGTGGGCGCCCGCAATTTACCGCGACACCGTCCCGGTCGAACCTCCCGACGATCCCGAGTATCACTTCACCGTCGACATGACGGATCGCGCTATCGAATGGATTCACCAGCAGAAAGCGCTCATGCCCGACAAGCCGTTCTTCGTTTACTTTGCGCCGGGCGCGACGCACGCGCCGCATCACGTACCGAAGGACTGGGCCGACAAGTACCGCGGCGAGTTTGACGGCGGATGGGACGCGTTGCGCGAAGCAACGTTCGCGCGACAACAAAAGCTCGGCGTAATTCCACCGGACGCCGTCCTTACGCAGCGTCCCCCCGAAATTCCGGCTTGGGAGGACGTCTCCGCCGACATGAAGCCCGTCCTTGCACGAGAGATGGAAGTCTATGCCGGCTTTTTAGAGCACGTCGATCATCACGTCGGCCGCCTCGTCGACGCAATCGACGACCTCGGCGTGCTCGACGACACGCTCGTCTACTACATCATCGGCGACAACGGTGCCTCGGCGGAAGGCACGCCTCAGGGTTGCTTCAACGAAGCACTGATGCTGAACGGAATCAGCGCCGAAACGCCTGAATTCCTTAAAGAGCACATCGACGAGTTCGGGGGCCCCAAGGCCTACAATCACTACGCGGTCGGCTGGGCGCACGCGATGGACACGCCCTACCAGTGGACGAAGCAGATCGCGTCCCACTGGGGCGGCACGCGCAACGGCACGATCGTGCACTGGCCGCGCGGCATCAAGGCGCGCGGCGAAGTTCGTTCGCAGTTCCATCACGTGATCGACGTAGCGCCCACCGTTCTCGAAGCCGCCGGCCTGCCGCATCCGGCAATCGTCAACGGCACGCAGCAACGGCCGCTCGAAGGCTTTTCGATGCGATATTCGTTTGACGACGGCGCGGCGCCGGAAGTGCACGATACGCAGTACTTCGAGATGTTCGTAAACCGCGGCATCTACCATAAGGGTTGGACGGCGGTGACGCGCCACAGCATACCGTGGGTCGTCGCGCCGCTGCCTCCCTACGACGACGACGTTTGGGAGCTCTACGCGCCCGACGACTGGTCGCAAGCACGAAACCTCGCGAAAGAGAATCCCGAGAAGCTGCACGATCTCCAGCGCCAGTTTCTCATTGAGGCGACGAAATATAACGTGCTCCCCCTCGACGACCGGCGCGTCGAGCGCTTCGATCCCGACATGGCGGGGCGCCCGCAGCTGATCAAAGGCAAGACGCAGCTGCTCTTCGGCGGGATGGGCCGCTTGAGCGAAAACTCCGTACTGCCGCTCAAGAATAAGTCGCACTCGGTGACCGCGCACGTTACCTTGCGGAAGGGCGATGCTCGGGGCGTCATCATCGCGCAAGGCGGCGCCTTCGGCGGATGGTCGCTCTACGCGAAAGACGGCAAGCCGGCGTACTGTTACAACTACGCCGGACTTCAATCGTTTACGATCTACGGCGACCGAGAAATTCCGGCGGGCGAGAGCCAGGTACGCGCGGAGTTTGAATACGACGGCGGCGGGTTAGGAAAGGGTGGGACCGTCACGCTGTACGTCGACGGTAAGAAGTGCGGCGAGGGACGCGTCGAAGTGACCGTGCCCCTGATGTTCTCCGCCGACGAGACTTGCGACGTGGGAATGGAGAGCGGTACGCCGGTCAGCACCGATTATTCCGCACGAGGCAACGAGTTCTCCGGAACGGTCGCGTGGGTACAGCTCGATATCGGGAAGGTCGACGACGATCATTTCGTCTCGCCGGAGGAGCGGTATCGGATCGCGATGGTTCGTCAATAGTGAGCTGGCTCGCCGGCGTTCCGGTTCTGATCGCGCTTCCGCTCTTCGGGCTGATACCGGCGGCGCTCGCCGTCGGAGTGCACACGCTCGTGCGCCGGCGCGTGCCTCCGGAGAGCCTCGCCGAGCAGCACGACGTGCCCGGATTTCTTATCTCCGTCGTCGGCGTTCTCTACTCGGTCGTCCTCGGCTTTCTCGTCGGCACGGTCTGGACGCAGTTCGCGTCGGCGCAGCAAACGGCCGACTCCGAGGCAGGCGCCGTTGCCGACGCGTTCAACTACGCCGCAAACGTCGGGCAACCGCAGAGCGCGCTGCTCCAGCGTTTGATCGCCCGCTACGCGATCGAGGTTCACGACGTCGAGTGGTTCTCGTCTCGATCCGGTCGCGAAGACGTTACCGCGCCGTCCTTGCTCGTGCGTGCGGTGCGCGTTGCGCTCACTTTGCCATTGTCGTCGCAGCGAGTGGGTGCTGCGGTGCTGCAACGCGCAACCATCAGGGACTGGCTGCTCGGGAGCCTTCGCGACGTCGCCAACGCACGCCGGCTTCGTCTCGTGCAGTCGCAATCATGGCTTCCCCCGGGCTTGCTCGAGGCGCTTATCCTCGGAGGGGTCGTCGTAATCTGCTTTACGTTCTTCTTCGGTGTAAAGAACTACAGACGACAGATGTTGATGACCGCGCTGCTCGCCGGCTCGATGGGTCTCTTCTTCGGGCTCGTGATCGAGCTCAGCACGCCGTATTCGGGCGCGATTCACATTTCCCGCGACGCTTGGACCTACATAATCGACAACAACGATCTCACGAAGTACGCGCGCTAAGACCGCGCATCCGTTGCGCTCGGATGAACTCCGGGTCGGTATCCGGCAGCGAGTACGGTAACGATGCTCGGCGGCGTGAGCACTTCGAGCGTAGCGTCCGCCGGCCGCGAACGGCGCTGCGTGTAGCCGGAATCGGACCATGCGTAAAGGCGTTCGCCCCAAACGAGCCACGGCACGCCGTCGAGCGCGACGTACGCACCGTCGGGCAGCGCCGCGAGATCGGCGACATAAGTGCGCTTCCGTTTTCCGGCGAGACGCTCCGCGTGCAAACGCAAATCCATTTCGTCCGCACCGGCGTCTCCGCCGTGGCTAGCGCGCCAAAGCGATTGGAACTGCCGGTACTTCTCGCGGCGGCACTCCGCGCACGGCCGGTGGCCGGCGCTTAGCGCCGCCGCTTCGTCGAGAAAGAACAGCTCCGTATACCGGCGCGGCGTCATCACCGTGCGCCGGATCCCTTTAAACTCGAGCACGCACGCGATCCAGCGGCGGGTATACCAATCGCGCACGATTCGTCGGGAATCGTCGTGAAGGACGCCGCGATTCCCCATCATGAGTCCCCGCCCCGGCAGCGCGACGATCGCTCCGAAGGGCGTGACGCGGTTTTGCAGCGGCATGGCTTACCGTCGGTCGAAGGTTAGGTTTCGACGCGCTCGTCGATCGAAACGTTATACAGGAAGAGAAACTTACCCCACTCGTCGGGCAGCGTATTGCGTTTGATTTGGATCCACGGAATGTACTTGGGCTGACGAGGCTTTCGCAGCAGCGTCATGTTTGCTTCCTGCGGAATCCGATTGTTCTTGCGATTGTTGCAGCGCATACAGGCGCAGACGAGGTTCTCCCACGTCGACTCCCCGCCGCGGCTCTTCGGGGTGATATGATCGACCGTCATCAGGCGTTCGCCGTGCGTTCCGCAATACTGGCACGTATGGTCGTCGCGAATTAGGACGTTCTTCTTCGTCAGTGCGACCTTTTGCATGGGACGCCTAATGTAATAGAGCATGCGAATGATCGAGGGCATGCGGATCTCGAACGTCGGCGACGCGAGTAAACGGTCGCGCCCGTGCAGCATCTCCGCCTTGCCGGCAAATAGCAACTTTACCGCACGCTGAAAGCTGGTAACGTTCAGCGCCTCGTAAGTCGAGTTGAGAACGAGAACCTCGCTCATGCGGTGAGGTCTTGGGGGCCCACGGCGCGATAGTCGGCGTGGGGGCGTGCAGCGCAGATTTCGGCGCTGCGCAGCAGGTGCCGAAAGCGGAGCGGAGCGCCAAGCGAGGCGCGGAGTGCCGAGCAATTAAAAAGAAGCACTTTACGTGCCTCGCTTTCGAACGAACGTGAGCCGGGTTTCGGTCAGCATTTGGGTTATCGCCAACCGCTGTTCGGGTTGCAGCCGCTCTTTAACGCGTTCGAATGCCGCGGTAGCGATGTCGATGGCTATCTCGGCGGATGCGTGGTCGGCCTTACGGCCCTCTTCTTCGGCGAGATACGCATGCGACGCAAGCGCGAGCGTAGCGACGACCTCGCTAATCATAAGCTCGACGGGCGGGATTTGCCCTTGAAAGCCTCCCTCTACATCGGGGGAGGCGGCCCGGTTAGACATCTCGAGCCAGAGTTACGCCGCAGTCGAGCTCTTTTCTTGCCGAGTGACCATCTCTAAAAAGTACCGGTGGATGCGTGGGTCGCCGCCGAGCTCCGGGTGGAACGACGTCGCGAGCACGTTGCGCTCGCGCACCATAACGCCGCGACCGTCGCGCTGCGCGAGCAACTCGACGCCGGGACCACATCGCTCGATCCACGGCGCGCGAATGAATATTGCATGGAACGGCTCGTCGCCGAGCGCGGGAATCGAGAGGTCGATTTCAGCCGAATCGTTCTGCCGGCCGAAGGCGTTGCGACGTACCGTAATGTCGACCAGGTTCAGGGTCGGCTGGTCGAGATCGGCGACCTCGCGCGCGGCCACGATCATCCCCATGCACGTACCCCAAAGCGGCATGCCGCTCTGCACGCGTTCGGCGATCGGCCGCACGAGATCCGCGCGTTCCAACAACTTCATGACGGTCGTCGACTCGCCGCCGGGTATGACGAGCGCATCGACGCCGCCGAGATCCGAGAGACTCTTTACCGCAGCGGCGCGCGCGCCGGCGCGCTCGAGTGCTGCGGCGTGCTCGACGACGTCGCCCTGGAGCGCGAGAACTCCGACCCGCGTCAATTGCCGCGCGGTGCCAGGAGCTGCGTTTCGTCGAGCGCGCGAATGTCGAGACCCGGCATGGCTTCCGAGATGCCGAGCGACCGGCACGCCTCGAGCACCACGCCCGGATCGTTGAAGTGCGTGGTCGCGTCGACGATAGCGCGCGCGAAGCGCTTCGGATCCTTCGATTTAAAGATGCCGCTGCCCACGAAGATTCCCTCGGCGCCGAGCTGCATCATCAGCGCAGCATCGGCCGGCGTGGCAACGCCGCCCGCACAGAAGAGCACGACGGGGAGTCGCGCATTTTCGGCGACCTCGTTAACGAGCTCGAACGGCGCCCCGAGATCGCGCGCACGGGCAACCCGCTCTTCCTTCGGGGCGACGGAGAGCTCGCGAATTGAATCGCCGATCGCTCGCATGTGACGCACCGCCTCGACGATGTTTCCGCTTCCGGCTTCGCCTTTGCTGCGAATCATCGCGGCACCCTCGGCGATACGCCGCAGCGCTTCGCCAAGATCGCGTGCGCCGCAGACGAACGGCGTTGTGAAGGCGAGCTTGTCGACGTGATACTTGTCGTCGGCCGGCGTCAGCACTTCCGACTCGTCGATGTAGTCCACGCCGAGCTGCTGCAGGACTTGCGCCTCGGCGAAGTGGCCGATGCGCACCTTGGCCATCACCGGAATCGTTACCGCGTCCATGATTCCGCGAATCAAGTCGATCGCGCTCATCCGAGCGACTCCTCCCGCCGCGCGAATGTCGGCCGGAATGCGCTCCAGCGCCATCACCGCTACCGCACCCGCCTCCTGTGCGATTGCGGCGTGTTCGGGCGTGACGACGTCCATGATGACGCCGCCTTTGAGCATCTGCGCGAGCCCGCGCTTGACCGTTACGGTTCCAGTGCTTTCCATGTACCTATCATAACAGCCGATCCCAATGAGGACATTGGATACGCCGCTAGGAGGGTGGCGCCAGGCTTTCACCCGGACTCGGCTCCGGGGTGGGCGAGCCGGGCACGCCTGATTCCTCGGCCGATGGACTCTCGGACGGGGCATAGGTCGGGAGAGGGCTCTGCCGCCAGATGGGTACGTTCGGATTCGGCGTCGCCGTGGGCTTCGGCGTCGGCTTGGGTTTTGGCGTCGGTGCCAGCGTCGGCAGGGGTTGAGGCGGTACGCGCGGGTCGGGAAAGTGCGGATCCCCGGCGGCCGACAGGGCCTGCGAGCGCTTCCAGTCCGGACCGTAAGCTTGCGGGCTCGCGTTCGGCGCCGGGGTCACGGCCTGGGGGAGCACCGACTGAAGCGACTGCTCGCTGGCCTGGCCGATCACGCGGTTACCCATGCGCTCGCCCAACGCCACGGCGACGAGCAAAACTACCGCGCCGGCGGCGAGCACGATCGTCGGGAATCGGCTCGAAGGAGACATTCCCTAGACGCGCGCCAGCGGGCGAATAACGTCGAGCTTAGCCGCGCGAGCTCGCCGGTCGCTGGGCTTGCCGATCAGATGCACCTCGCGCAGCTCGCCCGCCGCCATGTCGACACGAGCGGTGTGGCCGCGAAACTCAATGAGCACGTTGCGCGCGCGATCGAGCTGGTTGCCTACGAAGATGCGTACGGCTCCCGCGTCGTCTTCGAACGCGATGGCGCCCACCTCGACCGGCGAGGTTGCGACTTCGTCGCTGACGTCGCGACCGGCGTGAATGCACGTGAAAGGTTCTTCCGCCGAAAGCTCGGGCATGTCGCCGTAGATCGTGTCGCTGCGCAAATCGACGACATAGGTACAGCGGCGCCCTCCCCAGTGCACGCGCGCCGCGGCAACCCACTGCCAGTTCTTCGGACGCAGCGGAGCGAGATGCGGTCGTCCGCTCGTGCGATAGCCGTTGAGACCTCCGACGGTCTCGGCCACCGCCCATAAGTACTTCGCACCGGTCCACGGCGAGAGATACATGCCGCGATTGCTCAGCGAGCCGCCGTCGAACCATTCGCCAAACTCTCCGGGCACCGTGTTGCGCGGACTCCCCGCCTCCATGGCACCGTAGGAAATGTTAAGCAGGTGCACCGCTTCGTCGGTCATTCCGTTGCGCGCCAGCGCCACGGCGCACCAGATTGTCAGGTCGGGCCAAATGCCGCCCAGCAAACCAAATCCATATGAGGGAAAATACCAAGCGTCTGCGGTCGAGATGGTGCGAAGCCCAACCGGCGTGACGAAGTCGGCCTCCAGGAGACGAGCCAGAATCGCGCGCCGCTGCGCCGGCTCCGCGATGCCGAAGAGGACCGGGAAAATCTCGTCGGCTGTGAAGTTGTCTTGATAGTTGCGGTCTTGGTCGTAGTTAAGCACGAACGCGCCGGTATCTTCGTTGAAAAGAAAATCCATCATCGCTTCGCGCATGCGCTGCGCCTCGCCGCTATATCGCTCCCAATGGTCGTTCTCGCCAACGACGGCGCAGAGCATTGCCGCAGCTTCGAGGGCGTAAACGGCCTCTGCATTGATCTCGGTCACCGCTCCGTCGAGCGTGTAATAGGGAATGATGTTCCGCCAAGAGGAGATGCCGTACATGTCGACGCCTTTCGCGCGGCAGTTGATCAGCCCGTTCTCGTCGCGCTGCGTCAGCATATAGTCGGTAAGTTTGATAACCAGACCGATCCGTTCGCGTACCCACGCGTCGTCGAGGGTCGCGTTGTAGTGGTGCAGCATCGCGATGAGATGCAGCGGCGTGTCGTCGTTGATATTCAGGTCGTAGTCGGTCTTATAGCCGCTGACGCCTCGCACGTATTCGATCATCAGCCCGCTCTCCTCGACGGCGCGGTTGAATACTTCGAGTGCATCGCGGCTGAACTCGGGCCAGAAATAATCGAATCCGTGCACGATCCATGATGTGTCGCGCGAAACGAGGATGTCCGAAGGCGGCGAATTGGTCGCGCCCCAGCCGTGCGGATACTCCTTGACGATGCGCAGCATGTTCGCTTTCGCCCAGGCGACGCCGCGGCTGATCTCCGGCGAGGGTACGAGAAAACGTGCGTCGGCGAGCCGCTCGGTGAAGTACCCTTGCGTATGGTGCAGCGCGCGGGGGTCGCGCAGAAGCGCCTCGAGCACCGGGCGGCTGCGTTCGGTTCCATCCTTATGATAGACCACGGCGAGGCGGAGCGACTCGCGCGCGCCGGCTGCTACCTTGATCCGGTATTCGAACGCGCCGAAGATGCGGCGGCTGACGAGCTCGGCCTGCTGCGGCGTCACGTCGTCGAGCGTCCCCGGCGAAACTTCCTTCGCGAGCGTACCGCGGCGCATCGACTTGAGCAGAACTTGCTCGCGGAGCGAGAGGTCGACCGCGACCGGATCCCGCGATCCTCCCCACCAACGCTCTCCTCCGGTCTCGAGATTCTTCGAACAGACGAAGCGCCCGTCGTTCCAGGCGCGCACCTCGTGTTCGGGCTCGCCGTAAAAGCGCTGCCCGACCAGCATCGCCCAGGGAAAGACTCCGACGTCCACTTCTTCCGCCCCGGGGTTGTAGAGCGTCACGTCGACGACGAACGCCACCGCTCGGTCGAATCCCGAGCCGAAGGGCACGAAGAAGGCCTCGGTGACGTGGATGCGATGATCGAGCGTAAACTCGGAGATTTGCGCGTACGGGAGAAAGGTGAGTTCGCGTTCGATCTGGTGCGGAAACGACGTGCGATCGCCGATACGATATGCAATGTGATGCGTGCCGAAGATAATTTGGTCGGTATCGGCGTCCCAAAGCCCGCGCACTCCGCCCTTGGCGGTCGATTGCGCGTACGTCTTGAAGTTCCCGAGCAGCAGCCCATACGGCGTTTGGGATTCGTGCAGGACGTATGCGCAGAACTCGTTTCGCTGCGCGTCGTAACTCAAACCCATTTAATAGTGGTTCCTCGGCTGGTATGCGGCACGGAGCGCAAAGGCGCCTCCTCGCGCGACGGCAAACGGAAGGTCGGCATGTTGAGCCTGCGGGCCCCGGCGAAAATTAACCTCACTCTCGAGGTGCTTGCCCGGCGCGACGACGGATATCACGCAATTCGCAGCGTTATGGTGCCGCTCGAGTTGGCGGACGAGTTGACGATAGCGCCGAGCGCGGAGTTTTTCTTTGCCTGCGATCGGCCCGAGCTCGGAGGCGAGCGCAATCTCGCGGTCGCGGCATATCGCAGCCTCGGCGACGTCGCGCCCGTGCGAATGGAGCTGCGGAAGCGCATCCCGGTTCAGGCCGGCCTGGGCGGCGGATCCAGCGACGCTGCGGCAGTGCTTCGTGCGGGAATGGACGGCGCGTACGGTTCCCTCGCCGGCCGCGATTGGCTGCGCCTCGCTCGCGCGTTGGGGTCCGACGTTCCCTTTTTTCTCGCCGGCACCGCGGCGCTCGTCGAAGGCACGGGAGAACGCGTCACGCCGGCTGGCGCCGTTCCAGCGTGGCACGCGGCGATCGTCAAGCCGCCCGTCGCCGTTTCGACCGCCTCTGCCTACGAGCTAATCGATCGAATGGAACGGCCGCAGCGCGCCCGCAACAACTCGGTATCGATCGCAATGATCGAAGCACTGCAGCGCGCCGATTTTGCACGCGTGGAGTCGCTGTTGAGCAACGACTTTCAGGACACTATCGCTTCCTCGGCGTCCGAGATCGCGACGGCGATTGCGGCGTTGCGTGCGGCCGGCGCGGCTAACGCGACGCTCGCGGGTTCGGGATCGTGCGTCTTCACGCTGGCCGCGGATCGCGCACAGATCGACCACGTGTTAGAACACCTCGCCCTTCCGCCCTCATACGAGCGATTCGCAACGGCATTTGCGGCCGCGTCGCAATGGCGTCCCTCGCCCTTCGACTCCGCTGCTACGCACCTCCGCTCAGGATGACACACGGCAAAATCGATGCGGTGGTCCTGGCTGGAGGACCGGTCGACGACGTCGCGCGTCTCGAGCCGGGCGCGCCGAACAAGGCTTTCGTCAAGATCGGAAGCACGACGCTCGTAGGGCGCGTCATCGCGGCATTGCGCGGCTCCGCCGTCATAGGGAGGATCGTCGTTGTTGCGCCTCCGGTGATGAAGGGACATCCGGACCTAGAACTGGCCGACGAGCTGCGGCCGGACGGGGTGCGCATTACCGAGAGTCTGCGCAGCGGCTTGGCGGGTTTCGATCCCAACGCCGACGTGCTCATCGTTGCATCGGATCTCCCGGTGCTCACCGTACCGGCGGTGGACGATTTCGTCGCGCGCTTACACGAACTCGGCGCCGACGTCGTTTACGGATGCGTGGAAAAACGGACGCATCTCGAACGCTTTCCGGACGTACCGCACACGTGGGCCCGGATGCGCGACGGAACCTTCTGCGGCGGCGGAATCGTTGCGATGAAGCCCCGCGCGCTTCCAATGCTCGAGCGGTTTATCGAACGGCTCGGCGCCGCGCGCAAACACCCGTTTAGACTCGCGTCGCTCTTCGGTTGGGACCTTCTGGCGCGGTTTGCCGTGGGACGACTGACCATCGCATCGGCGGAAGCGCGAGCTTCGCGCATCCTCGGCGCGCCGGTGCGCGCGCTAATTTCGCCCTACCCCGAGACGGCCGTGAACGTCGATCGCACGAGCGACGTCGACCTCGCGCGCCGGCTCGTCGCCCACGGCGAAGCGCAGGTTTAAGGAACCTTTTAGGGTGAGCGCCAGCGCTTAAAGAGTTCGTTCGCGATGCCGAACTGGTCGAGCGCCTTGCCGACGGTATGCGCGATGATGTCGTCGACGCTCTGCGGATTCGCGTACATCGCGGGAACGGGCGGAAGGATCACTGCGCCGATCTCGGCTAGCTGAGCGAGCGTGCGAAGATGACCGAGATGAAGAGGCGTCTCGCGTACCGCCAGAACCAGCCTCCGCTTCTCTTTCAAGCAAACGTCGGCCGCACGGACGAGCAGATTGGAGTTGAGCGAATATGCCATCGCGCTTGCGCTCTTCATCGAACAAGGTATCACCAGCATGCCGTCGGTGAGGAAAGAGCCGCTCGATATCGCGGCGGCGAGGTCGTTGTCGGGGTGCACGACGTCGGCGAGCGCCTCGAAGTCTTCGGCGGACATGTCCGTTTCCAGCTCGATCGTGCGGTGCGCCGCCGCGGTGAGCACGAGATGGGTCTCGATGCCGCCGATCGCTCGCAACGCCTGCAGCGCCATGTAGCCGTAGAGACTGCCGCTCGCGCCGGTGACTCCGACAATGATCCGCCGCATCCGAGGGCGGTTATACGTTGGCTGCAGGGGCGCCTGGTGGAAGCTGTAACACTTTATTCGGTGCTCTTGGATTCCTCGCGTGTGCGTGCGTTCGTCGACGATGTCGTGTGCTGGCATCGCACCGGCGCGGAGGACTTCCTCCTTCGATCGATCCGCTCACCGCACTCCGGCGTTCCGCACGATGCCGGTGCTGCCTACGCGACGCTTGCCGCGCGCACCGGTCCGATCTTAGAAGCCATCGATGCCGGCCGCCTCGCGCTGCCCGCGATCGAACGAGACGAGCTCCTTCGCTTTGCGCGGCGCGCACGCCGGATTCGCTCCCTCGCGCCGGATCTGGACGCCGAGGCTTTAAAGCGCGAGATCGCCGAAACGTTCGAGCTGTCGCAGGCGCCGCTCGGCGCGGCGCCTTCGAGTGCGGAAACCGAAGAATGGGGCCCGGAGTTCGATCTTATGGAACCGCTGCCGCGCGAGAGCGAGAGCGGTGTTGCTCCGTGGCAACGGCACTTCAGCGCATCCGCACTCAACACGTATGCCGAGTGCGCGCGAAAGTGGTTTTATAGGTACACGTGCGCGGCGGTGGAAGACCGCGGCTCGGCTGCGGCCGCCTACGGCACGGCGTTTCACCTGGCGCTCGAGGATTTTCATGGCGACTTTCCGCGCCCGAACGGCGCCGACGAGGCGGCAATGCGGCGACGAGTTCGCGAATGTATCACGTGGGCGTTCGAACGCCATCGCGATGGGTTCGCGACGCGCGTCGAGTTCGAGCTCCAGGTTCGCCGCGCACAGCGTACCGCTCAGCGCTACGTCGACTGGCTGCTCGCCCAGGCGAAAGCCGGACCATTCGAAGTTCTCGGGCGCGAGGTCGCGGCCGAACTCGACCTCGAAGGCCGTCAATTCATCGGTTATATCGACCGTCTCGACCGCGACGAGCGCTCGGGTGGAGTTGGGGTCGTCGACTACAAGACCGGAAGCATCGCGATGAGCCCGGCCGAATACGTGGAGAAGGTGCGCCGCTTTGAGGACTTTCAGCTGCCGTTCTATTACTGGGCGCGCACCGCTGCCGGCGACCGGGTCACGCGGCTGGTGCTGATTCCCTTGCGCGATGCGCTACTGGACGTTCGGCCGATCGTTGTCGAGGTTGGAACGACCATCGGGATCGACGAGTTGCTGCGGTCGAAGCGGCGCATGATCGAGCTGAGCGACGAGCTCTCGTCGGGGCGTATCCGCAGCTTCGCGCCGGCGGAAGATCCATCGCCCTGCAACTACTGCAACTACGCATTGGCCTGCAGATGGAAACCACCCGCGGAAGGCCGGCGCTTCGGCAGTTGATCGCACTCGAACTGAGCAACGACCAGCGACGAGCGGTGGAGGCGCCGTTCGATGCGGCAATGGCGATCCTCGGTGCGGCGGGCACCGGAAAGAGCACCGCCTTGCGGGAGCGCGTCGCGCGGGCCCGGGCGCTCGCTCCAGACGCGGAACCCCTCGTGCTCGCATCTCAGGAAAGCAAGGACGACCTTGCCGCGACCGTGCTGGCATCGCTCGGAATCTCGGTGAAGCTCGTCGACGACGTTGAGGCCGAACGGCATTTCCTTCACGTCTGCGAGACGCTCTTTGCGCTGGAGTGGGAGGAAATTGCGCGCGATCAGCTCGATCCCGAAGTTCCCGGATTGCGCACGCCGGAGCGCTTCGTCGAGTCGGCCTTTCGACTGATTCGGCGATTGCGCGACGCGGCGGTCGAGCCGGCGGAGTTTCTATCGCAGGCACTCGCCGGCGCGACTGAATTTTACGCGCACCCGCCGAACCTGGCCGACCCCGCGCTCATCGCCGCGACTAAGGCAAAGTATCACGATTCGCTCGACGCGCCCGCGCGGGAGCTTCTCCGCCAGCAGCGGCGCGAGATCGACCTCGCGAAAATTCTGGCGCGTCTTTACGAGAGTTACACCGTGCTCGTCGGTGCGAGCGGACGCATGACGGGACGCGACGCCGTCCTCCTCGCAGCCGATATGCTGCGTCGCGATCCTCATTGCGCCGCGGAACTGCGCGAACGGTGCCGGTTCGCGTTCGTCGACGAAGCGCAAGACCTCACCAACGGAGAGCTGCGGCTGTTATCGGCGATTTTCGGCGAGGGCCTCGCAGGCGTGACGCTCTGCGGCGACCCCGCATCCGCGATCGCCGGCGTGCGGATGACCCTCGGCGAGCACGCTTTCGCGGCGGCGCATCATCGCGTCGTCCTGCGCGAAGAGCGCCGCAAACCGGTCGCCGAGGCCCGGCGGTTCCCCACGATCCGCGAAGAAGCCGAGGCCGTTGCCGAACGCATCGGCGAATGGATTGCCGAAGGGACGAGACCGGAACGAATCGCGCTGCTCTTTCGGTCGGTGCGAACCGTCGAACTCTACGAGCACACCCTGCTCGAACGCAACGTCCCTGCAATCCTCGCGGGGGCTACGAACGTATTCTCCGATCGGCGCGCGCTCGATGCGCTCGCACTCTTGTGGAACGTCTACGACCCTTTCCGGCACGAATGGCTCTTGCGAACGCTGGTGAATCCGGCACTCGCCTTATCAGACGCAACGCTGGCCGTCCTCTGCGGCGAGCCGCCGGATCCGCAGCGGCCGCTCTTTGCGTTCGACGAAGAGCCGGCCCCGACGACTCGATCGAGCCGTTGGAACCCGCAGCGCGACCTGCGCCTCGGATGGAACGTCATTCGCGGCGAGCAGGACGGTGCGTTGAGCGACGATGCAGCGGCGCGCCTGCGACGTTTTCGCGGCCTGCGCGAGGGCTGGCTTCAGCTCATGCACGGCGCGCCGTTCGAACGGTTCGCGCGCACCGTTTGGAATGACGGGCTCGCGCGTGAGGGCGAGCCGGATTCGGCGCGCGCCCGCGCGCAGCAAATTATACTGCGACGCCTTTTTGACCGGCTCAATGCGTTCCTTGCCGAGAACTCGCACGCGACGGTCGGCGACGTGCTCGAGTACGCGCAAGCACGGATAAACTGCGGGCCGTCCGCCACATCGCTCGATACCGCCAGCCGTCGCGAGAACGAATCGCGCGAGGGATTCGTCCGATTGCTCAGCGTCGAGTCGGCGCAGGGGCTCGAGTTCGATCGCGTCGTGGTAGCGAACGTGAAACCCGACGCGTTTCCGCGCTGGTATTCGCCTGACTCTTTCCTCTTCAGTCCGCGACTCGGTATGGTACCGAAAGACAATGTCGGCGAAGCACGCGCCTCTCGCACCGCGAAATTCAGCTACTACCTATTTCGCTCGAAGGCGGAGCGCCGCTACTACCAGCGCGAGCGCCGCGCTTTCGAATACGCGATGCGGCGCGCGCGCAAGAGCGTACTCGTCACGGCCGCGGGTACGCCGACGCGCGGCATCAGCGCGCCCGAGTTCCTCGAGGAACTCCGTTCGGCTCGAAACTGACGGTGCGACTGCGCGAAATTTCCGCGGACCGGTACGCGCGCGAGATCCTGCCGCAGACCGCGCCACTCTGGGCCGGCGGCCGCAGCTTTGACGATTACGCCGCCCAGACGCTCGAAATCGCGCGCGGCGCGTACGGGCGCCGCAGCTATCGCACGATCGGGCTCTTCGAGCAGCGGCGCTGCGTCGCGACCTTTAAGCACTACGACCGGACGATGCGCCACAACGGAAAACGACTGCGAGCGATCGGCTTGGGGGCAGTCTTTACGCCGCCCGAGCAACGCGGACGCGGATATGCCAGCGTCATGGTTGCGATGGCGCTCGACCGAGCGCACCGCGACCGATACGACCTCGCCTACCTTTTCTCCGACATCCGCCCGCAATTCTACGCCGCGATCGGCTTTCGTACTCTCCCCTCGCGCCGGTTCTCCGTGCGCGCCGACCTGCTTCCCTCGGCGCGACTCGATCTGACAACGCCCGGCGACGATTGGAAAGACGTGCGGCGCCTCTACGATCGTATGGAGCGCCGCGCCGTGCTCGGGTTTGCGCGCAGCGCACCCGTTTGGGAATGGATTCGAACGTGCGCGCGCCAGGGCGCCGCGTACCGAAGCGGATACGAAACGAATCTGATCGCGCGGCATAGGGGCCGAGCCGCAGCGTACATTCTGGGCGTACGCGATCCGGAGAAGGACGTCTACGTTGTGCGCGAGTTCGGCTTCGACCGGTCCGGCGAACGCATTATTGGCCCGCTGCTACGTGCGGCTGCGGGCGACCTACGCCGCCTCTCTGGGTGGCTGCCGCCCAGCGGCGCGCGGGAAATTTTACCGAAGCCGGCCGTCGGCGCGCGTAAGCATTCGATCTTTATGATGGCCCCACTGAGCCGCGAGGGCGAAGCGGCGCTCGACGCTGCCTTAGCGGAACGCGCGGAGGTCGCCTGGTCTTCCGATCACGTGTGACTCGCCGCTCGACTGAGCGTCACGCCGAATGGCTCGCCGAACCCGCCGATTCGTTTCACCGGTGCTCCACCGGCGGGATACTTCCAAAACAGCACGCTCTTACCGTGAAAGCTCGCGGCGACGATCGTCTTGTCGGCGACGAAGAACTGCGTCACGAACCGGCACGTTTGCAACGGCGTCGTGCCGGCGAGTTTTCCGGTCTTTCGCGGTATCGAAAAGCTATAGACCTTTGAAACGCTCGAATCGGCGACGTCCACGTGCGCCCCGTCCCATGCGACCCCCCCGCCGATGGCGAAATCGTTATTCAGAGTGATCGCACGCAGCGACTTCGCGTCGTGCGGCAGCTCCATGAACGTAAAGGGTTGGCTCGGCACCTGGTAGCTGGCGTCAACGAACAGATTCCCCTTAGCGTCGTAGGCATCGAAGTAAAACTTATAGACGAAGCCATAGTTGAATTTCACCGGATGGCCAGCCGCGTGCTTGTAGAGTGAAATCCCGCCCGCGCCACTGACCGATTCGAGATTTACGACGGCGAGGTCGCCGGTAACGGGATCGACCGCACAGCTGTACGGATACTCGTCCGGATCGGAAAGCGTCCGCAACGGCTTCGTTCCGCCGTGCGCGTACTCGAGCACGTTTGCATTCGCGCTATCCGGAACGTACACGTTACCCGATTTGTCGGCGCACAAGCCGGCCGGATATACAAAGTGCTTGAGTATGCCGGAGAGTTTGCCGACGAGTTTTCCTTCTGGAAACGAGAACGCGTAGACGTCGTTCGTCTCGAAGTCGGAGACGTAGAGCAGGTCCGCCTTCGCCGCGTCGGGGGCCATCCACGAGCGCTCCGCATGCGCGCGTCCTGTCCGTTGCATCTGCGCGATCGCCGGCGCGCTCGGAAGTCCCGAAC
>DATASC010000201.1:0-27525 GCA_036269355.1 Candidatus Cybelea sp. | reverse complement strand
GAAACCCTCCGCGGGTGCGATCCGATCGTCGTTGAAGACGCGCAGCGTCGCGTTCTGAGTGATGCGAATCGGCGCGTCGACGGCCGCATCGCCGCTCACGAGCGTCAACCAGCGATTGCGGCGTTGCTCGACGTCGAACGCCATCTCGCCGTACGACGGCGCGGTTCCCGTGCGGCCAGGAAGCACCCACATCTGCACGAGGTGCAGCGGCTCGGTCGCACTGTCGTTGTACTCGCTGTGGCGTACGCCCGTGCCGGCGCTCATGAACTGCACTCCACCGGGACCGACGACGCCGCGATTGCCCATGCTGTCGCGATGCGCGAGCTCGCCCGATAGCACGTACGTCACGATCTCCATGTCGCGATGCGGATGCGGCGGGAAACCCTCCGCGGGTGCGATCCGATCGTCGTTGAAGACGCGCAGCGCGCCCCAGTGGACGTTCTGCGGGTCGAAATAATCGGCGAAGCTGAATGAGTAGTATGTGTCGAGCCAGCCGTGGTCGGCATGGCCGCGCTCGCCGGAACGAACGACGGTAAACGAGGGAGCGAGTACTGAGGATGACGTCACATACCGTGCGACCGTTCAGCGAGGCGCGAGGTTGCGCAGCCGCCCCAGCAGCAGATGGTAATAAAGCATCCCCTTGACCGGCCCGAGCCGCTCCAGAAGCTCCGCTTGATCTACGTGCGTCCGCCCGGCGAGCATCGTCAGCGTCCGCGCGACGCCCGAATCGCGCAAGGGAAAGGTATCGAGCCGGCCGAGCCCGCGCAACAGGATTACCGAGGCGCTCCAGGCGCCGATGCCGCGGACCGTGCAGAGCCGTTCCGCCGCCTCGGGCGTCGGGACGCCGTCCAGGAGTGCCTCGCCGATAAGTCCCGACGCGACGGCCTCGGCGGCGCTGCGCAGGTGCGCGATCTTGTTGCGCGAGATGCCGGCGCCTTGCAGTTGCGCGTCGCTCGCTTCCAGCCAATGCTGCGGCGGCGGGAAGGCAACGCATCGGACCGTGCCGGCCGTGACGGTGTCGCCAAGCATCTCGACGGCTCGGTGCATGATCGACGCCGCCGCGTGGATCGAAATTTGCTGAAAGAGAATCGCGTGCGCGCATGCCTCCCACAGCGTCGCATATCGCGGCGGCTTTAGCCCGCGTAACGTGCGCACGATCGGAGCGAGCCAATCGATTTCACGGCTGCGCGCGTACCACTCGCGCAAATCCGCTTGCGTCCCTAGCATGCGCGTCACGACCGGCTCCCATCGTTCGGAGTCCGGACCCGTCGCGCGCACGTCGATGCTCGCCGCGCCGTGCGCACGCACAGCGACGAGCTCCGTTCCGGCTGCGTCGTGCAGCGCGCGATAGTACGTGCCATCCGGACCGACGACGTCGACGACGTTGCTCGCCAGGCGGCGCAGCGCGTCGACCGTGAGATCGAGCCGAAAGGGCGACCGCGCGGGTACGGTCCGGGCGGCACCGAAACGCTTTAGCCGTGTTGCGGGCATATCTCGAATATTGGCGGATCAACCTGCTGACGCTGCTCGAGTACCGGGCAAACTTCGTCATGTGGTTCGTCTTTACGATCGTTTACCACGGCGTGGCTCTTGGCGCGCTCTGGGTTACGATGCGTCAATTTCCATCGATGAACGGCTGGAACTTCCGCGAGATGTTCTTCCTCTATGCGCTCTGGATGGCCGGACACGAACTGCATAATACGGTCTTCTTCACCGTCGTCAGCGTTCCCGATTACGTTCGTGAAGGCCGCTTCGACCGGTTCCTGGTGCGCCCGCTCGACACGCTCTTCCAAGTGCTCACCGTGCCGCAGCAGATCGTGCCCGACGGCTTGGTTCTCGCCGTGGCGACGCTCGCGGCGGCGACCGTCGCGGCGAACGTGCACGTCGACTGGGTCTTCGTCGTCTTCGTGCCGCTCGTAGTCGCCGGTGGGGCGCTCATCGACCTGGGTATATCCCTGGCCGTGGCGACATGTTCGTTCTGGTTCATTCGCGTCGATACGTTGCGTTGGGTGGTAATGTCGCTCGAACAGGACTTCACTCGGTACCCGATTAGCATCTACACACGTGGCGTCCGCATCGTTCTGGCATTCGTGCTCCCCTTTGCTTTCATGAACTACTTCCCGGCAACGTACTTCTTGCAGAAGACCGACGTCGGACTCCATCTCAACCCGGCGGTCGGTCTGCTGACGCCGGCTATCGGCCTGGCGTGGCTCGGTGCCGCATACGCCTTTTGGCTCGTGGGCTTACGACACTACCAAGGTACGGGTTCGTGAAGCGCGGCGCGTTTCTGACCTCGGGTGCAGCGATGCTGGTCGCCTCGCGAGCATTGCATGCGGACGCGGCAACGGTAACGGCAAAGGTCCGGCGGATTGCGCGCGACATGCCCGGCCGGATCGGCGTTTACGCGCGCACGCTCGCGCCGGGCGCGCCGATCGTCGCCTACGACGCTTCGACTCATTTTCCGACCGCTTCGATCATTAAAGTGCTGATCATGACGACCGCCTACGCCGCGGACGAAGAGCGGCCGGGCGCGCTCTCCGCAAAAGTGACGTTCCACGGCGGCGATCTGATCGGCGGCTCCGATTTCATGAGCCAGGCGAGCGACGGCGAGCGCTTCACCGTCCGCCAGTTGATCGTGCCGATGATTCAGCTGAGCGACAACACCGCGGCGAATCTCTTGATCGATCACTTCGGCGTCGCGACGATTAACTCGGTGGGGCGCCGCGCCGGACTGCAGCATACGCGCCTCGCGCGCAAGTTCATGGATTACGCCGCGATCGCACATCACAACGACAACGTCTCGACGCCGGCCGACATGGGCCATTTGCTCTATGTGATCGAGCGCGGTGCACGCGAAGGATTCGGGACGATCGTTTCGTCACGCCACTGCCGCGATATGATCGCAATCATGCTGGGGCAGACCGACCGCGACGGAATTCCGGCGGCGCTGCCGCGCGGAACCGCAGTCGCGAACAAGACCGGCGAACTCGACGGAACGCGCAACGACATCGCGATCGTCGAGCCGTTCGGCGACTCGCCATACGTACTCGCAATCATGACGGCCGACGCTTACGACTACGAGGCATCGTACGCGGCCATCCACGCCGTGACGCGCGCCACGCACGCGGTCGCAGCGCACTCCTACGAGTAGCGCTCCGGCTTTCCGTAGATCCGGCAGCCGAACGCTTTGCCGCTCCGCAGCGTCGCGCACTTCGCCGAGCGCGTTAACTGCTTGAAACGCGCCTCGTGTGACTTCGCGGCGGAGAAGGTCGGCGGGTGCCACCACGCGACGAGCGCGACCGGCAGCCGCCCTCGGGTATATTTCGCCCCTTTGCCGCGTCCGTGCGCCGCGACGCGCCGAGCGAGATCGGTCGTCGCGCCGGTGTAGAGCGTGCCGTCCCGGCAGCGCAATACGTAGACCGAGGCCTTCACGACCTGGCCCGTTCTGCGTGAAGGTCAGGAGCTCCGACCCGCCGCGTACAACTTGACGGCATGAAGATGCTCGCGCTCGGCGGCGCGCTGCTTCTCGGCGCGACCGGCGCCGAAGCTTCGCTGCCGTCTCTCACGCCATACTCGCCGATCGCTTCGATGGTCGGTGCCGTCCAGGCCGATCGCCTCAAGAGCTCCGTCGAGAAACTCGTCGGATTCGGAACCCGCAACGACTTCTCGGAGCGCACCTCGACGCCGGAACACGGCGTCTTCGGCGCTCGCGACTGGATCGCACAGCGGCTCAACGCGATCGCCGCGACGACGAACGGGCGCATGAGCGTCACGCTCGACACCTATCTGCAGGCGAAGACGCCGCGAACGCCGCGCGCGGTGACTGAATCGAGCGTCATCGCGACGCTGCGAGGGACGGCTCCGGGACGCATCTATATCATGTCGAGCCACTTCGACGATTGCGACGGCCGCTGCATCGACGGCGCGGGAACCGCCCCCGGCGCAGACGACAACGGTTCGAGCGTCGCGGCGGTGTTGGAGACCGCGCGGGTCATGGCCGCGATGCAGTTCAGCGGTACGATCGTCTTCGCATGCTTCGACGGCGAAGAGCTCGGGCTGTGGGGTTCGAATCACTACGCTCGCGAGCTCGCAGCCGCGCACGCGCCGGTTCTTGCGGTGCTCAACAACGACATCATCGGAAACTCGGTCGGCGGCGACGGCGCCTCAGAAGGGAACGTCGTCCGCGTCTTCAGCCAGGGAATCCCGTCGAACGCGCAGATCGATCGTGTCAACTTGGTCGGCTCGGAGAACGACTCGCCGTCGCGCGAGCTCTCGCGCTTCATCGCCGAGCTCGTCCCAGTCTATCTTCCCGGATTCGAGGTGCGGCAAATCTTCCGCGCCGATCGCTTTCTCCGTGGCGGCGACCAAGAGTCGTTTCAAGACGCCGGCTATGCGGCGGCGATACGCTTTGTCGAAGCGCACGAGAACTTTACGCACCAACATCAGGACGTTCGCGTGGAGAACGGCGTGCAGTACGGCGACCTGCCGCAGTATATCGACGCGGAGTATTTGCGGCGCGTAACCCAAGCGAACGTCGCCGCGCTCGCGACGCTCGCGCTCGGACCGGCGGCCCCCGACGGCGCGCAGATGGTGCTGCGCAAGCTCGGCTACGACTCGACCCTTCGCTGGAAACCGGCAGCCGGCGCCGTTTCCTACGAAATTCTCTGGCGCACGACCGACGCGCCACAGTGGGAGTACGCGCGCAACGTGGGCGACGTCACCCAGGCGACCGTTCCGATTTCGAAGGACGACTACGTGCTCGGCGTGCGCAGCGTCGATGCCAACGGCTTGCGCAGCCCGGCGGTCTATCCCGTCGCGACGCGCGAATAATCGAGTTCGCCGCGCGTCGTCGGTTCGAAGGGCCAGACGGCGCGCAGCACCGCCTTGAAGCGCGCGCGCTTGACGATCGGCTCGAACCACGGCAGCGTGCGCAGCATCAGCAGAGCCGGTTCGCGACGTGCGAGGGCGCGCTCGAGGTGATCGAGCGCCTCTTCGAGCCGCCCCAAACCGATCGCGACCGTTGCGAGATTGAAGCCCACGACGTACTCCGTACGCGCTAGCTCAAGAAGCGTCTGATAGATTCCTAAGGCGCGATCGGTATCGCCGCAGTCGGCGTAGGCTCGCGCTAGGAGGGGCAGACGAATCGCGATGTCCTCCGCCGGATCGTGCGGGAGCTGCAGCAGGTCGGCGATCGCCTCGGCCGGCTGCGCGTTGAGAATAAACGCTTGAGCGCGGTGACGCCGCGCGATGAAAAAGTCGGGACCCGTCTCGATAAGGTTCGAAAACGCGTCGATAGCGCGTTGGTACGCACCCGCGTGAAGGAAGAGCCGCGCCAAAAAAAGCTGCGGAACGGGAGACGAGGGATCGACGAGCAGCGCGCGCTGCATTTGACGCATTGCCTGAGCGCCGGACCCCTTGAGCATGTAGATCCACGCCGCTTCAATGAAGACCGAACCCGATTTCGGATTCGACCGTATTGCCGTCTCGATCTCGCGCTCCGCATCGGCCCAGTTCCAGTCGGAGAGCAGCAGAATGCTTGCAAGGGTCGCGCGCGCTTCGGGCGAGGATGGGTCGATCTCGAGGGCGCGCACGATCGCGGCCTTCGCCAGCGGAAGCGTGAAGGAACTCGGAGCGTACCAATATCCGGTCATCAGCGTGTGGGCGCGTGCCAAGCCGACGAGCGCCGGCACGTACGAGCTCTCGACTCGCAGCGCCGCTTGGAACTGCTCTGCAGCTGCGGCGAGCGCGCTCGCCGTGCGCTTTTCGATCAAGTACGCACCCCGGCAGTAATGGTGCAGCGCCTCGGGTGCGCCGCCGAGCAACGCGTCGGCATCGCCGTCTGCCGCCACCGTCAGCTCCGCAATCGAAGGGGGTGCGACCACGCTGACCGGCGCGACGAACCGGTATCCCTTGCCGCGAACGGTCATAACGTAGGCTCGATCCCTCGCACGCTCGTCGAGGAGTTGGCGCAGCATGTACATGTGCTGCGAGAGATTCCCGTCGCTCACGGTACACTCTGGCCAGACTCGCATCGCGATCGTCTCCTTGTCGATAACGCAGCCGTTGGCGTGAATCAATAAGACGAGCAGTCGAGCCAAGCGATCCGGCAACGGTACGACCGACGCACCGTGCGAGAGCAGCCCCCGCGTGGGATCGAAACGGAACGACCCGAACGCGTAGACCGGCGACCTCGCGACGTACGGCTGCATCTCCGGTTGCCAGTTCATAAACTTTCAAATGTTTATCAACGCACTTTTGTGACGCGCAACCATCTCGTTGCGCGCGGGACATCGTGAACGTTGTTGATGCAAATGTCGCGCGCGCGCCGGCTCTTTCAACCGATATCAAAAGGTCGCACGTGCGACGCCGCGTGAAGCCGAGACGAACGCGTACCCCCGCGCGACAACTCGGATCATCACGAGAGGAACAAACGCAAATCAAATGACAGTGCAGCGAACCATCCGTTGCGCGACCGCGGCCGTCGTGCTGCTCGTCGTCTTTCTCTGCCAGGAAACGTGGGCACTGGCGGGAGTCACGGGCAACATGGCCGGCACGGTTCGCGACGACGCGGGAGCTCCGGTTGCGGGTGCGAGCGTACAGGCATCTTCCGTATCGCAGGTCGCGAAGACGACGACCGACGCGCACGGACGATTCTTGTTTCTCGCGCTGGTACCCGACACGTACACCATTTCCGTCGCAAAAGAGGGCTATCAGCCAACCTCGTTTCCGGGCAACTCGGTCTTTGCCGACCAGACCCAGCAAATCGTTCTGACGCTTCAGAAAAAGCTCAAGACGATCGTGCGGGTTACCTCGCAGGCCGGCGCATCGCTGGTGAAGTCCGGCGTTGGCGGCGACATGTACAGCGTCAACTCCGCCCAAGCGTCAGCCGCAGCGGCTCTCGGCGGCGGCGGAAGCCTGCAAAGCGCGTACTCCGCGATGGCCTCGGTGCCCGGCGTGCTCGTCGGCATCGGGCAAATGGGCTGGATGCAGCCGACGTTCATTCGCGGACAGAACACCTACTATACGGGCTTCGAGTACGACGGCATTCCCGTAAACCGCGCGTTCGACAACTACAACACGTCGACCGAATCGAGCCTCGGCTTGCAAGAGCTTCAGGTTTATACCGGGGGCGGCCCCGCCTCGATCTCGACGTCGGGAACCTCCGGCTTCATCAACCAGGTGATCAAGACCGGCACCTATCCCGGCTACGCAAGCTTCAGCGGATCGATCGGGACGCCGACGTTTTATCACCAAGCCGCGGTCGAGGCCGGCGGCTCGACACCCGATCGGAACTTTTCATACTACGTCGCGCTCTCCGGTTACAACCAAGCCTTCCGGTATCTCGACAATCAAAACGGCACCAGCCTCGCCTCGCAACCGGGCCCCGAGGCGCTCTACTCGGGCGGCGGTCCGATCAGTCAGGGAGTAACCGCAATTTGTAACGACGTCACGGGGGCACCGCCGGCGGTTTTCAGCAAGATGCCCTGGGGCAACGGCGGATGCTTCATCGGGCTCAGCGGCATCGCCGCGCTCAATCAATTCATCACCGACCGCGAGAACATCGTCAACCTGCACGTCGGCATTCCGCACAAAAACGGGCTGCGCGACGACGTTCAGCTGCTCTGGAGCGCCTCGGCGCTCAATACGTATGCCTACGACACGCCGACGCAGTTCGGCGTCGACCCGTACACCTTGATCAACACGGGCCTGCCCTACTGCGCGAATCAGGCCGGGTGCAGCGGCGGCGTCTACGGCAGCGGAAAGTATCCGTATAATCCCGGCGTGCCGTGGCTCGACAGCATCGTTTACAACAAACCGTTCGGCACGGCGATCGCCTCGAGCCCGACGAGCATAACGGCGCCGAGCAACTACTACTTTCCGTCGAGCCCGTCGAACCGAGCGCTCTTTGCGCCCGCGCCTCTGAACGCGGGGACGACGCTCAATAACGATACCGGCATCGAAAAGCTGCAGTATACGCACGCCTTGAGCAGCAGCGCTTACTTGCGGGTCTTCGGCTACTCGTTCTATTCGGACTGGCTGATCAACTCGCCTGAGGCGCTCGCCTTGGCGCAAGGCGCGTACGATTACGAGCTCGACACGCACACTGCCGGCGGCGAGCTGCAGTTCTCCGACCAGATCAACGAAAAGAATTTGCTCACCTTTACCAGCAACTACACGACCGCGAACGTGATGCGGTTCAACAACGGCACCGTCGCCGCCGTCTCCCCGATCGGATACTGGTCGGGATCGGGATCGTCGATGGTCTGCCGAAACCCCGTCAGCGGCAGCGCGGTCCCGTGCTCGCCGAGCAGCTATTGGGATACCGCGAGCGATGGTCTCGTCAACCCGTCCTGTGCGACGTCGTCGGCATCGCCCGCGTGCTGGACGAGCAATGCCGGCGCCGGACCGACCGGTTTTGCCCCAGGGTCGAAGGCCGCGTGGAACACGCTCTGGTCGGGCGAGGTGACCGGATCGCTCAACACCGTGCTTCCGAAGTTCACGTCGCTCTCGCTTACCGACCAGTTCAGACCGAGCGACAAGTTCCTGTTCGACGCCGGCTTACGCTTCGACAACTACGTCTACGACCTTCCGAACTCGGCGACGCCGGCGACGGAGTTCTACGCAAACGTCATGGCAAATTACACCTGCTATAACGTCTTGACCCATCAGCTCCTGACCGAACCCATCACGCCGTCGCTCGCCCCGCCGATTCCGCCGCCGCCCTTCTACGTCAACGGCGACTGCGACACGGCCGTCAACCAATCGGAGCAGACCAGCGGGTCCAAGGGGTGGGTGCATCCCAACGGCAAGACGCAGGACGGATTCGCCGCTCCGCTCTTTACGGCGAACTCGCCGAACTCATATGGCCTCACCTACTGGTCGCCGCGCATCTCCGGCACGTATACGGAATCGCCGGACACGGTCTGGCGCGCGTCCGCGGGACGTTTCGTACAACCACCGCTCTCGGCATCGGTTCAATACCTTTCCGCGAGCGGCGACGACCGAAGCGTCTGGGCCTCGAGCATGAATCTCGGATACTTTACGCCCTTCCATCCGATTCCGGGAATCTCGTCGGGCCAATACGACCTCTCGCTGGAACGGCACATTCGTGGAACGGACATGAGCTTCAAGATCACGCCGTTCTTTACGGACGTCACGAACTGGCAGACGCAGGTCTTCATCGGGCGCGGATTTGCAACGCAGATCCCCTACGGCGAGGCAAAGAACATGGGCGCAGAGTTCCAGTTCAGCAAGGGCGACTTCAGCCGCAACGGCGTGTCGGGTCAACTCTCCGTCACCTACACGAACGCGATCGTGCAGTTCCAGGGACTCGGCGGGGCACCAAATCAGATCTCGGTGCTCAACAACGCCGTCAGCTACTTCAACTCGCTAACGAAAGCCGGCGGAGGCTCTCCGTGCTACACGCCAGCGAACGCGTCCACCGGCAAGTTTGGACGCGGCACTACGAACTGCGGAAACGGCTCCGGCAACATCCTCAATCCGTATTACACGATGTCGCCGCAGCCGCTCGAGAGCCAATCGGCCTGGTATCCGGCCCCGAACATCGGTGTCGGGCCGAGTCTCAACTACATCCCCAATCTCTATCAGTCGCCGTGGGTGTCCAGCCTGCTCCTGAACTACCGCCACAATGCGCTCGCTGTCACGCCGAGTCTGCAGTTCGATTCGGGAACGCGTTACGGCGAACCGATGGACATCATCGGCAGCGACCCGCGCTCTTGCGCCGCAAACTCGCTCGTGACAAAGGTCCCCGGTGCGGGCGTTTCGTTCCCCGCTACGCAATGCAACTACACGACCGCAATCGCGCCCGGCGCGAGTCCGTACGGGTATCTCTATATCCCCAACCCGCAGACCGGCACGTTTGCCAACTTTGGTCAGTACGTGAGCCCGAGCATCGTCGTCGGAAACGTTTCGGTCAGCTACGACCTCAATCCGAAGATCCGTCTGCAACTGACCGCGACCAATCTCTTCCACGATTGCTTCGGCGGTTCTGTTGAGCCGTGGACGCGAGCGTATCCGCCCGGTGCTAACGTCTGTTACTACGTTCCCCAGGGAAACAACTTCGACAATCTCTACGTTTCGAATTTCTACAACGGCACCGGCCCAAACGATAAGAAGGCCAACGGGATTACGCCGCAACCGTGGCAACTGCAATCGTACGGACCGGCAAACGGGCTCTTCAACGTCGTCCCGCCGCCGCTGAACGTCTTCCTCGGGCTTCAGCTCAAGATCTAACTCGTTCGTGCCCCGGGGTCCGCTCGCGTGCGGGCGGACCCCACCCTCGCCTCCGAAGGCGTCACGTGCCTCACGAGCAAAACGTTACCGGCACATGAGGCTCTCTGCGCGCATCTGGGGGGCCGCGGCGGCGGCCTGCTTCGTCGCCCTCTCCGCTCCCCGGTCCGCCGTTCCCGCGTCTTCGAACCAAATGTTGAGCTTCGAAGGAAACGTCGGCTGGATCAACAGCGATCCGCTCACCCCCGAGCAGCTTCGCGGAAAGGTCGTGCTGGTCGACTTTTGGGAGTACACCTGCATCAACTGCTTGCGCACGCTGCCGTATTTGCGCGAGTGGTATCGGCGCTACCACGACAAAGGGTTCGTGATCGTCGGCGTTCACACGCCGGAGTTCGGCTTCTCGGGCGAACGCGCGAACGTGCTGGCGGCGACAAAACGCCTCGACATCACGTGGCCGGTCGTCCTCGACAGTAAGTATAACGTCTGGAAGCGCTACGACAACGCGATCTGGCCGCACGAATTTCTTTACAATCAGAACGGGGAGCTCGTCGAAAGCGTATTGGGCGAAGGCGCCTACCAACAGACGGAAGCGCGCATTCAGATGCTGCTGCGAGCCGGCGACGCGAAAATCGTTCTGCCGCCGGTCATGGCGCTGCTGCCACAGGACAGTTACGACAAACCGGGCGCCGTCTGCTATCCGAAGACCGACGAGATTCTCGTCGGTCATCAAGGCGTCGCCGATCCGGCATCCGGCGAACCGGGTCAGAACGCGAACTACGTTGCGAACACGAGCGACCCGAAGGACGGCCAGGTTTACCTTCAGGGCTATTGGCGTGTCACGCCGCAGGCGGCCGTTTCGGCGGAGAGCGGTGGCTCGCTCATGCTTCGCTACCACGCGATCCAGCTGATCGCCGTCATGAAACCGGAGAGCGGGGGCTCGACGCGCGTGGACGTTATGCAAGACGGACATCCGGTCGCCAAAGGCGACGCCGGAAAAGACATTCGCTACGACGACCACGGGGCGTCGTACGTTACGGTGAACGCGCCGCGAGCGTACGATCTGATCATGAACGAGCGCTTCGGAACGAAGACGCTGCAGCTTTCGCCCAAAGGCGACGGTATCGGCTTCTACGACTTCGCCTTCGAGTCGTGTGAGGTGCCGGGCAGCAAGGGATAGACCGCGTCGAGCGACGCGGCAATCGCGTCGAGCGTCTCCGCGACGTCGCGCTCGCTGTGTGCCGTCGAGACGAACATCACCTCGTTTTGCGACGGCGGCAGCAGGATGCCGCGCTCGAGCATGGCGCGATAGTACGCGGAATATGCGGTGCGATCGGCCCGCCGCGCGTCGTCGAAGTTTTGGTTGGCTGCTCCGGCGCGAAACTTGAAGTCGACGATCGACTCTTGCGAGACGACGGCATACGGCAGATCGCGTTGCGCGAGGATCGAGCGAATCCCATCGGCGAGCTCCGTCGCCCGTTGCCGCATCGAATCGTAATACGCCGGCCGCGCTTCGAGCAGATCGAGGACGCGATGCGCCATCGCCACGCAGAACGGATTGCCCCCGTGCGTGCCGCCGGTGAACGTCTCGCCATCGGGAGCGAGCGCCGAGAGAACGGCCTCGCGGCCGCCGAACGCGGCGATCGGCGCGCCGCCGCCCATGATCTTGCCGAGCGCGGTAATGTCGGGCACGACGCCGGCGTGCGATTGCGCTCCGCCAAGACCGAAACGAAGCCACGTGATCACCTCGTCGAAGATCAACAGTGCGCCCCACCGCGCCGCGCGCCGGCGCAGTCCTTCCAGAAAGCCGTCGACCGGTGGAACGAAGCCCATGTTGGCGCAGATCGGCTCGACCACGATCGCGGCCAAGTCGCCGGCAACCGCCGCGGCGCGCTCGTCGACCGATGCGAGATCGTTGTAGCGCGCGACCACGACGTCGCGCCGCGTTCCGTCGGGAATGCCGCTGCGACCCGCTCCCGCCGATGCCCCTGCATCGAGCAGCGCGAGATCGAAGTGCCCGTGATAGTTCCCGGCAAACTTCAGTATTTTCGAGCGTCCCGTGAACGCGCGCGCGACCCGGATCGCGCTCATCATCGCTTCGGTGCCGCTCGTGACGAAACGCATGCGTTCCATCGAAGGAAGATGCGCACGAATGCGTTCGGCAAGCCGGATCTCTTCGGCGTGCGTGTTTCCCCAAACGAATCCGCCGCTTGCCAGCGCGTCCAGGCCCGTCGTAAGTGCCGGATGGGTGTGTCCGAAGAGAAGCGGGCCATAGGCCATAATGTAGTCGACGTAGCGGCGGCCTTCTTCGTCGAACGCATACGCGCCGCGCGCCGACGATTGGACAAACATCGCAGCGGAAACGCCCCAGCCTGAGCGGACGGGCGAATCGCAACCGCCGGCGAGGACGCTTCGAGCGCGTTCGACAAGGTGCATACCGACGCGCGATTCGAAGGTTCAACGGAGAAGCCATGCCCGCAGCCGAGATCGAGATTTCCCCACAGACGAACATCAAGGAGCTCGTCGCGCAGCTTCCCATTGCCGCCGAGGTCATGACCGCCTTCGGGTTGGGATGCAGCGGCTGCAGCGTGAGCAAATACGAGACGATCGAGCAGGGTGCGCGAGCGCACGGCCTGCGCGTCGAACCGATCGTCGCCGCACTGGAGAGTGCGCGCCGCACCGGCAGCGCTCCCGCAATTCGCGAGGAAGACCGGCAGCCGGCGCGCCGCGCGCCCGGGAGCTTCAGCGGGCGTGCGCGGATCGAACACGTCGTGCCGATCATGTCCGGAAAGGGGGGCGTCGGGAAGTCGCTCGTCACAGCGCTGCTTGCAATCGGACTTCGGCGCCGTCATCTGCGGGTCGGAATCCTGGACGCCGACATCACCGGACCGTCGATTCCCAAGCTCTTCGGTCTGCGCGAGCCGCTGTCGATCACCGCCGATCCGGTGAAACGAACGCCGCAAGGACAGCCGCAGCCGCTCATCGCTCCGGCGATCTCCCGCAGCGCGATCGAGATCGTCAGCTCGAACCTCTTGTCCGAGAACGAAGATACCGCGATGATCTGGCGCGGACCGATCGTCGCTGGAGTCATCCGCCAGTTCTACGAGCAGGTGACGTGGAGCGATCTCGACTACCTGCTGGTCGACCTTCCTCCGGGCACCTCAGACGCGCCCCTAACCGTGCTGCAATCGCTCGCGATCGACGGCGTCGTGCTGGTGACGATGCCGCAGGCGCTGGCGACAATGGTGGTGCGCAAAGCGGCGAACCTCGTGCATCAGCTGAAGAAGCCGATTCTCGGAGTCGTCGAGAACATGTCGTACTTCGACGCGCCGGATACGGGCAGGCGCTACGAAATATTTGGGCCGTCGTACGCGCAACGCGTCGCCGAGCTCGCGCACGCGCCGGTGCTCGCGCGCATACCGATCGACCCGGCGAAGGCGCAGCTCGCCGACGAAGGCCGGATCGAAGAGCTCGACGATCCGATCTGCGACGTGCTGAGCGAACGACTGCTCGCTGCGATCGAAGCGCATCCCAAGCCGAAGGAAACGATCTCGATTGTTTGAGCGGGTAATAATGAAGCCTTATGGCAGGGAAATATTGGTCGAAGGACGCGACCGAGAGGAGCAACGCTCTGGATCTCGACCGCGACGTCTTTACGCTGGGCGATCCCAAGGCAATCGCGCTTTCGTTGAAACGCTCGGCCGATCGCAGCCGGCGGCGAAAGAGTTCGCCGTACCGGTCGGCGATGTCGATGCTGACGTTTTACATCAACCGCGCCGGCAAGAATCTCCCCAAGAAGCAGCTCAAAGTGTTGGAGGCTGCCAAAGGCGAGCTTCGCGCCGCGTACGGGCGATAGCGGCGCGCGAGTGCCGGCGATGAACGCCCGCAAGGCGCTCCTCGGGGCGGGCACCGGCTTCGCGCTCGGTTACGCTGCACTGCGCGCGCTTCAGGCCCTCCGCGAGTGGCAGGAGCCGTCGCCGGCCCGCGCGCGCGACGCAGCGGCGTACGGCGCGATCCGCCGGAGACTCGAAGTCGCCGAGACGATGCGCGGGATGGTTGGATTTCTCGCCTTTGCCTACGGACCGCTCGCAGAAAGGCTCGATCGCGTCACGCACGGCGCTCCGGCATGGCTGCGCCCTGCGCTCTTCTTCGCTCCGCTCTCGCTCGTCTCGTCGCTTGCGGACCTCCCGGCATCGTTCGTTCAGGAGTACACGCTCGAACGGCGTTTCGGCTTGAGCGAACAATCGCGACATGCGTGGCTCGGCGAGTACGTGAAGAGCGCGCTGCTCGGTGCGGCGCTGAGCGCCTTCCTAGCGACGCTGCTCGGTGAGGCCCTCCGCCGCGCGCCGCGCCGCTGGCCATGGTTTGCGAGCCTCGGCACGCTGCCGCTCTTCGTCGCGGCGAACGTCATCGTGCCGATCTACATCCTTCCGCTTTTCAACAAGTTCGAACCCGTGACCGGATCGCTCGAGGAACGCCTACGCAGGCTCGCGGCGCGATTCGGCGTCGGCGATGCCGACATTTTGCGCATGGACATGAGCCGGCAGACGCGCAAGGCGAACGCCTTCGTTACCGGCATCGGACGGACGCACCGCATCGTCCTGGGCGACACGTTGATCGAGGCCTTTCCGGAGAACGAGACCGAGTTCGTGGTGGCACACGAGCTTGGCCACTACGTCAACAAGGACACGTGGCGCATGATCGCGCTCGGCGAAGCGCTCGCTGCAACGCTCTTCTTCGTCGCAAACGCAGGCGCATCGAAGCGCGACCGCGAGGATCTGCTCGGCCATCCGCTGCTCGTCGCACGAATCTACGCGATCATGCTGGTGGCGACGCAGCTCTTGCGCCCGCTGCTCTTCGCATTCTCGCGCTCGCGCGAGTGGGCCGCCGACCGGTTCGCGATCGCCGCGACGCGCGACGCCGCGGGCGGCGCGGCGGCGTTCCGCCGCTTACGCGATCAGAATCTCGCCGACGAAGACCCGCCGGCCTGGTACGAGCTCTTCTTCGCCTCGCACCCGTCGCTTCGCGCGCGGATCGAGGCGCTGGAACGGTCGAACTAAACCAACACCGCCGAAGGACGAGTGCGAAGCCACTCGGCGAGATCGGTACGGTTTCCGGAGGCGCCCCCGCGCAGCTCCGTACGCAGCTCGCCGAAGAGACCGAAGCCTTCCGCGAAGGCGTCGTGCTTGTGGATCGATTCTTCGTTCACATGGCTGGCGAAGACGAACGTTTCGTCGCCTTGGTCGGCGTACATGTCGAGCGCGCGGGCGAGGATACCCCGCACGACGTCTTCGACGAAACGCGGGTTGTGGTGCGCCTTGTTGACGACGAAGAATTCGTCGGGGCGTTTCAACAGGTCGTAGGTTTCGCTCGACATCGAGTTTTCAACGATCTCGACGAGATCTTCGGCGCGGATTACGTCCGCGTGCGCTTCATCGACCCCCAGGAGAATCGAGCCGCGCCCCCGCTGATTGTGCGTCGCGACCGGAAGCGCGTCGAGCGCGCGCGCCGCGTCGGTTTCGCTGAATCCCGCGTCGAGAAGCTCGGCGAGCGCGTGCTCGCGCACCATCGCTTGCGCACACGGGCAGGCCGTCATCCCTTCGGCTTCGACGCCGACGACGCGGCGCGTTCCCGAAGCGTCGGCATGTGCGATTCCGACGAGCGTGTAGGTCTCCTCGCCGCGCTTTCCGCTCACCGGCGTCCAGCGTTCAAGCCCGAACTCGGCACGCAACCGCACGTCTGCGCGAACCGCGCGTTGGCTGCGCACGATCTCGCGGGCGATTGCTTCGGTGAGCCGTTCGATGCGAGCCGGTTTCGCATCGCGAGCGAGGACGTCGAGCGCCGCCTCTTCCAAAATTTCTGCGAATCGCGACATATGCACGCCGGATTTGTCGGCCGCGAGGTCGGCGACCATCGTGAACTCGCCGTTGTAGACGCGCGCCTCGCCGTCCACTTCGAGATGCACGACGCGGCGAACGCGCGAGACGCCGGCGCGATTGAGCGCGAGGCGAATCTCGGGCGCCTCGGATTGCCGGTCGGTATCGAAGCGCAACCCGCGCTCGCGCCGGCGCACGCTGCCGTTGACCGGAGACGTGACGAGATGCGGTGCGATCTCGGCGAGCGGCGCGAGGTTGTACGGTCGACCATCGAGATGCGGCTGCACGACGGTACCGTCGTAGACGAGCAAGTCAACGTCGATCGGACGCGGCGCTAGTTTCGCACTCGAGCCCAATCGGCCGACGGCGAGCTCTACGTCGCGCGCAAAGCGCCTGAATGCTTCGAGGTCGAGCTCGGAGCGAATCGCCGCGGCAACGTTCAGATAGGCCGGGCCGCCGGCGCCGCCGGCAGGCGCGGACTCGTAAAACGCTGAGACGGCGGAGATTTGCGCGCGCGCGCGCAGGCGCTGCAGCGCGGCCAGGATGTTGCCTTGCCGGTCCCCCAGGTTCGAGCCGATTCCCACGTAGAGCTCGTGCACGAGGCCCCCTTCGCGCCGCACGGCCGGAATTCCGTACGAACGCCGCGTATCGTACGCGGCGAGTGGAAAACGCAACGATCTACCCTTACGTCCTCGATCCGAAGCTGACGACGCAGGTATGGGGCGGCGACGAGCTGGTTCGCGTTTACGGCAAACACGGCGACCCGAAAGCGCGCTTGGGTGAATCGTGGGAGTGCTGGGATACGGATCGCGTCGTCAACGGGACGCTGGCCGGCTCGAGCGTCGCGGACCTCCGCACCAAGCTGGGCGGAGAACTCCTCGGCGATCTCGATCCGACGAAAATCTTTCCGGTGCTGACGAAGATCATCACCGCGCACGATTGGCTCTCGGTACAGGTCCATCCCGACGACGCATACGCACAGCGCGTAGAACATCAGGCGTTCGGAAAGACGGAATGCTGGTACGTGCTCGACGCACAACCGAACGCGGAAATCGTCTACGGCTGGACGCGGGACACTTCGCGCACCGAATACGAGCGGCGCGTCGCCGACGGAACGCTCGGCGAGATTCTGCGCCACGTCGCGCTGAAGAAGGGCGACACGGTCTATATTCCGCACGGGATGGTTCATGCGATTGGGCCGGGGCTCACCGTTTTCGAAACGCAGCAAGCATCGGATCTGACCTATCGCATGTTCGACTACAACCGGGTCGGCCTCGACGGCAAGCCGCGCGAGCTCCACGTGCAAAAAGCCGCGGACGTTCTCGACTACCGGGCCGCGACTACCGGAACTCTCGCACAGATTTCGTACGAATTCGAAGGGCTGCAGCGAACCGCGCTCATCGCCGACCAACATTTCGTAGTCGAACGAATCGTCGCCGGCAGCGAGCCCGCTACGATGGTGTCGCAGGGACGCCCGTTGATCCTAATGTCGCTCGAGGCGCCGCTCGAAGTTACCGCGGGTGACCATGCCGTGACGCTGACGCCGTATCAGACCGTGTTGGTTCCGGCCGCCGCCAATTGGTGCACGGTCGCGGCGACGAGCGGCGAGGCCGCGCCGTTCATGTTCGTGACGCCGCCGGAAGACCGCGAGCTGCTCGCTGCCCGCCTGCTCGCCGCGGGGGTAGCGCAGGACTCGATCGATGCCTTCATGGCCCAGTTCTGACGATGAATCCGGCCGCCGTCCTGCGGCGTTCTAAAGACGTATGACGACGCAAACCGCAACCTTCGCAGCCGGCTGTTTCTGGGGAGTCGAGGACGCTTTCCGGCGAGTTCCGGGCGTGCTCGATGCCGTATCGGGTTACACTGGCGGCAACGTCGACAACCCCACGTACCGCCAGGTCTGCGGCCACGCCACCGGGCACGCCGAAGCCGTCGAGGTTACTTTCGATCCGCAGCGCGTGAGCTACGACGATCTGCTCAACGCCTTCTGGCAGATTCACGATCCGACGCAGCTCAATCGTCAGGGTCCCGACGTCGGCGATCAATACCGCTCGGCGATCTTCACGCATGGCGAGGATCAGCAACGGCTCGCGGAAGCGTCGCGCGATCGGGAGCAGCGCAATCACAATCGTCCGATCGCCACGCAGATTCTTCCCGCGCCGCGCTTTTGGCCGGCGGAAGCGTACCACCAGCGATACTTCGAAAAGAACGGCGGCGCGTGTCACATCGTGCCGAACCTCGCGCGATGAAGCGCGCACAGTTCGCAGCCTCGCTCGCCGGACTCGCTCTCTTCAGCTCGAGCGTGCGCCGATCCGGCGCAACCGAAACGTACGCCGTTAGCCACAGCGACGCGCAGTGGCGCGAGCTGCTCGGGCCTGACCGCTATGAAATCCTCCGCCAAGGCGGGACGGAGCCGGCCTTTTCGAGTCCGCTCATCAAGGAGACGCGCTCCGGCACGTATCGCTGCGCCGGTTGCGATCTCGCGCTCTTTTCCTCGAAATGGAAGTACGACAGTGGCGACGGCTGGCCATCGTTCTGGACCGTTTTGCCAAACGCGACGCGCACTCAATCCGACTACGCGCTGATCGAAAAGCGCACCGAGGTACACTGCGGACGCTGCGGCGGCCATCTCGGGCACATCTTCGACGACGGTCCGGCGCCGACGCACCTGCGTTACTGCATCGACGGCCTGGCGCTGCGCTTCGTTCCGGGCGTGGCCTAGCGCTCGTTGCGCATCCTCGTCACCAACGACGACGGAATCGATTCGCCGGGAATCCAAGCGCTCGTGGACGTGCTCTGCGGCGATCACTCGCTCATCGTCGTCGCACCGTCGGGGAATCGCAGCGGCGTCTCGCATGCGATTACCGCCGACGAGGCGATTACGATCGAGCGCCGCCACGACGCCGCCGTAACCTCGTACGCGTGCTCGGGGACGCCGGCAGACTGCGTCTTTCTAGGTTCGACGGAGCTGGCGACGCTGCCGGATCTCGTCGTAAGCGGAATCAATCATGGGCCGAATCTGGCCGACGACGTCAACTACTCTGGTACCGTCGCCGGGGCGGTGGAGGCATCGCTGCTGGGCATCCCCGCGCTCGCGGTTTCGCTCGCCTCGAATCACGAGGATCCGGGGGGACACCGCTACTGGGAGAGCGCCGCGGCGATCGTGCGACGCTGCATCGACGAGGCCTTTGCGAATTTACGCGACGCGGCCGCGTACTGGAACCTGAACGTGCCGAATCTTCCTCTCGAGTCGATCGCCGGCATCGCCGTGACGCGGCTTGGCCGCAAGCGAATTTGCGGGCGGATCGTCGGTCAAGAACACGATGGAGCGATTCGCTACTATCGCGCCTGGGAATCGCCCTTCGAGACGGATCGCGAAACGCTCGGCACCGATATCGGCGCCGTGCACGCCGGTTACGCCAGCTTGACGCCGCTCTTGCTCGACCGCACCGCTGCGTCGGGACTCGACGCGTTGCCGGTGCTCACCAACCGATAACGCTTCGGCAATCGCCGGCCGACGATCTCGGCAATCGCCGCCAAGCGCTGCATCAACCGTTCGAACTGCGCGCAGTTGAGCGATTGCGCGCCATCGGAAAGAGCGTTGGCTGGATCGGGATGGACCTCGATCAAGAGCCCGTGCGCGCCTGCCGCAAGGCTTGCCACCGCGATCGACGGAACGAGCCGCGCAATCCCGACCGCGTGCGACGGATCGACGATAACCGGCAAGTGCGTCATCTCTTCGAGCAGCGGCACGACCGAAATGTCGAGTACGTTGCGGGTCGCGACGTCGAACGAGCGTACCCCGCGCTCGCAGAGCACCACGTTTTCGTTCCCCCCGAGTAAGATGTATTCGGCGGCGAGCAGCCACTCTTGCACGGTCGCCGAAAGTCCACGTTTGAGCAGCACCGGCGTCCGCGTCGCGCCCACCTCGCGCAGAAGCGGAAAGTTCTGCATGTTGCGCGCGCCGATCTGAAGCATGTCGGCGTAGCGCATCACGAGCTCGACGTCGCGCGGATCGAGAACTTCGGTTACGACGGCGAGACCGTGGCGGTCGCCGGCATCGCGCAGCAGTTTGAGCGCCTCTTCGCCGAGCCCCTGAAACGAATACGGCGAGCTGCGCGGCTTAAACGCGCCCCCGCGAAGCACGTTTGCCCCGGAGGCGGCGACGGCGCTTGCTGCCGCCTCCAGCTGCTCGGCCGATTCAACGCCACAGGGACCGGCGCAGATCGCTACCTCGTCGCCGCCAAACGTCGCGCCGTTGCGAAGGCGCACGACGGTCCGGTCGGCCCGCGCATCGCGACGAACCAGCCGGTACGATTGCGGCACGTTGACGCCTCGCTCCATTCGGCCCCGCTTCGACGCCTCGCAAGGGCTTCATCCTCCGTGCGGCAGGCCGCGAGCGTGGCGCTGCATGAATGAGAATAGCAATGGAGCACGTGGCCGTTACGGGGCTGGGGATCGTTTCACCGATCGGCAGCACCACCCAGTCGTTTTGGCGGCACTTGCTCGAAGGACGACGCGCGATCGCGCCGATGGACGGCGGCGAGCGCCTGAGCGGCAATGCTTTCTGGGCCGCGGTCGGCGACGATTTTCTACAAACGAGCGCGCTGCCGCGCGCTGCGCTGCGCAACACCGATCGCTTTACGCAATACGCGATGGTCGCAACCCACGAGGCGCTCGCACATGCCGGCATGGATCCGCCGAGCGACTCCACGGCGGTAATCCTGGGCAATACGATGGGCGGCTTTCCGTTCGTCGCGGAGTCGCAGACGCGCTTTCTCGAAGCGGCGCGAAACGTCACGCCAAAACTCATGGCGCTGGTCATTCCAAACATGGCGAGCGCGCGCATCGCGATGCATTGGGAGCTGCACGGACCGCAGCTCGCCATCAGCACGGCCTGCGCGTCGTCGCTCGACGCGATCGGGCTCGCCGCAGGCATGATCGAACGCGGCGAGATCGACGTGGCCGTCGCCGGCGGAAGCGAGACGTTGCTAAGTCCGTTGGTTTACGAAAGCCTCGTACGCGCAGGTGCGCTTTCCCGTAACCCCGACCCCGCAGTGGCATCGCGGCCGTTCGACGTCGATCGGGATGGCTTCGTGATGGGCGACGGCGCCGGCGTCGTGATTCTCGAGCGGGCCGAACGCGCGCGGGCGCGGGGCGCGTCAATCTTAGCGCGGGTGCGGGGATACGCTTGCGTCGCCGACGCCTATCACATCACGTCGCCCGAGCCATCCGCGATGCACGAAGTGCGCGCGATGCGCGCCGCCATCGCAGCGGCCGGCGGCGCCGGCTCGGAATACCGCGTCGTTTACGCGCATGCGACCGGAACCGTCGTCGGCGACGCGGCCGAATCGAAGGCGATCGACGCAGTGTACGCCGATCGCCCCGCAATCGTCACGTCGATCAAAGGGCATATCGGTCATAGCATGGCCAGCGCGGGCGCAATGAGTGCGATCGCCGGCATCGTCGGAATGCACGAAGGCCTCATTCCACCGACGCTGGGAACGCAACGCATCGATCCGCAGGCCCGCTTCGATCTCGTTACGCGCGAGCCGCGCTCGGAGTCGTATTCGGCGTTCTTAGTAAATGCATTCGGTTTCGGCGGACAGAACGCCGCACTGCTTCTCTCGCGATGACGACGTGCAGGGCGGCTTGCGCCGCAGTAGGAAAGTTTCGGACGGTTCCTACCGAGGTGCGACGCCGATGAATCTCCTCGTGAAAGGCACGAGCGGTCCGCTGGCCGGCGAAGTGCTCGTCCCGAACTCCAAATATCACGCTCACCGCGCGCTGATCTTGGCTTCACTCGCGCCGGGAACGAGCCGGATTCGCGGCCTCTCCGACGCGCGTCACGTGCACTACACGATGGACGTGCTGCGCGCGCTCGGAACGAAGATCGACGTCGACGGAGAGGGTCTGGTCGTTACCGGCGGTCCGTATCACGTCAAGCGCAGGGTCGTCTCGGTCGGTAGTTCCGGTTCGACGCTCTACTTCATGATTGGATTGGCCTCGCTCGCCGACGCTCCGATCACCTTAACGGCACAGAAATATTTCCGCCGGCGCCCCGTCGGGCCACTGCTCGAGGCGCTCGCGGCGATGGGCGTGCGATTCGAGTCGGCAAACGGTTGTCCGCCGATCGCAATTGAGCCGCAGCGGCCGCACGGCGGAAAAATCGTGATTCCGGGGACGCTCTCGCAGTGGATATCCGGCCTGCTTCTGCTCGCTCCGTTCGGCACCGAACCGACTACGATCGAGGTTGAAGGCGAAATCAACGAGCGTCCCTATATCGCGCTCACCATCGAGATGATGCGCGCATTCGATCTGCACGTGCACGTGGCGCGGGATTGGCGGCGTTTCGAAGTCGAGCCCGGACAACGGGCGCGTCCGGCGACCCTCGAGCTTCCGCCCGACATCGGGTCGGCTGCGTTCGGGCTCGCGGCTGCCGCGATCCATCCCTCCGACGTCCTCTTTCGCGGCTTGGGCAGGCTTTCGGGTGAACGACCCGATCACCCCGAGGGTGCATTTCTGGAGATCGTTCGTGAGATGGGATTGCCGATGACCTACGACGCGCAGGAGAACGCCATTCGCGTGAAGCACGGCGGGGTCGAGCTTCGCGGCGTGCGCGTCGACTGCCGCGACATCCCCGACATGCTGCCGATTCTTTCGACGCTCGGCACGTTTGCGAAAGGTGAAACGGTGCTCGAGAACATCGCACACGTGCGTCTCAAAGAATCGGACCGCGTTGCCGCAATGCTGCAGCTCAACCGCATGGGCGGAGATCTCGAACTGCACGACGACCGGCTCGTCGCGCGCGGCGTAGCAAAGCTCTTCGGAGCGCGGCTCTCCTCGTTCAACGACCATCGCATTCTCATGTCGCTCGCCGTAGCCGCCTCGCGTGCCGAAGGTCAGAGCACGCTCACCTATCCGAACGCCTATCGCATCTCATATCCGCAATTTCTCGAAGCGATGCGCGCTATCGGCGTCCCGATGTCCGTCAGCGAAACCACCGCGAGCGGACGCGTCCCCGCGCCAACGCCGGACCGGCCGATGCTCGAACCGGATCGCGCGGCGCAACTGGCACTCGACGAACTGCTTCGCCTACAGGCTCGCGAGCGGCCGTCCGAGCTCGCCGTCGTCGAGGCTCGCGATAACTGCGACGTGAGCGTGACGTGGCAGGAGTTGCTCGATCGAGTCGAGCGCATGGCGACGCTGTTGCTCGATCTCGGGGTGCGCCCCGGCGAGAGTGTCGCATACCAGCTTCCGAACTGTATCGAGTTCGTCGTCATCTCTCTAGCCGCGCTGCGTATCGGAGCGATCTGCTGCCCGCTGATGCCGATCTTCCGAGAACGCGAGATCGCATTCTGCCTGCGCCGCTCGGGAGCGCGCGTTCTCGTCGTGCCCGACGAAGCGCGCGGACGAAATCCCGCCGGCGAAATCGCGTCGCTGCTAAGCGAAGCCTCAATCTTCAGCGGCGATCTGCCGCTGCGTCTCGAACACGTCATCGTAACCGCGAGCGGGCGGCGAGCGAATCCGATGCCTGCCGCCGACAACGCGAACGGTTCGGTGAACTGGATTCGCTTGGAGGAGGCGCTCCACGCCGTTAGGGTCGACGGCGGCGCGCTCGACGCGCGACGTCCCGAGCCGAACGCTATCGCGCAGCTGCTCTTTACCTCGGGGACGTCGGGTGAGCCGAAGGGCGTGCTGCATCGCAACGACGTTTTGATGCGCGCCGCCGCAATGGAAGTGGAGCATCTCGGCCTCGGCGCCGAAGATCGGATTTTCGTTCCGTCACCGCTGGCCCATCAGACGGGCTTCCTGTACGGCATGTGGCTGGCAATCGTCATGGGCGTTCCGCAGATCGTGCAGCCGGCTTGGAACGCGCCCCGCGCATTGCGCGCGCTCAACGATTGGGACGGAACCTTCGTCCAGGCGGCGACCCCGTTCTTGGCCGATCTCGTCAAAGCCGTCGAAGACGGCAACCCGCCGCCGGCGGCGCTCCGCATCTTCGTCGCCACCGGCGCGGCGGTTCCGCGCGGCCTCGCCGAACGGGCGACGCGCATTCTCGGCACGGCGGTCTGCGGGGCCTGGGGCACGACCGAGTCGTGTCTCGGTTCGCTCTCGGCGCCGGGCGACGAAGCCGCAAAGGTTTGGGGTACCGACGGCCGCGCGTTGCGCGCGATCCGTTTGCGCATCACCGACGCGGAGGGACGCACCCTGCCGCCGGGCGCGGAGGGTCACTTCGAAGTTCTCTCTCCAACGATGTTCGAGGGTTACGCCGATCACCCCGAGTGGACGGCGGCGGCGTATACTCCCGACGGATGGTTTCGCACCGGCGATCTCGGAGCGATCGACGAATCGGGTTACATTCGTATTACGGGACGCGTGCGCGACGTCATCAACCGCGGCGGCGAGAAGATTCCGGTCGCCGAAGTCGAGCAGCTTCTCAGCGATCACCCAGCCGTGGCCGAGATCGCGATCGTTGCGATGCCCGACGCGCGTTTGGGCGAGCGCGCCTGCGCGTTCGTCGTCTTACGCCGGAACACGACGCTCGACTTCGCGCGTATGCAGCATTATCTCGATGCCTGCCAAGTTGCGAAGCACTACTGGCCCGAGCGGCTCGAAATCGTCGACGCACTTCCCAAGACGCCCTCGGGCAAGGTACAGAAGTACGCGCTGCGCGAGCGCGCCCGCGGGCTACGCCCGCACCAACGCCTGAAGGAAGCGATATCGTGAAAAAAGTCGACCGCGCCGCGTTCGACGAAGTGGAGTTCGCCGCGCTGAAAGACGAGATCGCGGCATACGTCGCCGGACCGGCGGAAACGTGGGCGGAGCGAATCGAACGCGAGCGTCGCGTCCCGCGCGAGCTGTGGGACGATCTGCGCGCGCGGGGTTATCTCTCGCTTGCCGCACCGCACGAGTACGGGGGCCGCGGCATCGATTTCGCGCGCTTCTTGGAGCTGATCGAGCTCTTCTCGATGTCGCACGCCTCAATTCGCATGATCGTCCACGTCGTCAACGGCACGTGGCGCGCGATGGACCGATTCGCGACGCCGGAGCAACGCAGCACGTTCGTCATCCCATCGGTGCAAGGCGAGCTGAAGATCGCCTTTACGTTGACCGAGCCCACCGCGGGGACCGGCGCAGATCTTCGCTGCAGCGTCGTGCGCGAGGGCGATACGTACTATTTGAGCGGCGAGAAGCATCTCATTACCTTCGGAACGATCTGCGATTACTGGCTCCTCTTCGCGCGAATCGCCGGCACCCGCGGCGCTGACGGGACGGTCGCGCTGCTCGTGGATCGGCACGCACCGGGCGCCACGGTCGTCGAGATGGATGAGTCGATGGGCGTTCGCGGCACCGATCACGCACGCTTGCACTTCGATCGCACGCCGGTTCCGGTCGCCAATCGCCTCGGCGGCGAAGGCCAGGGGCTGGAAATCGCGCTCGGCGGATTTCTCACGCCGAGCCGCATCTCGGTTGCGATGAGCTGCGTCGGGCTGGCGCGCCGCGCGCACGAACTGGCCGTCGCCTATGCCGGCAAGCGCGAGACGTTCGGCAAGAAGCTCGAAGCGCGTCAAGCAATTCGCTTCATGATCGCCGAGAACGCGACGGACATCGAGGCCGCGCGCCAGTTGGTGCTCCACGCGGCTCGGGAATGGGAGCGCGGCGCTTCGGTAGCGCCCATGCTCTCCTCCATGTCGAAGCTTCAGGCCGTCGACATGCTCACGCGCGTCACCGACAAGGCGCTGCAGATTCACGGCGGAATAGGCTTTTGGCAGCCAAACGCGATCGAACGCGTCTATCGCGACGCGCGCGCCCAGCGCTTCGAAGAGGGGACGAACGAAATTCAAAAGACGGTTATTGCGCGCTCGCTGCTCGGAAGCGCCGGAGGCGGCGCGTGAGCCGCCGCTTCGAGAAGAAAGTCTCGTTGATCACCGGCAGCTCGCGCGGAATCGGCCGCGCGCTGGCGCTGACGCTCGCGCGCGAGGGTGCCTCCGTCGTCGTCAACTACGTTCGTAACGCCGATTTGGCGGCGCAGACCGTTCGCGAGATCGAGGCACTCGGCTCGCGGGCGATCGCGGTACAGGCGAACATGGAGACGGCGGAAGATATCGATCTGCTTTTCGACGCCGCCGAGGCCGAGTTCGGCCGGCTCGATCACTTCGTCTCAAACGCCGCGGCGAGCTCGTTTAAGAAAATTCTCGAGCTCAAAGCGCACAATCTCGACCGCTCGTTCGACCTCAACGTCCGCGCGTTCGTCCTTGGAGCCCAGCGCGCCGTCAAGCTGATGAAAGACGGGGGAAGAATCGCGGTGCTTTCGAGCTACGGCAGCATTCGCGCCTATCCGACCTACGCAAATCTCGGTTCAAACAAGGCCGCGGTCGAGGCGTTCGTACGCTATATGGCGGTCGAGTTCGCGCCGCTCGGCATCAACGTCAACGCCGTCAACGGCGGCCTGATCGATACCGAATCCTGCGCCTATTTCTACGAACGCGTCCCGGGAATGGCGCCGATGGATGCGGTGCTCGAGAAGATACCGAAGGGCCGGATGGGCACGACGCAAGAGGTCGCCGACACGATCGCCTTTCTGCTCGCTCCCGAATCGGAGTACATCACCGGGCAGACGATCTGCGTCGACGGCGGCTTGAGCGTCATCGCGCCGCCGTTCTACTCCGACACGTCGCCGCCGCTTTCGCTGACGTAACGGGGCCGGTGTTCGAGCACGCGCTCGCTGCGGGTTCGATCGGCTCGCTGCGACTTCGCAATCGCATCGTGATGGGCTCGATGCACCTCGGCATCGAAAGCGACGGCGCCGCGCTTGCGGCGTTCTACGCGGAGCGGGCGCGCGGCGGCGCGGGTTTGATCGTTACGGGCGGATCTTCGGTAAGCCGCGTCGGCGCGGGAGGACGCAACTACAGCTTTATCAACGATCCGCAAGGAGCTCCGCCACTGCGCCAAGCAGCGGCCGCCGTGCACGAGGCAGGGGGCCAAATCGCGCTTCAACTCTTCCACGCCGGGCGGTACGCGCTCTACGCGTCGTTCGGTTTGCGGCCCGTCGCGCCGTCGGCTATACCGTCGCGCTTCTCGCCCGATCCACCCCACGCGCTCACCGGCGACGAGATTCGGGAAACGATCGGTGACTTTGCGCGGGGCGCGGTGCGGGCGCGCGAGCTCGGCTTCGACGCCGTCGAAGTCATGGCGTCCGAAGGTTATCTCCTCAACCAGTTTCTTTCCCCGTTAACCAATCGCCGCGACGACGATTGGGGCGGCGACGTAGAGCGGCGCATGCGCCTGCCGCGCGAGGTCTTACGGGAGATTCGCGCGTGCGCCGGCGCAGACTTTCCGGTGATCTTCCGCATCTCCGGCGCCGACCTAATGCCCGGCTCGACGAACCCCGCCGAGA
>DATASC010000200.1:0-2068 GCA_036269355.1 Candidatus Cybelea sp. | reverse complement strand
CAACGTCGCGAGCTTCCGCATTCTGGCGCACATTCGCGGCGAGGAGTCGGCGGTACGCGCGGGCGAGTATCGCTTTCCGGCGCATCAGACGCAAAGCGAGGTCCTACGCGCCCTCGTAACCGGCGGCGCGCAAGTCGCCGCCTGGGTAACGATTCCGGAGGGGTTTACCGCGGCGCAGATCGCGCAGCGGCTGCAAAGCACGGGAATCGGTCCGGCGGGGCAGTTTGCCCGTGAGTTCATGCGCCGGCGGCTCGTCGTCGACGGCACGCCGACGGGGAGCCTTGAAGGCTATCTTTTCCCGAGCACCTACCTCGTGCCGCTCGGGGCTTCGCCGGACGAAGTATCCGACTTGATGATCGCGCAGTTCTTCAGGGAGTTGCCCGCGCACGCGCAGAGCCGCGCTCGCGGGCTCGGCATGACGGTGCCGCAAGTGGTGACCGTAGCCTCACTCGTTGAGCGCGAAGCCAAAAGCGAAATCGACCGGCCGCAGATCGCCGAGGTGATCTACAACCGCTTGCGGCTGCGCATGCCGCTACAGCTAGACGCGACGATCGAGTACGCGCTGCCGGAGCACAAGACTCGTCTCAGCTTCGCCGACTTGCGTATCAATTCGCCGTACAATACGTACGTGCACAGCGGCCTGCCCCCTACCCCAATTGCGAACCCGGGTCTGCCGTCGCTGGAGGCGGCGCTCGATCCGTCGAAAGGCGAGTATCTCTATTACGTTTATTGCGGGAACGGGCGGCACGTCTTCGCAAAGACGCTCGCCGAGCACCAGGCGAACGTCGCTCGCTGCCTGTAGCAACTCGGTGGAAGGAAAGGCTTTGATGGGAACTTCGAACGGTGAGAGCGAGGCTCCGCGCGGCCCGCTCGAAGTCAGCGAGACGCTCTATATCGAAACCAACGACGGAAAGTCGTTGCCCTTCGAGGTCGTAGGGATTCTCGAAGATGCCGATGACGGTGCGTCGTACGCGGTGCTTCGCCGCAACGCCGAGGAGGACGACGAGTTCGTCGTGACCGACGCTGCGGGAAACCTTCTCGAGGACGACGCCCTGGCGCAGGAGATTCTCGACGACTTTCTCGCTTTTGCCGAAGAAGACGACGATACTCCCGACCAGAACGGGGAGCCAAACTAATTCGCGTTCTCTTTCTCTCGGCGAGCGTCGGCGTCGGGCATCTTTCGGCCGCCTGCGCCGTCGCCGGCGCGCTGCGATCCATCGACCCGCAAGCGGACACGACCGTCGTCGATTCGTACGAGTACGCCGCGCTCGTTCTGGCGCGCGTCGTCTCCGACGGCTACCTGCGCATGGTTAAGACCATTCCGCAGCTCTACCGCTACATCTACGCGCGCGCCGAGCGGGCAACGGAGGTCGGAAGATTTCGCGTTTGGGCGCATCAGTTCACCGCCGGCAACCTGCGGCCGCTGATAGAGCGGCTGCGCCCCGACGTCGTCGTCTGCACCCACGCCTTTCCGTGCGGTGCGATGGCAGAATATAAGAAGCTTTATGCCGACGCACCGCCGGTCGTCGCCATCGTCACCGACTTCGCCGTTCACGGGTTTTGGGTTCACGAGAACATCGACTGTTACGTCATCGCGACCGACGCGCTGCGCGAGTCCCTTACGGCGCGCGGCGTTCGCGCGTCGTCGATTTTCGCGACCGGGATTCCGGTGCGCGGCGAATTTTCGCAGAACTCGGAGACTCGCGACGCGCTACGCGAACGCCTCGATCTGCCCAGAGACCGGCGCGTCGTGCTGCTCATGGGCGGCGGGCTCGGGATCGCTCCAGTCGAGCGGATCCTGAACGCATTGCGATCGGTTCGCGCTCCGCTCGCCGCCGTAGCAATTGCCGGGAGAAATGCGCGGATCGGGCGCCGGCTGAAGGAGACCGCCGAGAGCGTCGAATATCCGGTGCGCGCGCTGGGCTTCGTGGAGAACGTCTATGACTACATGCACGCATCCGACGTGCTGGTCACCAAGCCCGGCGGCCTGACCAGTGCCGAGGCCTTGGTTGCACGAATCCCGCTCGTTTTGTGCAAACCGCTCCCCGGGCAAGAAGAGCGTGATGCA
>DATASC010000199.1:0-9722 GCA_036269355.1 Candidatus Cybelea sp. | reverse complement strand
CCGAGCTGGCACAGCGAGGCGGCTGCGCAACGCAGCCGCCTCGCTGTGCCAGCTCGGCCTTCGCTGCGAGAAGATCGACGCGCGCGAGCATCTCGACGTTGGCCTCGATTGCTGCGGCGTTTGTGCCGACGCCGCGCGATAGAGATTCGAGGATGCGCTGGATCTCGCGCTCCTCTTCGATCTGCAGCGTGCGAACGCGGTTGTTCGCGTCGAGTGCCGCGATCGGCTCGACGAACAGCGTCTGTCCGCTGGCACTCGTGTCGTGCACGATGCTCGGGAGCGCCCCCGAGAACTCCGATTTGATCGGAATGACGAAGCGCCCGTTGCGAATCGTCACGATCCGATCCTGAATAATCTTGGCGTACTTCGCCGACGCGAGGATCGCGTTCACGCGGTCGCGTGCGTCGGATTGCGCACCGGCGAGCTGACGCCGAATGCGGCCGAGCGCGGGCGAAGCCCGGTCGAGCACGGTTCCCCGTTCGTCGACGGCATCGGCAATCACGCGACCGAGATCGCGCAGCGACGTGTAACCGTGGAGTACTTCCCGCAGTTCGGACTGCTCGCCGACGACACGGTGCGCGGCAGCGGCCGCGGCAATCGCCTCGCCGATCGCGTGCAGGTCGCTCGCACCGAGCGTGCGCCCCGCGGCAGCCGCCTGTGTAAACGGTTCGGTCTCGATCGCGGGCATCACGCGGAAATCCGATCCCGCAATCAGCGAACGAACGGCTTCGGTGTATGCCTGCTCGCGGCGCACGCGTTCGAAGTCCGAGTGCGGCGACAGCCTCAGCGCATACGATCGTCCCCGCTGCGTGCGCGTCGCCCCGACGACGCGATCGCGCACCGCGAGAAAGTCGAGCGCCTCGAGCGTACGGTCGTCGGTTAGCAGAGCTTCTTACGAACCAGTTCGTTGACGAGTGCCGGATCGGCCTTGCCGTGCGACGCCTTCATCACTTGGCCGACGAGAAAGCCCATGACGTTGGTTTTGCCGGCTCGATATTCGGCGACGACGGCAGGGTTGGCGGCGAGCACGTCGTCGACGAAGCGCTCGATCGCCGCCGGATCGCTCGTCTGCGCGAGGCCTTCGCGCTCGACGATCTCGCCCGGCGAGCCCGCGCCCTGCCACATGCGCGTCAACAGCTCCTTCGCAATCTTCGAGTTGACGCGCCGCCCTTCGACGAGCGCGATCAGCTCGGCCACGTGTTCCGGCGAGACGCTCGAATCAGCGACGGCTGTGTTCGTTTCGTTCGCGAGGCGGGAGAGCTCGCCGAGCACAAAATTGCTCGACTGCTGCGGATTGCCGCTAGCGGCTACGACTCGATCGAAGTACGCTCCCAGCGATGGGTTGTCGATGAGCTGCGTCGCCTGTTTTGGACCGAGCGCGTACTCGTGCGTGTATCGGTTAAAACGCTCCCAGGGAAGCGCCGGCAGCGACGCGCGCAACCGGTCTACGTCGTCGCGGGAGACTTCCAACGGCACGAGATCGGGGTCGGGGAAGTAGCGGTAGTCGTGCGCCTCCTCCTTGCTGCGCATCGAGTGGGTGACGCCTTTGACCTCATCCCAGCCACGCGTCTCCTGAAGGACGCGGCCGCCGGTGGTTACTACCTCGATCTGACGCGCGATTTCACTTTCAATCGCGCGCTCCACCGATCGGAACGAGTTCATGTTCTTGATCTCGGTCTTGGTGCCGAGGTCCGAAGAACCGGCCGGGCGGATCGAGACGTTGGCATCGCAGCGCAGCGAGCCTTCCTCCATCTTGACGTCGCTGACGCCGAGCGCGAGCAGCGTGCGACGGAGCGACTCCAAGAACGCCACGGCATCCGCGGCGCTCCGCAGCTCCGGTTCGGAGACGCATTCCATAAGCGGCACGCCCGCACGATTGAAGTCGACCAGCGAGTATGCGCTGCCGGCGATGCGCCCGTCGCCCGAGCCCGCGTGGGTGGACTTGCCGGTATCCTCTTCGAGGTGGATGCGCGTCAGCCGGCATTCGCGAACGGTGCCGTCCTCGAGCCAATACTTGACCGAGCCGCCGACGACGAGCGGCATGTCGTACTGCGAGATCTGATAATCCTTCGGCATGTCCGGATAGAAGTAGTTCTTCCGGTCGAACTTCGAAAAGGCCGGGACCTCAGCGCCGAACGCCAGGCCCGCGGTGACCATGTGCTCGAGCGCCTTCGAGTTTGGAACCGGAAGCGCGCCCGGCATGCCTAGGCAGACGGGACAGACTTTCGTGTTTGGTTCGCCGCCAAACTCGTTGACGCAGCCGCAGAACATCTTAGTGCGCGTACGCAACTCGACGTGGCACTCGATGCCGATGACGGCCTCGTACGCACCGCTCACGAGCCAGCTCGCTCCAGCGCCGGCTTACGCGCCGCCGCATGCCGCGTCGCGCGCTCGTAGGCGTGCGCGGAGCCGAGCAGCAGTCGCTCGGCGAAGAGCGGCGCCGCGAGCTGTAGTCCGATCGGCATGGGCACGGAGCCCCATTGCGGTGTGACCCATCCGCACGGAACCGAGAGCGCCGGGAGTCCCGCGAGCGCCATCGGGATAGTGTAGTAATCCATTAGGTACATGCTATACGGGTCGCTCTTCGCGCCGAACACGAATGCCGGACAACTCGCAGCGGGCGACGCGATCAGATCACACTGCGCGAACGCGCGATCGAAGTCACGCGCGACGAGCGTTCGCGCCTTCTGTGCCCTCACGTAGTATGCGTCGTAATAACCGCTTGAGAGCGCGTACGTTCCTATGAGAATCCGGCGCTTGACCTCCGGTCCAAAACCGGCGGCGCGCGTCTTGTCGTACATCGCGCGGACGTCGTCGCCTTCCACGCGGAGTCCGTAGCGAACCCCATCGAAACGCGCCAGATTCGACGAGCACTCCGCCGGCGCGATGAGATAATAGGTGGCCACGCCGTAATCTGCCGTCGGCAGGGAGACCTCAACCAGTTCCGCGCCGAGGCGTTCGAGGTCGGCGTACGCGGCACGATAGAGCGCGTCGAGATCGGTTCCGAGCGCCTGCGTATCGAACTCGCGCACGATGCCGACACGCAGGCCTTTCAAATCGTCGCGCAGCGCATCGGCGGTTGTTTCGAGCGGGCGATCGATCGACGTTGCATCCATCGGATCGTAACCTCCCATCGCGTCGTACGCGAGCGCCGCATCTTCCACGGTACGCGTCAACGGACCGATCTGATCGAGGCTCGACGCAAACGCGATCAAACCGTAGCGCGAGACGCGCCCGTACGTCGGCTTGAACCCGACCAGATTGCAGAACGCACCGGGTTCGCGAATCGATCCGCCGGTGTCGCTTCCTAAACCGATTGCCGCCTCGTAGGCGGCGACGGCCGCAGCGGAGCCTCCGCTCGAACCGCCGGGAACGCGACTGGTATCGTAGGGATTGCGCGTGACCCCGAGCGCCGAGTTCTCGCACGAGCTGCCCATCGCAAACTCGTCGCAGTTCGCCTTGCCGACTGGAATCGCGCCGGCATCGAGCATTCGCGCGACGGCCGTCGCCGTGTACGGCGCCACCCAGCGTTCGAGGATCTTGCTGCCACAGGTCGTGCGCGTGCCGTCGAGGCACATGTTGTCTTTTACCGCGATTGGAACGCCGGCGAGCGGCAGCGCTTCGCCCGTGCGTATGCGCCCGTCGACTTTTTCCGCCTGCGCGCGGGCGTGGTCGTGCAGCACGGTTAGATACGAGCCGACGACGCCCTCGACGGCGTCGACGTGCGCCAATGTCTCTTCGATAACTTCTGCCGCGCTTAGCTCACGCGCGCGGACCGCCGCGGCGATCTGCTTGGCGCTCCATTCGATCGAACCCGAACCGGACATCGCGCTCTACTCGGAGATGATTCGCGGCACGCGAAAGAAACCGCCCTGGCGCTGCGGCGCCTGGGAAAGAACGATCTCGCGATCGAGACACGGCCGCGGCTCGTCGTCGCGAACGACGTTTCGCGACTCCACGACTTGCGCCGTTGCGGGAACGCTCGCCGTATCGAGCTCGGCGAGTGCGTTGACGTGGCCGAGCAAATCGCCGAGCTGACGCCCGAAGATCTCGATCTCCTCGTCGGTAAGCGCGAGCCGCGCAAGCTTTGCAACGTACCCAATGTCGATGCTGTCAGCGGTCAATCTTACGAGTACTCCAATCGAACGAGCGTCTCGACGTGTCCCGTCTGAGGGAACATATCGAACGGTTGGACCGTCGAGAGCCGGTAGCCCTTGGCCACGAGGAACTTGGAATCCCGTGCGAGCGTGGCCGGGTCACACGAGAGATACCAGAGCGACGGGATGCGCGCTTCGGTGACTGCGCCTAGCGTCGTTTCGTCGGAGCCCTTGCGCGGCGGGTCGAGAAAGAGCACGTTCGCTCCGCCGATTGCCTTGCCGAGCGCGCCCGAGCTCGCGAGGGCTTCGACTCGCCCCGTCGTGAACCTGACCAAGTCTTCCAAACCGTTGCGCCGCACGTTGCCCTTTGCCTCGGCGACCGCGGGGGCGCTCTCCTCGATTCCGTGCACGTTCCAGCCATGCTTCGCGAAGAACAGCGAAAACGTCCCGACGCCGCAATAGAGATCGACGATTTTGCCCGGCGTCGCGAGGCGGGGCGCGAGCCACTCGAAGATTCGGCGTACCATCTCGACGTTCACTTGAAAGAAGGACGCAGCCGAAAAACGATAGCGCAACCCGGCGATCCTCTCCTCGATCTCGGCGTCGCCCGACAGCGTTCGCTGCCGGCGGCCGAGAATCGCGTTCTCGCTCGAGAGATCGAACGAGTTCGTAATGCCGGCAAAGACCGGTCCATCGCGCACGAGGACGGGTGCCGCGCGCTCGGCGGGTTCGGAAGGCCGCGCGGTGGTGATGGTCAGCACGCTCGCGTCGTCCTCGCTGCTCGCCCGCTCGACGAGATGTCGCGCATCCGCGAGCATGGCACTTACCGCATCGTTGTCGCGCAACGCGTTGAGCCGGCGTAGGTCGTCGTCGAGTTTCGGAACGACAATCGGGCAGGCATCGATAGGAACGACGTCGTGCGAGCGCTGCCGGTAGAATCCGAGCGCCGGCGGCTTCGTGCGGCGATCGACGACGAGCGACATTTTGTTCCGATACGCGCGCGGCTCCGCCATTCCGACGGTTTCGTTGACCGCGACGTCGGTGAAGCCGCCGATTCGATGCAGCGCCTCGCGCACGACGCTGCGCTTCCACTCGAGCTGCGCGGAGTAAGCAAGATGCTGCAGCTGACATCCGCCGCACGTTCCAAAGACCGGACAGAAGGGCTGCCCGCGCTGCGGGGATTTTTCCACGATCTCGATGCAGTTGGCTACCGCGTAGCGCTGTTTCACCTCGGTGACACGCACGCGCGCGCGCTCACCGGGAAGCGGCCCGAAGCAGAAAACGACGATGCCGCCGGCACGGCCGACGCCTTGACCGTTAGCGAGGAGGTCGGTGAACGCGAGCTCGAGTTCGACGCCCTTTTTGAGCGTCAGATGATCGTCAGGCGCTGTGCCGCTGGTCGTCAAGCGCTTTGAGCAACGAGTTTGCCTCGTCAATCAGCTCTTGAATCCGCTGAGTCGTCGGGTCTTCGCCCCGATCGGCGGTGGCGATTCGTATCGAGACGTATGCAATCGTCGCACCGAGCGCGGCAACGCCGAGCCCCAGGCCGATCCAAAACAACGTCGGAGCGAGTCTCCGCCCTTCGCCGCCGTTGCGGCGCTCGGGTTGCGGTTGCGGGTCCGGAGAATGCATGGCTCTTCTGTTCGCGCTTCGGGTATCCCGGTCCCTATTTCGAGGGTGCCTCGCTCCCAGCGGTCAGGCGCACCTCGTCGACGTACTGTTGCGTGGAACGGTTAGGATAACCGTCGCCATGCACCCCGAAGTAGAGCCAGAGCGTACGTCCGGAATATGCGCCGAGATTCCAATTCCCGCGCACCCAGGCCGGCCGGTCGTTGACGGAGCGGTACAGATTCACGACGAGATTGCCGCGATCGTCGAGCAGGTCGGCTTCCTGATACGCAAAGGCAACGCTCTCTTCGTTTGAAAGCTGAAAGAGTTGCACCGAGAGCAAGGCCGACGGCGGGATCGTTACGCGCTGACAGACCCCGGAGTTGCCCGCCGGCTCGCCGCCGCCGTTTCGCTTTCCGGAGAACTCGTCGTACATGCCGGCATAGGGATGCGCACGCAGCACGTACGCGGCGGCGTCGCCGCATTGCAGCCAGCCGTTGTTGACGGCGCCGCTTTCGAAGCCTCCGTTTACGATCGCGTTCGGCGAAGCTGCGGTCGCGACGGAGCTGCGCACAAACGTTCGCGGCAAAACGAAACGGTTGCTGACGGCGTGACGTCCCGGACTCGGCGTCGCATCGACGGCAACCAGGAGCACCGCACTCAACAGGGCAACTAGGGCCCCCATCGCCGAAGCCGCATGAGTCGGACGCGGAGAGGTGGCAGAGCGGTTGAATGTACTCGCTTGGAAAGCGAGCAGAGGTGATGAGCCTCTCGAGGGTTCGAATCCCTCCCTCTCCGAGTGATCACACATCCCGACTATTCCTTTTTGGTCTGCGCGAAGCGCAGTCCTGAGCGAGACCGTCAGGGCGAGTCGAAGGGTCGAATCCCTCCCTCTCCGAGGTCTAAATCGGTCGCGCACCCGGCGAATCACTCACCGGCGACGCGATCGAGATGTGCCAACCAGAAATCGAAACTTGCGCGGGCCTGTGCGTCGAGCATCGCATCGCCCGATACGACCTCGCGGCCTAGCCGCTGCGCGAGCGTCGCGCGTGAACCGTAGTTTGCATCCATAACCAGATCGGGGACTTGTAACGCGGCGCGCAGCTCTTCCGAGAGCTCGGCATCCGGAGGCAGCGTGCTCACCACGATCTCCGGCGGATTGTCTTTTGGCCACGGCCGTGCTTCGAATCGCCGGCACGTTTCCTCTAGCCGCCTCGCGTCGCGACCCCAGAGAAATGCGTAGGCGTCGTTGTCGTGCAGCTCCGTTAGGATTGCGCGCGCGGTCGCACCGTACCCGAGCACCCCGACGCGCTTGAGCGCAATGGGCTCGTCGAGAATCGCTTCGATCGCGGCACGCGCGCCAATGCCGTCGGTATTCGTTCCGAGGATTTGCTCGCCGAAAAAGATAGTGTTCACCGCCTCGGCACGCCGTGCTTCGTCGGTCAGCGCGTGGCAGGCGGCCCACGCCTCTTCCTTCAGCGGATAGGTGACGTTGCAGCCGAGGAACCCGTCGCGGTGCAGCCTCGCGATCGCGGTCGCGCCTTCGCGTCGCACGACTCGAATCGCGAGGTAGCTTCCGTCGATGTCCGCCTCTTCGAGAAACTCGCGGTGCAGGCGCGGGCTCTCGCTGTGCTCGACCGGGTCGCCTATGAGCGCGAGCTTCATACGCGCCGGTTACGCAGCATCAGACGCTCGAAGAACCGGAAGACTCGCGTAATGGCAAAATCTTTCAGCTCGATGGGCTCGGTGAGGATCGTGTAGAGCCCGCAGAGCTTGCCGCCCAAGACGTCGGTGAAGAGCTGATCGCCGACGACCGCGATCTCACGGCGGCGCAACTGCAAGCACCGCTTCGCTCGCAGGAACCCGAACGGCAGCGGCTTGAGCGCATTGGGGAAGCATTGCACCCGAAGCTGAGCGGCGAGGGTGTTGACGCGCTCAGAGAAGTTGTTCGAGAGCATCACGATGCGAAAGCCCCGCTCGTGCGCCCGCTCGACCCACTCGACGTGCTCGCGAGCCAGCTCGGTCTCGCGAAAGCCGAGCAGCGTGTTATCCAAATCGACGATGAGACCCCGAATTCCGGCGGCCTCGAGTTCCTCGTGTGGAACGTCGTGGAGTCGCGGCGCGAAGCGATCGGGTCCGAACATTGGGGCCATGCCTTGCACCGGTTATCCCCGGTATCCTCGGGACTGTCCACACGCCCTCCACCCGCTTGCCTGCCAGAACGGGCGGCTTCCACCGATTTCACCGGCTTGACCACAGGCAGCCCACAAGGATTTCGACCCGGACCCCAATATCTTGTGGTAATCGCCGCGATATGACACAATAGGTATCCTATTTAGGCCGGAGAAACCACCGTAGGCGAACGCGTGTTCGATACGATCGAGGAGCCGCACTTTATGAAGTTTTTGCGTACTTATTCCGCCCCCAACGACCCTTATGCCGGCGTAACGTTCGAGCCGCGCAGCTCGCGGATCGTTAACCCCGACGGCTCGGTGATTTTTGAGGCGAAGGACGTTTTCGTTCCAACCGGCTGGAGTCAGGTCGCGGTCGACGTCCTGGCTCAGAAGTATTGCCGGAAGGCTGGGGTCCCGAAGGCGACCGTCCGAGTCGTGGAAGATGGCGTGCCCGAGTGGCTGCAGCGCTCCGTCGCCGACGGGACCGCGCTCGAGGCTCTATCACGCAACGATCAGTTCGGCGCCGAGCGCGACTCGCGTCAGGTCTTCAGCCGGCTCGCGGGCTGCTGGACCTATTGGGGCTGGAAGCACGGCTACTTCGATTCCGAGAACGACGCGCAGATCTACTACGACGAGATGTGCGCGATGCTCGCGCGCCAAATCGGCGCGCCGAATTCCCCGCAATGGTTCAACACAGGCCTCCATTGGGCGTATGGAATTTCCGGCCCGGCGCAAGGTCATTATTACGTCGACGCCGCCGATGGCGTTGCGAAGCCGTCGCCGGACACGTACTCTCGAGCCCAGGTCTCGGCGTGCTATATCCTCGGAATCGAAGACGATTTGGTCAATGAAGGCGGCATCTTTGACGGCATCATTCGCGAGGCGCGTATCTTCAAAGGCGGCTCCGGTAGCGGTGCCAATTTCTCGAAGCTTCGCGCGGCCGGTGAGAAGCTAACCGGCGGCGGCACGTCGAGCGGCCTCATGTCGTTTCTGAAGGTATTCGATCGTGCGGCTGGCGCAATTAAATCCGGCGGTACGACGCGGCGCGCCGCGAAGATGGTCGTACTCAATGCGGATCATCCGGACATCGAAGAGTTCGTCAATTGGAAAGTACGCGAGGAACGCAAGGTCGCCGATCTCGTCATCGGTTCTCGACTTTTCGAACAGCAGCTCAATACCATCATTTCCGCCGCGCACGATACGCGCGTCCCCGAGAGTGCGCGACTCGACCCCGCGCTGAATGCGTCGCTGCGTCATGCAATCCGCGCCGCCGTCACGTCGGGCGTCCCGTCCGGTGCGGCGCAAAGCGCGCTCGACTACGCGCGTCAGGGCTATACGCGCATCGAAGTCGAGAAGTACGACACGGCCTGGGATTCCGAAGCATACGTCACCGTCTCTGGGCAGAATTCGAACAACTCCGTCCGCCTAACGAACGGTTTCTTCGCAGCGGTCGATCGCGATGACGACTGGCTCTTGACCGCACGCACCACGGGCGACGTCGTCAAGCGAATCAAGGCGCGCGATTTGTGGGAACAGATTGGCGTCGCCGCCTGGCAGTCCGCAGATCCTGGGCTTCAGTTCGACGACACGATCCAAGAGTGGCACACGTGTGCGAACGACGATCGAATAAATGCTACTAATCCGTGTGTGACCGGTGACGCGCTCGTCGCGACGGCCGACGGTCCGGTGCGAATCGCGGATCTCTGCGGAAAAGCGGCCTTCGTCATCGGTGCGGACTCTAAGCCCCACTTTGTCAGTAACATTTTTGCCACCGGTATCAAGCCAGTGTATCGCTTGCAGACGAAGGCTGGATATGAGCTGACGCTTACTGCTGACCACAAAG
>DATASC010000198.1:0-3763 GCA_036269355.1 Candidatus Cybelea sp. | reverse complement strand
GCTATTACCGGTCGGCGTTGCTACGATGTACGAAGCATTCTGGTGATAACCGAAGTGGGCAACGCCTTGGAGGGCCTCCGCAGCGACTTGCGCGTCGGTCGGGCTGGTCTGGACCGGATTGGTGTTATCCATCCAAGTGCCGCCGAGCTGTTTCCTCTCGTCTTTGATGTTGATCGTCTTGCTGCCCGACTTCTCGTAGTACTGGGTGTAAATATTGTTGTGGCCGCTTCCACCCATTACTTTGGAGTACTTCTTGAGCAGCGCCGCAACGCCGTCGGGATCGCCGTACGTGCCGTAACCCCAGAAAATGATGAACGCCTTCGGCTTCACCAGAACCGGGCCGTTGCCGTAGTTGAGCAGGATGTCGTGGCGGACGTGGCTCGCCATCGACCGGGTACCCATGTAGTGGGGAACGTGGTAAAGGACGCCGTCCTTCTCGACCCATCCTTGACCGGACGGAACCGTCGACTGCGTTTGCTGTTGGGTCGCGCCGCCTATCGGCGCGAGGCCGGCATTCGAAGCGCAGCCCACCATTGCGAGCGTCGCTACACAGCCGAGAGCCGCGGCGAGCCGCGTGTGGCTATACATAGAGTGGTAACCTCTTCGTAAAGAGCAGCTAGGGGGATTAGCTAGCAGGGAAAGAGCCGACATTCATCGGACCGACCTCGCCGCCCTGCGACGCCCTGCTCATTTTTTCATCACATTTTTATGCAAGCAAGCGTGAGCGCGCAGCTTGGGCCGCGCGCTCACGCTCTCCACCTCGTGCCGAGGCATTGCGTTCTTAATAAACGGGCTGCGGTTCCTCGCCGATCGGGTTGAAGATGGGATTAGTGATCGTGATTGGGTTGGTGACGATCGGGTTTTCGATCGGAAAGGGTCCCGGCGCGATCGGGACCGGCATCGGACCCGAAATCGGGGACGGGATCGGCGTCGGCACCGGGCCGGAGATCGGTGCCGGCCCCGGCGTCGGACCACCGTGCTCGCGGTGCTCGTATCCGTTGACCAGCGTCCCGCCGAGGTCCACGTCGTGCGCATTGACGTCGACGTTGACGCCCTTGCCTTCCGCCGTAAGAGTCGTCTCGATGCGGCCCCCCGAGCCGTTCTCCGCGCTGACGCGAAGCGACCCGTTCTGTTCCTCCGTGACCGACTCGCCGTTGCCGAGCTGAATCGTTTGCCCGCGTTGAATCGAGATCGACTGGCCGTAACGCGTGATGGAAGCGTCGCCGTTATTGTTCATGCTGACGGTCGTCGCGCCGTTATTGAGCGAAACGGTTGCCGATTGATTCCATGTGACGCCGTTTCCGTTCGAAGGCGTAACCTGCGTCGAGATCTTAAAGCCACCCGCGAACGAGTTGGAGTTGAGCAGATCGGGCTGCGAGGTCATGTTATTCCACTTCGCGCCGTTAAAGCTGAGATGCGGATCGCCTGCGCTGGATCCGCTCGCATTCTGGAAGAAACGCTCGTTGCCGTAGGGCGAACAACTTCCCGAGCCCGGCGGACAACCTCCGGATCCGTACGGTCCACCTCCGGATCCGTACGGCCCACCGGAGCCCCACGGTGGATTGCAGCCGCCCGAGCCGTATGGCGCGCTGGAGCCACCGCCCATGAGCGATTGCAGAACCTGCATGAGTTGTTCTAAGACGCCCATGAGTGAACCGAAGACGCCTTGTAGAGATCCTGAGCTCCCGAAAGAGCCGCCGTAATCCAGCGCGCCATCGTTCGCACCCGGCGGAACGAAGCGCGAGATGTTGTCGCCGGCGGTGGGCGCGAGGGCGCCCTGGGACAGCGCGCCTTCCTGGGCCGCGTTTCCCGCGGGCGAGGCAAGCGCGTTCGGGCTGATCGAGCCCTCGAGCGGCTGAACGTACATTGTGAACCTCCGTCGTGATAGCTGCTCTCCGTATCACGACGAGCGCGTGCGGCGACAAGGGTAGGAACGGCGGCGGGAACAAGACCACTGCAACTATGAGTGAAACGCACGTCGCGCAGATAACCCGTCTCCAAGAGCGCTTAAGTGCGCTCAAGGAGCGTCTTTGACGACGCCGCTAAACGCCGCCGCATAGCCGAGCTCGACGCGCGCTCGCGCGCGCAAGAGTTTTGGGGCGATCCCGATGCCGCACAACGCGTGATGAGGGAACTCGCCGAGTTGCGCGACGAGAGGGCGGCCATCGACGCCGCCGCCCGACGCCTTAGCGACGCCGGCGAGCTGCTCGATCTCTTCGGCGACGACCCCGCCGGCGAAGAGGAGGCCGAGCAGAATATCGCAGCGGCGGCGCAGGCGATCGAAACACTCGAAATGGCGGCCAGCTTCAGCGGTGAGTTCGACGCGCACCACGCGATCGTGAGCGTCTTCGCCGGCGCGGGCGGCGTCGACGCCGCCGATTGGACCGCGATGCTTGCGCGCATGTACTTGCGCTGGGCCGAGTCTAAGGGCTTCGCGACGCAGATCGTCGACGAATCGCCGGCGGAAGAAGCGGGATTAAAATCGCTGACGTTTTTCGTTCGCGGCCGTAACGCGTACGGATTGCTGGAGAGCGAACGCGGCGTCCACCGTTTGGTGCGGCTCTCGCCCTTCGACGCGGCTCACCGGCGGCATACGTCGTTCGCCGCCGTGGACATCATTCCCGAAGTAGCGGCCGGCGAAGGACCGGACGTGGAGATCAAGCCCGACGATCTGCGGATCGAAACGTTCAAGTCCGGCGGCGCGGGCGGCCAATACGTCAACAAAACGGAGTCCGCCGTACGAATCGTGCACGTGCCGACCGGCATCATCGTCGCGTCGCAGCAGGAACGCTCGCAAGCGCAGAACCGCGAGGTGGCGCTCAGCGTGCTGCGCGCTAAGCTCGTCGCCCGCTCGGCCGAGGAGCGCGACCGCAAGCTTTCCGATCTTCGTGGCGAGCGCCAAGCGAACGAATGGGGTTCGCAAATACGTTCGTACGTGCTGCAGCCCTATCAAATGGCGAAAGACCACCGTACCGGCGTCGAGACCGCGAACGTCGCCGACGTACTCGACGGCGCGATCGATACGTTTATTTGGCCTTACCTTCAGCAACGGCGAGCGCTGCCGCCGGCGGCAAACCAGTAGCGCGTGCGAGACCGGCTGCTCTGGCTGGGAGCGATCGTCTACGCCGCGCTCTTTACGTGGCTGGGGTGGATCAAATACGCCGGCCATCGCAATCTCGTCGATTTCGGAATCTTTACGCAGACGGCGGCGAGCGCGTTCGGATGTTTTTGCAATCCGATCGAAGGAAGCCACTGGGCCTTTCACTTCTCCCCGATCCTCTATCTTGCAGGAGCCGCCCTCGCGCTCTTCCGGTCGCCCCTGACGCTCGTCGCGCTGCAGGCCGTCGCCGGCGCGCTGGTCGCGCCGCCGATCTACGCGCTCGTTCGTGCGCGATGCGACGTCCGAGCGGCGCGTTTGAGCGCGCTTGTCGCATGGCTCTATCCTCCGCTCGCCGGCCTGACCTTCGGCGATTTCCACGAGAACGGGTTTGCGCCGGCGGCCGTCGCGTGGACGCTCTACGCGTTCGATGCGGATTTGCTCGGCTGGGCGATCGCCGGTGCGGTCGTCACGTTGACGATAAAGGAAGATCAGGCCATCTTTCTCGGGATCGCCGGTGCGCTCGGCGCGTGGCGTTTTCGCGGCTCGCCGCGTGGGAGCGCCGCGGCCGCGGTGGCGGTTCTAAGCATTCTCGTGTTGATCGCATTCTTTGGTTACATTCGGCCGCACGCGTCTGCCGCGTCGACGATCGGCTGGCAGCCGTGG
>DATASC010000197.1:0-8075 GCA_036269355.1 Candidatus Cybelea sp. | reverse complement strand
CCCGCGCCGGGATATGCGATGCTGACGTTGACTACCGGCAGCGATATCGGAGGGAGAACGCTGCGTCCCATGCGCGCGAGTGCCAGAAGCCCGAGGGCAACGACCGAAACGAAGAAAAGCGTTACCACGACCGGGTTCCTGAGCGAAAAAATCGTTAAAACCATCGCTATCGTGGTTTACCGGCATGCGTGCGCCGTGCTTCGCGTTTCCGTTCAAGATTGCTCCGTAGAGTAGTAATTTGCGGTCGTTGCGCCGTCGACATCCGCCGGAAGCGACGTAGACTGGAGACGATGAGTGGCGGAGACGCGGCCGCCTGGCTTGCCGCCGGGCTCATACCGGTGACGGCATTTGCCGGCGTGATTCTTCGACGAGTGCTTTCGGGGGCAGTTACGTTGCGATTGCGCCCGCACTTCGCCCTCGGTTATGCGGCGCTCGCACTCGCCGCACTCCACGGTATGCTTGCAATGGGTGCGATGCGAGTGCTGAGCAGCCTCGATGCGTGGATTGCGCTTCTCGCGTTCGCGGGGCTCGCGCTGCAGACGTTCGTCGGCGCCAGTCTTCAGGCGCCGGGGGTCTATCGAGGTCCTCTACGCCGCTGGCACATCGTTACCGCCGTATCGGTAGGAGCGCTCGTCGCCGCGCACGTCGCGCTCACGATATAGGGCCGTCGTCGAGAATCCATTTTGGTTCCCACGCTCGATCCCGCAGTCGCCGGATTGCATCTTCGATGAAGCGGTGTTCGCTGCGCATGCGGTGGTAGGCGTGCGCGGCTGCGAAGTAGCCGGCACCGCCGCGTCCTCGAGCGTCGCCGAAGAGCCGCTTGAGCCGCCGCTCCTGATTCTCGATCTCCCGCATTCGTTCTAGCAGCAGCGATAACGCTTCGCCGCGGCCGAGCTGTCCCAAGAGCACGAGCCCAGTTTCCAGAGCGGCGTCGCTCGACTGCACGTCGGTGACGACGCCGCGGAGCAACTCGCGAAAGCGCTCCTCGCCCGCGGCAGAGAGCCGGTAAACGGCTTTCGATTCGCGTGGTCCGCGCCGCGTCGCGGCGCGACGCTGCAGCAAATAGCCGTCGTCGCACAGCCGCTCGACGAGCTGATAGATGTTGCCTCGACGGAATCGTCTGTAGAGAGGAAAGTGCTCGCGCACGATCTGGTCGACCGCATACGCCGAGAGCGGCGCGCGGCGCAGCAGACCGAGAACGAAGAGTTCGCGGTGGGGCTCCGCATTCTTCACCTGCAGCGCAACGCGTGGCGTCATTAGCACTCCAGCATCATACGCGAAAGGCAGGCCGCGTTGCCAGTCCTTCGAAAGCTCTTACGGCGTGACGATCCGCGCGATGCAGAAAAATGACGCCGAGATTTGGAGCGCGATGCGAGGCAGGCTTTGGCCAGATGCCGATGCGCGAGAGTTAATTGCGGAATCGCGGACATTTCTCGCCGGCGAAGAGATCGCGCTCGTCGCAGCGGCCTTCGTTGCCGAGCTCAACGCCGTTCCGGCCGGTTTCATCGAGCTCTCCATCCGTGCGTTCGCGGATGGGTGCGACTCACGTCCCGTGCCCCACGTCGAGGGTTGGTATGTCGAGCCGTTTGCCCGCGGTCGGGGAATCGGGCGCGCACTAATGGAGGCTGCGGCGGAGTGGTCGCGCGATCGCGGTTTCGCCGAGCTCGCCTCGGACAGCGATCTCGGCAACGACGGGTCGCTCGACGCACACGCGCGTTGCGGTTTCATCGAGACGGAACGCCTCGTCAAGTTTCGGCGTGCCCTCTGAGCAAGGCAAGCGAAGGAGCGCCGCCTCGCCACGCGCAAGTAGCCCAGAGCGATACACGCATTCGCGGAAAGGAACGGGTAATGCCACTCTCCAGACGCGTATCGGCGGAACTCCTCGGCACGTTTTGGCTCGTATTCGGCGGTTGCGGAAGCGCCGTGCTCGCGGCGGCGTTTCCTCAGTTAGGCATCGGCTTCGCCGGCGTTGCGCTGGCCTTCGGATTGACGCTGCTGACGATGGCCTATACGATCGGGCCGATCTCGGGATGTCACATCAATCCGGCGGTCACGTTCGGACTCTGTCTCGCGAAGCGATTTCCGGCGCGCGACGTTCTACCGTACGTCATCGCACAAGTGATCGGTGCGATCGCAGCGGCGGCAGTGCTCTACGCCATTGCAAACGGCAAGCCGGACTTCGTCGGCGGGCAGTTTGCCAGCAACGGCTACGGGACGTTCTCACCGGGCGGCTATAGCATGGGCTCAGCGCTCATCATCGAGATCGTCTGTACGTTTGCGTTCCTCATGGTAATTCTCGGCGCCACCGACAAGCGCGCGCCGGTGGGCTTTGCCGGGATCGCGATCGGTCTCGCGCTGACGCTTATCCACCTGATCAGCATTCCGGTCGACAACACGTCGGTCAACCCCGCGCGCAGTACCGGTCCGGCACTCTTCGCAGCCGACCACACGGCGCTCGCGCAGCTTTGGCTCTTCTGGCTCGCACCGTTGGTCGGAGGCGGTTTCGCCGGAGTCTGTTATCGCGCGCTCTTCGGTGAAGAGACAAGCGAAGAGCCGATCGTCGGCGACGCTCCCACCGCGACCGGATGACGTAGACGACTTCGACCCGCCGTGGACGACTGACGTAATGACCGATCGTCTGCGGCGGGTGGCGGCGTTTCCGCTCGTCCGACTCGCACTAATCATAGCGCTCTGCGTCGCCCTGGCGACGCCTGTGGTTCTGCTGATGAACGGCCATGCCGGGCGGTGGCGCAGCTTGCTAGTGACGTGGATCATGGTCGCGATCCTCGCAGCAGTGACGATTTCCGTCGAGCGAATCTGCGCAGGAAAGTCTATCGCGGCGATCGGACTCGCGCCCGAGCGCGCGCCGCGCGATTTCGCATTGGGCGTGCTGCTCGGCGTCGTACTCTTCTCATTGGTCGTCGGCGAACTCGCATTCGGCGGCTACTACCATATCATCGAGGTGCATCCGGCGTGGAACCTCGTGCGGGTGGCGCTCTTGCTGATCGGCGGCGCGATTAGCGAGGAGCTCTTATTCCGCGCGGTGATTTTTCGCTTAATTCAAGAATGGGCCGGCACGTGGATTGCCCTGGCGGTTTCGGCGGCATTTTTCGGCCTCGCGCATGCTGCAAACCCCGGCGCAACCTGGTTCTCGTCGCTCGCGATCGCACTCGAGGCCGGTGTCTTGCTCGGTGCCGCTTTCGTCGTCACTCGCAACTTATGGTTTCCGATTGGCCTGCACTTCGCGTGGAACTTTTGCGAAGGACCCGTTTTTGGAACTCAAGTGTCGGGGAACGTCTTGAGCGCGACCGCCATAACGGCGCGTCTCAGCGGGCCGTCGCTCGTCACCGGAGGTTCGTTCGGTCCCGAAGCCGGTCTCGCGGCGGTCATCACGTGTTTGATCGCGGCAGTCGCGCTGCTCGCCGCCGCGCGACGCTACGGTCTCATCGTGCCGCCGGCTTGGCTAAGGACGGCTACTTCGACTGTCCCGATATCTTCAGTTTGATGATCGCAAACGGCGGGCTTCCGGTATTGGCGAGGACCGCCTCGAACGCACAACGGTCCGGGCCGGGCGTCTGCGCTTTGAACCAGAATATGACGTGAAGATACTTCTTGGGATTCCCCCACGTACGATGCGGCGTTGCAGAGACGTTTCCGCCGTTCTTGCAGTATACCGGATAGGTGTAGTATCCGTCGGGTCCCCAATAGGTGAGCACCGCCCGCCCACCCTTTGACGGCGCGGAACCGAGATCCAAACGGCGCTTACTCCAATAAATGTTGCCGGTCGTCTGAGGAGCGGTCCGTGCTTGCTGGGAAAGCGCGGGCGAGTTCCTTGGTATCTGTGCGGCGCCGCACGCGGCGAGCACGAGCGCGGCGCAGATCCGAAGCGCGAGGCGAAACATAGCGACGAGTCTCCCGTTAGCGTTTGAAGATGTCGGTGAAACCGTTCGCTCGCCGATCCGTCGATCCCAGGCTGCCAAGCTTCCAGTTCTCTTCGATGAACTTGAGAATGCTGCCGAACTCGTACTGCACGTGCGAGACGTAGCCGCGCTTGGCATAAGGGGAAACGACGATCATGGGAACGCGGAACCCGAGCCCCATCTCGTCGAGCTGCGGAGGCGCGGCGTTATCGTAGAAGAGTCCCGCGCCCGGATCGTCCCAGACCACAACGATCGCCGAATGCTGCCAGTACGCACTCTTTTGTACGGCCCGCACGAGCGCGCTCACCCATTTGGGACCACCCCCATAACCGGGATTATCGGAATCGGCTAGGGGTGATAGCACCCAGGAGACGGACGCGAGATTTCCGTGCGTGAGATCGTCGAGGATGTTGGTTGCCGGAGCGCTCATATCGTGAGCCCAATCCGGACCGTCGACGACGTCTTCGATCGCCGTATATGGATTGAAGGGGAATTCATCCTCTCGGGCCTCGCCGTAGTAGAATCGCCATGACACGTTCGCCTTGTCCAAGAGATCGGCGATGGTGGGGAACTGATCGAAGCACGGGAAAGGGCCGCGGAGATCGAAGCGCCCGTGCTTAAGCACCGGGGTCCACGTGCCGGCCGGCGCGTCGCATCCCCAAGGCGTATTGTTTGGCTGACCCGCGAGATAGACGTTGCGCTTGACGCGTGTCGTACCGGCGACAAGGTAGAGCGAGTTGACGAAGTCCCCGTATTTCGTGGACGCAAACGTCTTGTCAGCAAGGACATACTGCTGGGCGAGATCCCAGTAGGGATGCACTTGCGCCCGCGCAACGTGCGTGTACGGGCAGAGCGGGTGTTGTCCGTCGAGCAGATTCCAACCATCCATCTTGCCGCCGTCATAAACGATTTCGAAGTAATCACCGCGATGGTTTGCGGCGCAACGTCTTGCGGTTTGCAGCCGTATCGGTCGCAACGGCACGTACGTACCCTTGCTCGTCAACCCTTTGGTGGGCGCGTCCGCACCGGCAAATCCGGAGAAGAGATTGTCGAAGCTGCGATTCTGCTGAATGACGACGATGACGTTTTGGATCGACCGGCTCGCTTCGTCTCGCGCGGTGCTTTGCCTAAACTCACTCGGTACTCCGGGCGGCGAGGCTGCCCCACCGCAACCTGCCAGCATTACCGCAATCGCACAAAGGCTCAGCGTATAGCGATTGAACTCGTGCATTCTCATCGGCCTCGCTCCTTGCTTCGGGAACCGTACCGCCCGAGGCTGGGCCGTTCCTTCGGGATCGCCGGGCATGGCATAATGGCAAGATGAATCGATTCGCTCGTTCCGCTCGCAGGCCGACGGCAGCCGCCTTACTCGCGGTACTCGGTGGATGCGCCGGCACCACCGGTTCGGCGGTGGCGCCGTCGCAGGCGCTGCCGTTGGCTACGCTGCAAACGGCCTCGCCGCAATGCAAGCCGCTTACCGTACCGCGGCACGCTTTCTCCATATCGGTAAACGGCCTCAACGATCGCCGCGACGTGGTCGAGCTGGCAACCGTGCATCACCGGACGGCGAGCTATGAGGTCTACTGGCCGTTCCGCCGCAACCGGTACCGCGAAATAGGCATCGGCCTAGGAACGGTCGCCACGTCGATCAACGATGCCGGACTGATCGCAGGTTGGTACTTGAGCGACCACGGCGCAACTTTGGGATTCATTCTAAGCCACGGAGTCTGGACGAGCTATGAGGCCCGCAAGCCGCATCGCAGTCACACGAACGTTACGGAACTTCTCGGACTGAACGACGACGACTCGCTGGTGGGTTTTTATCTCGACGGCTCCGGCGCGGATCGCGCGTTCGAGCTCAACGCCGCTACAGGAAAGTCCTATGAGATTCGACCGCCCGGCGCCGTCAGCGCCGAGGCGACCGCCATCAACAACCGCGGCGACGTCACCGGCTTTCTGACGCAGAAGAACGGCAGCATCGAGTCGTTCCTGTTGAAGGGCGGCAGTTATACGCTCTTACAGTATCCGGGCGGCGGTGCAACGCAAGCGTTCGGCGTCGGTCGATCCGATGAAATCGTCGGCTCATACGTCGACACGACGGGAAAAACACATGGGTTCATTCTCACCGATCCACTTGCGAGTCCGCAATGGCAATCGTTCGACTATCCGGAGAGTACGGGGCCGACGGTCTTAAAGGGCGTAAACGAACGCGGCGATCTGATTGGCTCTTACGTTGACGCATATCAACGCTCGCACAGTTTTTACTGCCACTAGGGAATCGCTAACGCCGGCGCTTGCCGAGCGCGACGAGCACCTTCGGCGGAATTAAAGAGAGCAGCATGCCTTTCGGCGATGACTCCGGGTCGGGGACTTCGATAGCGGCGAGCGCGGCCTTTTTGAGCTCGACGCTCGCGCCGCCGATCGCGGCGCCGATCACGGCGCTCATCGTCGGTTCGTGACCGACGAGCATAAGCGCACTTACGCCGGCGTGCGACGCCAAAATCGCGGCGAACTGCGACAGGTTGAAGCCGCCGGCTAGCCGCGAATCTTCGACGACCTTCGCACGCATGTCTAGGCGCTCGGCGACGGCCGCGGCGGTCTGCTTAGCCCGCAGCAGGGGACTGGTGACGATGCAATCCAGGCCGAGCGCAAGCTCGTCGATTGCGATCGCCTCGCGTTCAATGCGCTGCTCGCCCTCCAGTGTCAATGGCCGATCGAAGTCGGTACCCCGCCACGTTTCCGGCTCGACTGCGATGCCGTGGCGCAAGAAATACACCTTCACACTACGCCACTACGGCGACGAAAGGCTTGCACCCTCGGCGGCGTAAAGACGCCGCCATGAGCCGATCGTGGAAGACGAAACTGATTCATCCCCGCGTTTCCGTTCCGGAGGGATACCGTTCGCTCGCCGTGCCGGTCTATCGCGGCTCCACCACGCTGTTTCCGTCGGCGGCAGCGGTCACCGATCAGTGGGATCAAGAGCGCGTCGGCTATACGTATGGCCTGTACGGAACGCCGACGGCGCTCGAGCTGGCAGCGCAGATTTCCGCACTCGAAGGCGGCGGCCGAACGATCCTCGCGCCGGGGGGCCAGTCGGCAATCTCGCTGATCGATCTGGCGTTGCTCGAGCAAGGCGATCACATGCTCGTGCCGCGCAGCGTCTATCTTCCCAACCGGCTGCTCGCGACTTCGCTGCTCGCGCGTTTCGGCATCCGTACGACGTTCTACGATCCGCTGGCCGGCGCAGCGATCGGCGAGCTTATCGAGCCGAAGACGCGGCTGGTCTGGGTCGAGAGTCCGGGATCGGTAACGATGGAGGTGCAGGACGTACCGGCGATCGCGGCCGCCGCGCACGAGCGCGGCGCGACCGTCATTCTGGACAACACGTGGTCGGCCGGAATATTTTTCGACGCGTTCGCGCACGGCGTCGACGTGACGATGCAGGCGCTCACGAAATACGCCGGCGGTCACAGCGATGTGTTATTGGGATCGATCACCGTACGCGACGACGCGCTCTATCAGAAGCTCGGAGCGGCGCGCCAGGTCGTCGGCTGCGCCGTGTCGCCCGACGACTGCAGCCTCGCACTGCGGGGTCTTCAGACGCTCGCGGTGCGCCTGGGCGCAGTGGAGAAGTCGGCGCTTGACGTCGCGCGCTGGCTGGCCTCCCGTCAGGAGGTCGAGCGCGTCCTGCATCCGGCGCTGCCCTCGTGCCCGGGCCACGAGTTTTGGGCACGCGACTTCACCGGATCGTCCGGCCTCTTTTCGGTCGTATTCAAGGGCGGTCCGACGCGCGAACAGGTCTGCGCCTTCGTCGATAGGCTCGAGCTCTTCGAGATCGGCTATAGCTGGGCAGGGACGACGAGCCTCGCGGTCGCCTATACGATTCGCCCCGGCCCGCAACGACCGTCATACGACCACCGGCTCGTGCGTTTCAGTATAGGGCTCGAGTCGCCGGCCGACCTTATCGCCGACATCGAACGCGCGCTTCCGGTCTTGCGCGTCTAGGTGTCCGAGCAGTTGGCGAGCGGCCGGTCGGCGAATGACATACTCGACTAGGAGGGTTGAAAAGGTGAAACGCATCGGTCTGATCGTCGCGGCGCTCTTTGTGCTAACCGCGCAAACACCCGCGAACGCACCGCAGGCGGCGGTGAAATA
>DATASC010000196.1:0-5074 GCA_036269355.1 Candidatus Cybelea sp. | reverse complement strand
CTTTTGCCGTTCCCATCTCCTCAACGTAGTAGAGATCATCGCTCTGGTCGAACGCGATGCCGCCGGCCTGTGCGATCCCCGATATTATTACCGCTCCCGCACCGCTGCAGCCCGCGAACTCAATGATCGATCCGCTCTTCGAACGCGGATCGTTGACGCTCCAATAGCAGTTGCCTTGACGGTCGATCGCCGCGCCCATTCCGTTAAGCGCGGTTCCGTACGTGAGCGTTCGCGCGGGCTCGACCTGGCGATTGAGATAGACGCTGACGCTGCCCGCGCCCCCACCGGTCGTGCCGAAATTCGACACGGCAACCAGACGGCGGCTGGGAATCACGGCGACGTTTACCGGGATCTCACCGAAATCGTCGAGCGAGCCGAGGGCGCCAGACGGACCGTTCGCAGTCGTTCGATAGATCACGACATTGGAATGTCCGCCGTTTGCAACGTACCACCAGCCGTTCGGCGTCGAAACGGTCCCGTAGGGGCTCGCCAGCCCCGTGGATACCGTTTCATAGTACGTCAGCGAGAGGCGGTCTCGTTGATAAACGCTCGCATCGTTGCCGTAAAGCTGCGCCATGTACATCCAGTCTCGCGAGCTCTGCGCCGCTGGAGCCGCGACTGCCGTGCCGCTGAGGTCGTTCGACAGCGCGAGGAATGAGGCGGGCGAGCCCGGCGAGCCCCCGGCGCAACCGCTCAGCAGAGCAGCCGGCAGGAAAAGAAAAATCGAAGTACGGGTTAAGATGCTGCGGAACATACGATGCGGTTCTCCGATTACGCCGCAATAGTCCTGGGCCGGCACCGAGCCTCGTATCGGGCGGGGACAATCGACGACACGAGGCACGGTCAGCGCGGCTGTCGACCAATGCTAGAGGGAGCCGCGCGCCGGTCCGTGATTACCGGCGCGCACCATAATGATAGTGGTTGAAACCGTCACGAGCATCATGCAGCACAAAGTGTGCCGTAAACTGTAGGGGGAACTGTAGGGGTCTCATAGGCGATACTGTAGCCGGAGCGACGCGGTACGCGCCATCGGATAGGCCTGGGGCACGTAACCGGCCCGGCCGTAACTCCACGGAACCGCCGCGCTGGTTCCGCCGTTCGTGGGGACGCCGTTTCCCAGCGTGTAGAGGCAGCGCTTGCAATACAGCGATCCGTACGCCTTCTCGTAGTACGGGTCGCCCCCGGCGTAGCCCGGCGGACCGATCAAATAGGGATTTCCCTGTAGCTGCGTCGGCGTCGCGACGCCCAAAAGATTGACGACGTCGAACATTGCGGTTAGATGCGGCGTAAGATCGTACTCTGCATGCAGCGAGGTGAGCGTTTGCGGCGTCGTCAGCAGCGTGTTCGGATCGCCGCCTTCGCTCGTTCCCATCGTCGCGACGTATGGATTCGTCCGCTCGTTGTACGGACGCGAAGGATTCTGCAGGAAGTAATAGTTGTAGCCGGGGTTCCGGTAGTTGTCGTTCGGCACTTGCACGGGAACGCCGTGGACGATCTCCCAAATCATCGTCCCGTTGCCGTACGGGTAGCCGCTCTCGTACGAAAGCATTGGCGTGATGCGTACGCGCCGGCGGTCGAACGCGAGTCCGTACGATGCGGTCGCCGTGAAATTTGGAATGTAGTTGGCTGGAAACAAGTGCCCGGCGAGAATCGCCGCCGCATTGAGATCGTTGAATGCGAACTGGTAGATGCTCGACGAGTATGTGCGGTTGTAGTTTGCGACGAGCGTGAAGCCGCCTACGCCGCTCCAGAGCTCGAGGCCGTGCGAGCGCAGTTGCCCCGCATTCGCCGGTACGCCAACTGCGTTCGGATTCTCGCCGGCATTGCCGCCATTGCGAAAATTCTCCGGAAGAACGTCGATCACGTTCTTCTCGAGCTGCGAGAAATAGGTGAATCGAACCTTAACTCGGCCGCCGTGCTCGTACGATAGCGCGAACGTGTCGGCCGTCTCCGGTGCGAGCGGCAGACTCGGCACTTCTCCGCCCGAGCCCGACCCGGAGTCGTTGCTGCAGTCGCTGGCCGGTTCGCACGTGCGCTGCACCTCGAGCGGCAGCGGCGGCGTCGTGGTGTGGTCGAAGTTGGCGCGGAACCCGTTGCCTCCCGCGAAGGTGTACGCCAGTGCGACATGCGGATCGACCGCGCCGTCGCCGTAGATCACGTTCGTGCTCGTCTGCGAGTGCTGCCCGACGTAGCGCAGCGATCCCATGAGCGAGAAGTGCGGCGTCATGCTCCACGTATCGCTCGCATAAACGAGGTACTGGTTGAGCCGCGGCGCAGCCGTAATGATCTGGGGCACGGTCGGCACGATTTGGTAGAGCCCGCTCGTGTTGACGTCGTACTGCGCGCCGGCGCGAATGTCGTGCTTGTCTCCGGCCTGGTCCTCAAAATCGTAGCCCGCGCCATCCTCGCGCTGATACTGCGTCGAATAGAGCGATATCACCCCATCGGAAAACGAGAGATCGTCCCACTCGGGTCCGTTCGCGACCGCACCGAGCTGCGTTTGAAACAGCTGAAAGCGCCCCAACGAGTGTTGCCAATCGTGAATCCACTGCAGTTTCTCGATACTGTAGGTACCGCGCGCGATCGACGGCGTGTCCACCTGCTGATTCGAATTGGCAGGCTGGCCGGGAAACGCCACACCCGGCGCGCTGAACGTCGACCAATGCAGTCCCTCATACGGAGAATCGTACTGCTGATAGGCCGCCGCGCCGGTCAGGAATACCGCCGACAAGTCGTCGCGCGAAGTCGCCGAGTAATGAACGTTTCCCGCAATCGCGTACTGCGCGCGCGTCTGAAATCCTAACCCGTACGTCCCCTGTTCCGCCGGATAAAACGTGGACCCGTCGCCGTAGGCGAAGTATTCCTGCCCGACGGTCGATGATAGCGCGTAGCGCCACTTCAGGTCCGGGGTCGCTCCCTGCTCGCTGAACTTCGTCTCGGCGAGCTGCGCGCCGATCCCGTCGGCGATTTCGAACGTTGTCTTGTTTGGATACGTTCCGACGAGCGGAATCTCGTTGACGACGCCGCCCAACGCGTTCTGGCTCTCGTCCGTGTAGCCGCCCAGCGTTACGGTCGCAGCCCCGACGCCGGTCGTTCCAAGCTGCGCGCCGACGATGTTCCCTCCTGGTTCTGCGATCAAGCCCTGCGGAACGGGAACGGAATCGTAATCGTAAACGGTGTCCTGCACTTTGCCGCCGCGAACGATGACGTTGGCAAACGAGTCTTGCTGCACGCCGGGCACGTTCGCGATCGCACCTTGGACCGTATCACGCGAGTAGTTCGCCAGCCCTGAAGAAGACGCTTGCGGCGTCCCAGCCTGCGCCTGGGAGCCCTCGACCGTGAAGGTGTCGGTCGTGCTTCCCACCGTAAACGCCTGGCCTCGGCTCTGCACGCGGGCGATCTCCTTGATCGCCGGACGCAGCACAAACGCGACCCGGTCGTGCTCCGCCGGCAACACCACGACGGTGGCGTTCGACGCTTCGAAACCGCTCAGCTCGACGCTAACGACGTACGTGTCCGGCGAGAGCCCAAGCATCGTGAAGCGCCCCAACGCATCGGTCGTCGCGGAATAGCGTCCCGACGGTGACGACGCCGTGACGGCGGCGCCCGCGAGCGGCTTGCCGGCGGCCGTGGTAACGCTGCCGAGGATCGTCCCAGTGGTAAGCTCGGCGCCGCGCGCGGCAACCAGAGCGCTCGATAGAATAACGGCTAACGCGCACGCCGTGCGCGTGAAGGTTCGCATGCGTTCGATCTCCTCTCGGGGAGACCGCGCCGTGCGCCGCTCCCCGGGTCTAGGCTAAAACGTAGCGGAGATGAATCGAACGCGGCGGGGCGCGCAAACCGCGCACCCCCGCGGCAATCGCGAGAGCAACGTGCGCGACGCCGAGTTTGAACGCCGGCGTCCGCACGAGCGTGGGCGGCTGCACGAGGTTGAGGCGTTGCGGGAAGAACCTCGCAAACAGCTCTATCGCGGCGACGCTCGCGCGGCTGGCGACGCCGGCGGCTGCCCGCAGCATCCAGTGCATGACCGCGCCGATCGCGAGAATAGCGACGAACAATGCCGCCGTGTGCGACGCAACGACGGAGCCCGGATCGAACGGCGATACGCCGCCGAAGCGCGTCTCGTACCCTTCCATCGCGACGACGGAGACCACCCCACCGGCAAACGCGGAAATGGTGTCGAGCCATCGCGCACTTCGTTCGCCCATTCGCACCAACAGCGGATCGCGAAGCGATATTCGAGCGAACAGAATAAATGCGAGCAAAAGCAACGCCGTCAGCGCACCTAACGCGAGCACCGGCGCGATCGCCTCGTGCTGATTGTCCTGAAGACCGGCGCCGAGCCAACCGCCGTTCGCCGCAAACTCAACGACCGCATCGGCGGTTCCGGCGGCAAGCATCGCGACGGCGGCGGTGGACCAAATCCTGACGACGGTAAAGCGCACGTTTAGTGGCGAGGAACGGCGTAAAAGATGATACAGAGCGCCACGACGGCGAGGACCGACATCACGACGCCCTTGACCGTCCATATCTGCTTGTCGGTCAAGTTGCGAGCCCACCCCGTCGGCTCAATCGGACCGCGCATTCTGCGAACGACGTTGTAGATAAAAAAGCCGAGTAGAAGCAGAGCATCGCCCACCAGAAACCACTGCGGAAAGAGCGAGTGCCGACTGGGAAACGCGGTCCATATGACGAGCGCGAACGCCGCTGAGGCCGCACCGACGGCATTGACCGCGATATACAGCCGCTTGTCCCGGATCATGCCGGTCGCTTCGACAAGGACCGCAGGCGAACCCCGGTCTTAGGCTGTTGCGAGGCCGCCTATGAGTCGGCCGCCGAGCTTCTCGACCGCTTGCGAGCCCACGCGAGATCGTCCTTGATGTTGTCGATCGTTTGTTCGGGATAGAAGGGACGAGCCGCCTCGACTTTCTCTTTACCGATCAGCCCCAACACGAGCGCGGCAGCCGCCCACGCCACCGTTACGATCAGTACCGCGGCCCACGTCGGTATGACGTAACTGAGCAGTACTGCGATCAAGGCGGTCACGCAAACGATCGTCATGACGCCGGCGAAG
>DATASC010000195.1:0-2631 GCA_036269355.1 Candidatus Cybelea sp. | reverse complement strand
AGCCGCTTTGCTATTAGCAGGGAGACCGTTGCTATGTTTGCACTTCTTCGATATCCCGCCGCGTGCACGACGCTGGCGATCCTCGCGAGCTGCACGGGCGGAACGCCGGCGCCGGTGCCGGGTCAGGCAACGAGTGCCGGCCTTCATCGCCGGAGTACGAGCAGTTGCCCGTGCATTTACGTTACGAATCCCGTCTACGCCAGTCAGTCCATTACCGTCTATCCAACATCGGCGACCGGCAACGCCGCACCGATTCGGGTGATTAGCGGCGGGATGACGCTGCTCAAGGCTCCGTACGGCATCGCTGTCGATGCAGCGGGCGTCATTTACGTCGCGGACTACTTAGGGACGGGATCGACCTCCGGTGCGGTCGAGGTGTATGCGCCCGGGGACAACGGCAACGTTCCCCCGTTCGAATACATTTCGGGCAGTGCGACGGGTTTGAGCGCGCCGGCCGGCGTCGCGATCAATCCAGTCAACGGCAATATTTACGTGCTGAACGACGGAAACTATAGCATAACGATGTACTCTCCCGGGTCGACCGGTAACATTGCTCCCATCGGAACGATTGCCGGCAGCCGCACAAAACTCACCGGCCAAACCTTCGGGATAGCTTTTGACGCGAGCGGAAATCTGTACGTCGGCAACGACAACGCCACCATTACGGTTTACGCCGCGGGCGCGACGGGTAACGTTCGGCCCATCCGAACGATCAGCGGCCCTCGGACGAAACTCACCGAACCGATTAATCTAACGCTCGATCCGGGTGGGAATCTTTATGCCGTGAATCCGTACCCGCACACGGGGCACGTCTTCGGCAGCGTTACCGCTTATGCGGCGGGAGCGAATCGCAACGCGAAGGCGATTCAATACATCAAGGGTGCGATGACCAAGCTCGATGGCCCGCATGCGATCGCGATCGACGGCAGCGGCAACATCGTCGTTGCGAACTATTACGGTAACACGATAACGACCTACGCGCCCGGTGCGACCGGGAACGTCGCTCCGATTAACACGATTAAAGGCGGACGCACGGGACTGAACGCGCCGACGGCAATGACGATTCGGTAGGCTCGCCGGCCTCGCGCGCTAGAGCGAATCCACTACGGCGCGCATTTCGTTTGCGGGTGAGCCGTGCCACGTGCGGGGCACGGCAACCGTAAGCGTGACGGCGTGACCGTCGTCGGTCTCGAGTGTGAGAACCGCTTCCTTGAGCGGCGCACCGGTATCGGCGCCGATGAACTTGTCGATGAGCTCTTGCGGCGATACTTCGAATCGAGCGAGCGTAGTGTCGTCGGCCAAGCGGCCTTTTACGAATAGGCGAGCCATGCTGCGGTAGTTCGAGACTGACATAGGCCGTGCATTCCCGAAAGAGGGCGGCGTGGTACGGTTCTTTGTGGCGGTTGCGGCCGCTGTTTTGCTCGGCGCCGGATCGGGCGCCGAGTACAGGATCGACAAAACGCGTTACTTTGCGAATTCGGCATCGGAGGCGACGAGCCGCGCTGCGGTCGCAGCTTCGGTGCAACGGTTCGTCGCATCCGGGACGCCGTGGACCGCTCGCGAGCTGAAAGCGTGGCTCAACACGTACGATGCGCTGCTCGCGAGTCTCGAACGTCACGACATTTACGTTTATTTGCGCGCGGAGGAGAACGACGCCGATACGGCCGATGCGCGCTCTGACGACGAGCTGGGGCAGCTCGAAGATCGCATCACCGGTCGTGTTGTCGAGGGAGTAGCCGCGCTCGGTTCTGCGCGCGTCGCAGCGCTCGTGCGCGATCCGCTGCTCGCGCCATATCGCTGGCTGCTGACGGATTCGCTTGCGCAAGCGCGGCATCGCCTCGATCGTGCCGATGCGCGAGCGGTCGAGCTCACCGTGACGCCGGTGCTCGACGCCGCGGCGACGTCGTATAAAAGCTTACGCAAATCGCCAGAGTCGATTGCTGCAAACCAGCAGGCGTATGCGGCGCTGCTCGTCTCGATCGCTGCGGCGCGTACGGGTGTGGCGAAACTGCGCGGATTCGAGGGCGCGGCGCAGGCATCGTATTTCGACAAGTCGCTTAGCGCGGAGTCGGTCGAACGCACCTTGGCGGCGGTGCGGGACTCGCAAGCCTACGCGCAGTACCGTCGCGTTGCGTCGCTCGCACCGTCCCCGCAGCCGTCGCCTGCAGCGCTGGCCGCCGGCGCGGCTATACCGGTGATTCTCGCCGCGGAACAGCCGATGGGCGCCGAGTACGCCGGCGCGTATGCGGCGCTGCTCGATCCGCGCAACGGACGCGTGGAGATTTGCACGGCGGAAGCCTGCGACCGGGCGGGATTCTCGCTTGGGTTCTCCGGCGTCGATTCGGCGGTGTTTTACGGCGGATTCGACGGCAGCGTGAACAGCGTTCGGGCGCTCGCGCACGAGTCGGGGCACGCGGTGCACCGCCAGTTCATGAGCCGCAATCAGCCGATCGCGGCGTACAATCGCGGGCCGTCGTTTATGTTCGAGTCGTTTGCGATCTTCAACGAGCTGCTGTTCCTCGATCACTTGTACCGGGCCGCTTCGACCGACGCGCAGCGTGCGTACTATCTCGGGTATTTCCTGAAGGACGCCACGTTTCAGGTGTTCGGCTCGGCCGAGGAGACCGATCT
>DATASC010000194.1:0-8339 GCA_036269355.1 Candidatus Cybelea sp. | reverse complement strand
TCCGGCAAGCGGACGCGCCCCTTCGCCGCGTCGTCTTCTTTAGTTTCGTCGTAAATTCGAGTAAAGCCGGGGAAGCGCATGATCGTCCCGGTGGCGCGGAACGTATACTCTGCAGCCGCGACGTCGACGACGGTCTGGTCGAAGAGCGCGGCCGACATTTGTGACGCCACGAAGCGCTCCCAGATCATCGTATACAGGCGCAACTCCTCGCGCTTGAGGTGACCGGCGAGACGCTCGGGGGTGCGCAGCACGGAGGTCGGACGAATCGCTTCGTGCGCATCCTGCGCGCCTTCCCGGACGCGATGAACCTTGTCGCCGTGGAACTCTTGCCCGTAGGTGTCGACGATGAATTCGCGCGCCGCGTCGCGCGCCTGATCGCTGATGCGCGTCGAATCGGTTCGCATATACGTAATGAGGCCGACGGTGCCCTCACTCGCGCCGAGGTCGACGCCCTCGTAAAGCGCCTGCGATACCTGCATCGCTCGCCGGACGCGCATCTTCAGTTTCCGCGACGCCTCCTGCTGCAGCGTGGATGTCGTGAACGGCGCGGGCGGATTACGGCGGACCTCGCGCCGCTTTACCGATGCGACGCTATAGGCTGCGGCCTCGAGCGCGCGCAGAATCCCGTCGGCTTGCGCCGCGTTCCGAATCTCGAGCTTCGCTCCCCGATGGGCGACCAACTCGGCCGAAAATTCGGCCGGCGCTCCCGGCGTTTTCTCGGCGGCGAGGAGGGCGGCGATCGTCCAGTACTCTTTCGGGACGAACGCCTCAATCTCGCGCTCGCGGTCGACGATCAGCTTTACCGCCACGGATTGAACGCGCCCGGCAGAGAGGCCGCTGCGGACCTTCGACCAGAGCAGTGGCGAAATTTTGTAGCCGACGAGCCGATCGAGGATGCGCCGCGCCTGCTGCGCGTTGACGCGATCCATGTCGATCACGTGGGGGTGTTTGAGCGCTGCCAAGGCCGCTTCTTTGGTGATTTCGTGAAGTTCGATTCGCTGCGGCTGAGCGAGCTTCAACAGCTCGGCCAGGTGCCATGCGATTGCCTCGCCCTCGCGGTCGGGGTCGGTCGCGAGATAGACGTCGGTCGCACTTTTTACCGCGCCGCGCAGCTCTTTGATGATGTCGCCTTTTCCCTTGATTGTTAGGTATTTCGGCGTAAAACCGTTTTCGACGTCGACGCCCAGCGTGCTTTTGGGAAGGTCGCGAACGTGCCCCACCGACGCTTTCACCGCAAATCGCGCCGGCAGAAACTTCTTGATCGTCCGAGCCTTCGTGGGCGACTCGACGATAATCAGGGGCTTTTTCACGGGGCTTAGTATACCGCCGGGGTCAAGCCGGGGCAATCCTTCCGCATGTAACGCGCACACATGCGCGCGCGAATTTGCATGATTCTGCGAAATCCTCTATGATTCGTTCAAAAGCGCGTAACGCGCTGTCCACTAAACGCTTATCGTCCCCGGGGACGAGGAGGAATGAATGGACTCCGATTCCACAATGAACGGCGGGCCGAAGCCGGATGCTCCGGCAGCGCCGCGTCGCAAAGCACGCCGACGTAAGGCCGTCGTAGCGGTTGCGTTAGCGAAGGCCGCCGGCGGCCGTAAAAAGCGCAAGGCGGCGCGCAAAGCGCGCAAGGCCGTGCGCAAAACCACGCGCAAGGTCGTGCGCAAGACGCGCAAAGTAGCGCGTAAGGTCGGACGCAAAGCTCGCAAGGCCGTGCGCAAGGGCGCGCGTAAAGCCCGCAAGGGTGCGCGTAAAGCCCGCAAGGGTGCGCGTAAAGCCGTGCGCAAGGGCGCGCGCAAGGTGCGCAAGACCGTGCGGCGCAAGGGCGCGGCGAAGAAGGCGGCCGTCCGCAAGGGCGTTCGCAAGCGCCGTAAAGCAACTCGGAAGAAAAAGTAACTTCCGAAGGCCAAAAACGAAAACGGGCGATCGCAATGCGGTCGTCCGTTTTACATTCACGGCGCGGCTTACGCTAAATCCGGCCCTTGGCCTCCGTGCTCTTCCACCCAGTGGCACGCGGCAAAGTGCCCCGGAGCGTACTCCCGCAGCGACGGCTCTTCGCTGATGCAGCGGTCGAATGCGACCGGACAGCGCGTGTGAAAACGGCAGCCTGACGGCGGATTGACCGGCGACGGAATGTCGCCGGTGAGCACGATTCGCTTGCGGCGCCGCTCGGCGACCGGATCGGGAATCGGGATGGCGGAGAGCAGCGCCTGCGTGTACGGATGCAGCGGGTGCTGGTAGAGCTCGTTTCGCCCGGAGAGCTCGACGATCTTACCGACGTACATGACGGCGACTCGCGTGGCGATATGGCGCACTACCGAGAGATCGTGCGCGATGAAAAGGTAGGTCAGTTTGAACTTCGCCTGCAGATCCTCGAGCAGATTGATGACCTGCGCCTGAATCGAAACGTCGAGCGCCGAAACCGGCTCGTCGCAAACGATGAACTTCGGGCTGACGGCAAGCGCCCGGGCGACGCCCACGCGCTGCCGTTGTCCCCCCGAGAATTCGTGTGGATAGCGGTTGGCGTGATACGGCTGAAGTCCGACCAGCGACAGCAGCTCGATGACGCGATCCTCCACTGCCTTCCCCGACGCCAGGCCGTGAATTCGCAACGGCTCGGCGACGATCTCGCGGATGGTCATGCGCGGGTTGAGCGACGCAAACGGGTCCTGAAAAATGATCTGCATCGACCGGCGCAGCCGGAGGATCTCGCCGCGGTTCATCGCCAGCACGTTTTGATTCTCGAAGAGAATTTCGCCCTTGGTCGCGGGAAGCAGGCGCAGCAGAAGCCTCCCGATCGTCGTCTTTCCGGAGCCCGACTCGCCCACGAGTCCGAGCGTCTCGCCCGCTTCGATGGTGAAGTCGACCCCGTCGACGGCGCGAACGTCGGCGACGTGGCGCGACGTCAGCCCGGCGTGAATCGGAAAGTACTTGTGGAGGTCGGTCGCGCGTACGAGCACGCCGTCGTTCACGGAGTGACTCCGCGCGCGGGAACGATCGGCAGCGCCCGCGCAGCCTCAGGACGCTGGTCTTTCGCGGCCTCATCGTAGAGATAACAGCGCGCTACGTGATGCTCGCCGAAGTCGTAGAGCGGCACCGGATTGGCGCAGATCGGCATCCGGTAGCTGCAGCGCGGCGCGAACGCGCAACCCGGAGGCAGGCGCAACAAGTTCGGGGGCTGCCCGGGGATCGGCTCGAGCCGGCGGTGCTCGGTGTCGTCGAGGCGGGGCAAGGACGCGAGCAGCCCCTGAGTGTACGGCATGCGCGGATCGCTGAAAAGCTGTTCGGCCGTTCCATACTCGACCATGTTGCCGCCGTACATCACGAGCACGTTGCGGCAGAACTCGGCGACGACGCCCAAATCGTGGGTAATCAGAATGATCGCTGCGCCCGTCTCGCGCTGCAAGTCGTTCATGAGCTCGAGCACCTGCGCCTGAATCGTCACGTCGAGCGCGGTCGTCGGCTCGTCGGCGATGAGCAGCTGCGGATTGCAAGACAGCGCCATTGCGATCATCACGCGCTGTCGCATTCCGCCGGAAAACTGATGGGGGTAATCGCCCAGCCGTTTCTCCGGCAGCGGAATCCGCACTTTGCGCAGCATCTCGATAGCGCGATCGCGCGCCTCATGCCGCTCGAGACCCAGATGGAGGCGGACCGCCTCGGAGATCTGCTCGCCGATCGTCAGCACGGGATTGAGCGACGTCATCGGATCTTGGAAGATCATCGCGATCTTGTATCCGCGTATCCGTCGCATCTCGGCCTCGCTCTTCTGCGGCAGATTCTCGCCGTTGAAGAGTATGCGATCCGCGGTTACCGTCGCGGTGCGCGACAGCAGCCGCATGATCGAGAGCGCCGTGACCGATTTGCCGGAGCCGGACTCGCCGACGATTCCGAGCGTCTCGCCGGAATTGAGTGCGAAGGAGAGGCCGTTTACCGCCGTCACCGGGCCGTCTTCAGTGCGGAAGGTTGTCCGGAGATTTGCGACCTCGAGGAGCGGCACGCTCGTTCTTTACGCTAGATGCCGGTCAGCGAGAGAATGAATCCAAAAACGACGAAGCAGACCGCCACGATTCCGGTCCAGCGCTTAAGTTGCTCTTCCGCGCCGAGCCGTCCGCGGTACGTAGACTCGACGCGACCGCCGATCGATCCGGTGAGTCCCTCTTGCTTCGTGGTTTGTATCGCGAGCAAGAAAATCAAGAGGATGGCCGCGAGGATGAAGAGTCCGGCGAAGCCGTGAGTTAGCCACGGCAAGTGGATCGCGAACCAAGTCTTCGGCTGAGGACCGGCGACCACCGGAAGCTGCGCGTTCGGCGCGCCCGGTACGCTCGAAGGAAGGGCTCCTTGCGGCAAAGCCGTTGCCAGGGCCGTTGGTACGGCCTTAGCTGCCGCCGCAGCGGCGGATAAAACGGGGTGCATTGCGGCATCCTCACTACGACCGAAGCCCTCGCTCCGCCTGCACGGGGGCGCTCCGGCGTTTCCGACAGAACTAGCACCCGTGCCCGAGACGAACTGGACGGACGATCCGCTTCAGGGGATCGTTCCGATCAAGAAACGCGGGGTCTGGCGCGAGCTGGCGCGCAGCCTGTCAACGATCTTCAACCCCTTTCTCACCGCGTTCGCGCTCTTCGCCCTCCTCGCGCACATCGGCGCCAAGGATACGCTCGAATTCTGGCGGCTGCTCTTCCTCTCGACCTTCTTCATTGCGATCGGGCCGATGCTCTACGTTTTTTGGCTCAACGCAACGGACCGGATCTCCGACCTCGACATGTCGGTGCGGGCAGAGCGGGAAATGGTTTTTACCGCGTTCGTGGTGTTCGACGCCGTCGGGGCGGCGGCGCTCTGGCTCGCGCACGCGCCGCGGCTGATGATCGCAGCGATGCTCGGCTATCTCGCCTCGACGCTGATAGTACAGTACATCACGCGCTACTGGAAAATCAGCACGCACGCGATCGGAATCACGGCGCCCCTGGCGGCCCTAACGCTGTTGTACGGGCGTCAACCACTTCCGTTTATGGTCTTGATTCCCATGGTCTGCTGGGCGCGGCTCTATCTGAAAGCCCATACCCTCGCACAGGTTCTCGCCGGAGTTGCGCTCGCGATCGCGACGACGGCGTTCTTCTTCTCGCTTTTCCACGTGGGATTGCTTTCGGCCCACTAAGAAGGAGGTTGCATGAGTACGAGCGTTGTTTCTGCCAACGGTCCGCTGACCTACGCGGACGGAAACCCGCACGATCGGGTCCAGTTCTTCGATGCCAAGCTGATCTTGAAGCCCGACTTCTTCTTCAGCGTGCGCGGCTTTAAATCGTTCAGCGACCTGGTCGGCGAGGCAGCGGAAAAGGTCAAGGGCGTCACGTACCGCCCGTTCGACCTCGCGAAGCTGCGGCCGCGCATCCGCGAGGTCATGTTCCTCGACACCGCCGACTTCCGGCTCTACAACAACTCCTTCATACTGCGCCGGCGCACCGCGTATCAGGACGGATTTCCGATCGAAGATCCCGAGATCGTCTTTAAGTTCCGCAACTCCGACATGGATCTGGCCGCCTCGGTGGACGTGCGCCCCAAGATCGCCGGCCCCTATCGCGTGAAGTTCAAGTCCGAGGCGCTGCCGCTCAAGGATCAGATCGGCGGCTTCCGCATGCTCTACTCGCACAACTGCATCTTTCCGCTGAGCAGCGTCCACGAGCCCGACCGCACGAGCCTCCAGACGATCGCGCGTGTCATCCCCGCCGTGGCGGGCTTGATCGGCTCGCAAGAAGGAAAGGTCGAGCTCGTGAACTCGACCCTCGTCGAAGAGGTTTTGATGGATCTCGGCACCCTCGACTTCGGCAAAGGCTTCGCTACGAAGTGCAATATCTCGCTCTGGCGTTCGCTCGGCGATCACAACGTAATGTGCGGGGAGTTTGCCTATCAGTCGAAGTTCGACCGCCGCGAAGACGTCACCGACGCTATACGACGGCGCGTCGAGGAGTATTACATCAAGCTTCAGCTCACCGCCACCGGCTGGCTCTACTTAGGTACGACCAAGACCGGACTCGTGTATCGGCTCAAGGGCAACCCGCCGCAGAGCCATGAATAAAAAAGCCTCGATCGTCGAGATCTTCCTCACCTTTCTCACGATCGGCGCGATCAGCTTCGGCGGCGGCGTCGTGGCCTATCTTCGCGACTCGCTCGTGCGCCAAAAGAAGTGGTTCGACGACGTCGAGTTTCTGGAAATCACGTCGATCAGCAATACGCTGCCGGGACTCAACGCGACGAACGTCGCGATCCTAGCCGGCGATCGTCTCGCCGGCGTCTTGGGAGCGAGCGTCGCGCTCGTGGGGATGTGCATTCCGGCGTTCGTCTTCATGACCGCGGCCGGATTGGTCTACGCAGAGCACCACGTGCGTCCGCTCGCCAACGCGGCGCTGCGCGGCGTCGCCGCGGCGGCGGTGGGGCTGCTCGCATCGACGTGGTTTCAAATCGGCAAGAAATCGCTGCGCGGCGTCTACGACGCCGTCTTCGTCGTCGCCGCGATCCTGGGGATTACGTACTTCAAAGTCGGCGTGCCGCTGACGCTGCTGGTGGTCGGCGCGGCGGCAATTATTGCCTATCGTCCGCACGTGCCGCGCGAAAAGCCCGCGCAGGAGACCGATGAATGGATCAGATCCCTGCACTAATCCGCGTCTTCGCCTACCTTTCGTTTCTGACGATCGGCGGCGGGATGGCGGCGTTTCCCGAGATGAAGGTGCAGATCGTCCAGGTGCATCACTGGCTCACCAGCGATCAGCTCGTGCACGTCTACAGCACCGGCCAGATGTCGCCTGGACCGAACATGATGATGGTCGCGGAAGTCGGCCAGCTCGTCGCCGGCTTTACCGGAGCGCTCGTCGCGGCGCTGGCATTCTTCTTGCCGACCGGCGTGCTGACGTTTGGCGTAGGGCGCCTCTGGAACAAGCTCGCGAACTGGCCCTGGCGGGCGTCGATTCAGAAGGGCTTAGCTCCGGTGGCAATCGGCTTGGCCGTCGGCGGTCTCATCATCTTCGGTAAGGGCGCGATCACGAACTGGATCACCGTTCTGCTCGCGTTCGCGACGTTCGTTGCGGTGAACCGCACGAAGGTCAACCCGGCACTCTTTATCCTCGCCGCGGGAGTCGTCGGGGTCTTCGCGCTAAAATGATCGCCGGCGAAGCCCGGCGACGCGCATGCCGATTCCGACGCCTGCGAGTCCGACTGCCGCGGAGAGCAGCCACGCCTCGACACCCATGACCACCAGCACGCGCATCGTCCAGCCCGGAACGTACCCCGGCCCGATCAGCGATGCAAGGTACCAGCCGACGGTGGCTTCGACCGCGGCGACGATAGCGATGACGATTATTCCGCGTCCACGCTGTTTACGGCCGGCATAGACGCCCATAAAGAAGATTACAACCAGCGAGAGCACGGCAAAGGAGTCGTACGAGATTCCGATGGCACGCGCGATAACCGCGGCGAGCGCGTCGTACGCGACGAGAACTGCGGCGAAGATCAGCGCGAGCCTGAGCATGCCGTCATACCGATGATTCGCGCGATCCCCGCCTGGAACGCCGTTTCGTCGCCACTGGTCAGATAGGTCGTCGACCCGCCGCCGTTCGCGCGGTCGCCGAGCAGTTCCGAGGCGCGCTGCGCCTGCATCGCCGCCGGATCGACCAGCATCACGTCGCGACCGAGCACGTCGGCGAAATGATTGCCGAGAACGGGATAGTGGGTACATCCGAAAACGAGCGCGTCCAGGTCGAGCGGCAGATGCGCGCACACCTCCGCTACGGCTTCACGCGCGCGTTCGCCGACGATGCCCGCTTCGACCAGCGGTACGAGCGCCGGCGCCGGCACTTCCACGACGTCGATTCCCGCAACGCGTCCACGCAGCGTTCGGCCGTACGAGCCGGCGCCGACCGTCGCGGCCGTCGCCACGACGCCCACCCGGCGAAAGCCGCCCTGCTCGACCGCCATCGCCGCCGATTCGATCAAATCGAGAACCGGCGCGCGCGAATCGGGCCAGCCGTAGCGCTCGGCAATCGCACACGAGGTATTGCACGCCATTACGATCGCGTCGACGCCGTACTCGTCGAAGCGGACGAGATTTGCGCGCAGCAGCCGCAAGAGGTCGCCATGCGTGCGATCGCCGTACGGCACGTGGGCCTGATCCGCAAAGAAAATGCAATCGGCTTGAGGCAGGCGTTCGCGCAAACGCGTGAGGACGGTGAGCCCGCCGAGGCCGGAGTCGAATAGACCGATCACTGTGCCGGCTGATTCGGGACCGGGTACTGTTGAGCGTACTGGCCGATGCCGTCGGCGATCTCTTGCGCCACCTTTTGGCG
>DATASC010000193.1:0-3161 GCA_036269355.1 Candidatus Cybelea sp. | reverse complement strand
CGGCGGCGCGAAACGACGCGATCGAATACGGTCGCCTCTTGCGGCGTCTCGCCCACGCTTAAGCACCAATCCGCATGGAACAATTATACTTGCAAGATAAAGCCACCTAACACGGGCGCTTTAGCCTTGTAGCCAACGCAGATGCCGGCGCCTGCTGACAAAGCAACGATAACCGTCCGTTTGTACTCTGAAGCGTCGGAACGTGGGCGACGGCGCCGCGAACGACTGCTACGCTCCTCCCACACCCGTAATGGAGGACTCCCATGAAATTTCGCATTGTAGCTTGTACGCTGGCGCTGACGATTCTGGCCGCATGCTCGTCGGCAACGACGGGCGCCCCGGTCTCGAACGGCGCGGCGTTACCGATGAACTCCGGCCAGACGCCCGCGCAATATACGCTAACCGCACTTCAGCCGATCGGCGGCGGCGTCGCCGGCGGCAGCAGCATTAATAACGAAGGCTGGGCGAGCGGTTTCTCATCGCTCGCGTCGAGCGCCTACTTACACGCGGCGCTCTGGCAAAATGGCGGCGCCGCCACCGATCTCGGCACGCTCGGCGGCCCAAACAGCGCGGTCGAGTGGCCCGTTAAGAACGACAACGGTCTGATCAGCGGCATCGCCGAAACCAGCGCGCCGCAGCAGTTCGGTGAAATTTGGTCGTGCGCGGCGGCCTTCTTCCCGCAACCGCCAAGCGGGCACATCTGCCGCGGCTTCGCGTGGCACCGCGGACACATGCGGCAGCTTCCGACGCTCGGCGGCAATAACGGATTCGCCGCCGGCGCGAACGAGAACGGAAAGATCGTCGGCTGGGCCGAGACGCGCAAACGCGATCGCACCTGCACGAGCCCACAGGTGCTCGGCTTCGAAGCGGTCGTCTACGAGCCGTTCGGACGCGACAAAATCCGCGAGTTGCCGCCGTATCCGGGCGATCTCGACGGCGCCGCGACCGAGATCAACGATCGCGGACAGATCGTCGGCATCTCCGGAAAGTGCGATCAAGCCGTGGGACGATTCACCGCGCACCATGCGGTGATCTGGGAGAACGGACGCGTCTATCGTCTGGGCAGCCTGGGCGGAGTCGCTTGGAACACGCCGATGGCAATCAACAATCACGGCGTCGTCGTCGGATTCGCCGACCTGCCGGGCGATCAGAGCGGAAATCCGAATCCGGTCGCGTTCATCTGGACGAAGAGCGGCGGAATGCAAAACCTCGGAACGCTTCCCGGCGACACGAACAGCGAAGCGCTCGGCATCAACGACGCCGGGCAGGTCGTCGGCGAATCGTTCGGGCCGTACAGCGCCCGCGCGTTTATTTGGCAGAACGGCACGATGACCGATCTCAACACGCTGACCCCGCCGAGCTCGTCGCTCTACCTGATCTTCGCGAACGATATTAACGACAGCGGGGCGATTACCGGCGGTGCGTGCGTCCTCGTCAGTGGTGCCTGCGGCGGTGAATCGCCGGGCTTCCTCGCGACGCCGTCCGGCAGCGGCGCCGGGATTCGCGCCGGCGCGCCCGTACCCGAGCCGCGCCTACCCGACGCGTTGCGGCGGATGCTCCGCAGCCGTCTCCTTACCCCGTAAAGCGCGACGGGGCGGTCACGGTCGGCCGCCCCGACTCGTTACCTCTTCCTCGGCATGTGGGAGGAACGCGCGTGGGCCCGTCACGAGGACCGCGAGATGGTCTTCCGCACGCGCGCGTCCAGCACTAACCGCCACTGGAATGGTTTCGATGCGTTTCTCTACGAAGCGTCGGCGGGGTATTCGGAGCAGCAGTTCGTCCGACACAACGTCAGCATGCAAGTCGGGCGACCGCTTTTAGTGACGAGTCGCTGCAACGGCGAGACGCTGCGGCGGCTGCAGGTGCCCGGCGACGTCAAGATCGTCCCGCCTGGAATACCGCGCGTGTGGGAGACTGAGTCGGCGACGATCAAGCTCTCGATGTATCTGAGTCCGCTACTAATTCACGCCGCGGCCGACGCGATGGCGGTAAACCTCGACCGCGTATCCGTCGCGCCGCAACTGCACGTCCGCGATCCGCGCATCGAACATATCGGCTGGGCCATCAAGGCCGAGCTCGAATCGCCCGAGCCGCTCGGACGCCTCTACGGCGACGGCCTCGGACTCGCGCTCGCATCGCATCTCTTGCGCGCTTACGCGCCGTCGCGCGGGCCGCGCTGCGACGAACGTTTCTCGCGCCGCCGTCTGCAGCGTGTCGTCGAGTACGTCAACGATCACATTGCCGAGGAGCTCTCGCTCGCGCAGCTCGCGCGCGTCGTCGACATGAGCCCGTCGCACTTTCGCGTGGTATTCAAGCGCAGCACCGGCCTGCCGGTCCATCAGTACGTCATTCGGAGCCGCGTCGAATACGCGGCGGAGCTGCTCGCGCGCGAACGCTTCCCGCTCAGCGACATAGCGCTCCAAGCGGGATTCGCCAATCAAAGCCACATGGCTCGCTGCATGAAACGCCTCATGGGCGTCACCCCCGCAGCCGTCCGCTCATAGCGCGCTCTTCTATTTGTCACCCTGAGCTTGTCGAAGGGCGCAGCGAGGGCACTCCACAACGCTGTCACCCTGAGCTTGTCGAAGGGCGAAGGGCGATCGTGCTGATGCCTTGGCGAAACACGTCAACGGTACTAAAATAACCCCATGGTTACGAAAAGCATCTCGTTTCCGCCCGACTTAGAGGCGTACATCGATGCGAAGGTCGCCGCGGGCGAGTACGCGGACGAGAGCGACGTGGTCTGCGACGGCCTGCGCCTCATGATGCAGGAAGAGGCGCAGAAAATGGAGTGGCTGCGCGCCGCTATCGCCGAAGGGGATGCCGATATCCGTGCCGGCAGGGTCTACAGATCCGCGGAAGTTCGAGCCCACCTCGCGAAGATCACCGGCCTAAGAAACCCCTCAAGCTAAGAACAGTTATTGCGCGGGCTTATTTCCGACCAGCGCTTCGTACTTCCTAAAGATCAGCACGTAGCTTGCGGCGATGAAGGTCAGCGCGAAGCCCAGGAGCGAGTCGCCGATTATCGCCGAGAGCGAACCGCGCATCGGCATCAGCTCCCGCACCGCGTAGCGCAGGCCGAAGGCCGCGAGGAAAATCACCGCGGTGACCCACGAGGAACCGAGATACATCACGCCCAGTCGTTCCGTCGGGCGAACGTC
>DATASC010000192.1:0-2178 GCA_036269355.1 Candidatus Cybelea sp. | reverse complement strand
GGCCGGCTTCTCACTCTCGCTCGCGCTCGTCGGCGCGGGACAACTTATCGGCATCACGGTCGGCACGGCCATCTTCGTCGGACTCTTCATCGCGTGGGGCATCGCGACGCCCGTTCTCACGGCGCTCCACCCGATGGCCGGCGACGCGGCCGGCGTCGCGACGGCGGTCTGGTCGCACCAGGTGCGCTTCATCGGAGCCGGAGCGATTGGCGTCGCGGCGCTCTGGTCCCTCGGCCGCCTCGTGCGCCCTGTCGTCGCGGGAGTCGCCTCGGCGCTTGCCGCCTCGCGGCGGCGGCGCGAAGCCGCCGCCGATTTGCCGCGGACCGAACGCGACCTGCCGATCGGAGTCGTCGTGCTCGTCAGCGTCCTCTGTTTCATTCCACTCGCTGCGCTCTTCTGGTCGTTCCTCGCCGGCGGACGCCTCGCTCCGTTGGCAGGAGTGTTGACCGTCGCCGGAATTCTGTACGTCGTCGTCGCTGGTTTCTTCGTCGCGGCCGCGTGCGGATATATGGCAGGCTTGATTGGATCGTCGAATAGCCCGGTTTCCGGGCTCGCCATTTTGTCGGTGATCGGTGCGGCGCTGATCGTGCTCGCAATTGCGAGCGGATTCACGCACGTTGCCGCGTTGCCGATGATCGCTTACGCGCTAATAGTCACCGCGGTGCTCCTCTGCGTCGCGACGATATCGAACGACAACCTGCAAGATCTCAAGACCGGACAGCTCGTGGATGCGACGCCCTGGCGGCAGCAGGTGGCGCTCGTCGCGGGTGTGGCCGTCGGTGCGGTCGTCATTCCGCCGATCCTCGATTTGCTCAATCGCGCGTACGGCTTTGCCGGTTCGGTCGTCACGCATAGCGCCGTCGCGCAACCGCTGCCCGCGCCGCAGGCGACGCTGATCTCCGCACTCGCCAAGGGCGTGATCGGAGGTCAGCTCGATTGGGGCCTGATCGGAACGGGAGCGATCGTCGGCGCAATCATCGTCGCAATCGACGAGCTGCTTCGGAGGCGGAAGTTAGCGCTGCCGCCGCTCGCCGTCGGACTCGGCATCTATCTGCCGATCTCGACGACCGCACCGGTCGTGCTTGGCGCAGTTCTCGGTTGGTGGTACAACCGCTGGGCCGCCCGGCAGCCCAATGCCGAGCGCGCGAAACAACTCGGCGTGCTCGTCGCCTCCGGGCTGATCGTCGGCGAGAGTCTCTTCGGCGTGCTGCTCGCCGGACTGATCGTCTTCAGCGGGAGGGCGGAGCCGCTCGGGATTGTCGGCGACGCGTTCACTCCGACGGCGACCGTGCTCGGAGCGCTCGCGTTCGTCGTTGCGATCGGCGTGCTCTTTCAAACCGCCCGTTCGTTGATTCGCAAAACTCCGGAATCCGCGTAAGCGGCCGCCGCGGTCACAGGTTCGAACGAGGGAGCGTTACGTTTCGCATGAAGACTGCGTTGTACGGGCGTTTTGTCTTTGGTGCGTCGGCCGTGCTGTTCGGCGTGCTCGCCCTGATGTGGCACGACGCGGACACGTGGCAGAGCGTCGCGCGCATTTGGCGCCTGCCCGCAGGCACCATTATCGGCGAATGCCTCATGATCGCGCTCATTGCGGGCGGACTCGCGCTGCTCTACCCGCGGACAGCGCGCGCGGCGTCGGTGGTTCTGATCGTCGTCTACGCGATCTTCTCGTTGGCCTGCATTCCCGCGATCGTTGCCGCACCGATCACATACGCGCCATACGTCGGCTTCTTCGAAATGCTCTCCTTATTCTGCGGTGCGTTTGCGGTGTACGCGGTAACCGAGCCAAACGCGGCGCGCGCGACATCGTATGGACGAGCGGCGCGGTTCGGGATGGGACTATGCGCCGTGTCGTTCACGCTGGCGCAGATATTCTATCTGCACTTCACGTCGACGCTGGTTCCCACGTGGATTCCGCCGAATCAGATGTTCTGGGCGATCCTCACGACGATCGCGTTCGGCCTTGCCGCGATAGCTATTCTGACCGGGATCAAGGCGCGGCTTGCGCTGCGGCTGATGACCCTGATGCTCGTACTATTCGGCCTCCTGGTTTGGGTTCCAATGGTGGCCACTCAGTCCGGTTCGCATGGCAACTGGTCTGAGTTCGCGCTGAACTTTTTGATCGCCGGCGCAGCCTGGGTTGTGGCCGAACTGCCGTAGAGAAATTTGAGCGGCTGG
>DATASC010000191.1:0-5795 GCA_036269355.1 Candidatus Cybelea sp. | reverse complement strand
TTCTCCGAGTGGCCGTCGGGGTTCTCCTCGCCGTTCGCCTCGTTGTGCTTGCCGTCGTAGGAGACGAGATCGCGCAGCGTAAAGCCGTCGTGCGCCGTAACGAAGTTGACGCTCGCGCGCGGGCGCCGTCCGCGCCGGTCGAAGATATCGCTCGATCCCGTCAATCGCGTCGCCATCTCCGAGGTGCTGCCGTCGCCGCGCCAGAACCGCCGGACTCCGTCGCGGAAGCGATCGTTCCACTCGGACCATCCGGCCGGAAAATCGCCCGTATGATAGCCGTTCGGCCCCACGTCCCATGGCTCGGCGATCAGCTTGACGCGCGAGAGTATCGGATCTTGTTCGATCGCGGTAAAAAAGCTGCCGTGAGTGTTGAAGCCACCGTCGCGCCGTGCCAGCGCGGCCGCCAGGTCGAAACGGAAACCGTCGACGTGCATCTCGCGCACCCAATAGCGGAGCGCGTCGGTGACCATTTTGAGCACGTGCGGGTGATCGAGGTTGAGCGTGTTGCCGCAGCCTGTGTAGTCGAGATAGTAGCGCGCGTCCTCGGCGAGCGCGTAGTACGACTTGTTGTCGATGCCGCGCAGGCTCAGCGTCGGTCCGAGCTCGTTCCCTTCCGCGGTATGGTTGAAGACGACGTCGAGGATCACTTCGATGCCCGCGTCGTGCAGCCGCGTCACCATCGTTTTGAACTCACCGAGGTTCGGTTGCGAGCAATATCGTGGATGCGGCGCGAAGAACGAGATCGGACTATAGCCCCAGTAGTTGCGCAGCCCGCGCTCTACGAGGTGGCGTTCGTCGACGAAATAGTTAATCGGCAGAAGCTCGATCGCGGTGATTCCCAGGTGCGTCAAATGCTCGATTGCCGCGGGCGAGGAGAGTCCGGCGAAGGTTCCGCGCAGCGGCTGTGGCACTCCCGGATGCTTCATCGTGAATCCGCGGACGTGCAGCTCGTATACGATGAGTTCGTGCCAGCGTGTGTGCAACAGCCGATCGTTTCCCCACGTGAACGCCGTATCCACGACGACGCATTTGGGCATGCCGGCGGCGTCGTCGCGGCGGTCGAACGAAAGATCGGCGCGCGGCGAGCCGATGCGATAGCCGAAGTGCGCGTCGTTCCACTGCAGCGCTCCCGAGATCATAGCTGCGTACGGGTCGAGCAACAGCTTGTGGTTGTTGAAGCGGTGCCCGTTCGCGGGATCGTACGGTCCGTAGACGCGATAGCCGTAGAGCAGTCCCGGCCGCGCGTCGGGAAGGTAACCGTGCCAGACGGAGTCGGTATACTCTGGCAGCGGTATTCGCTGCATCTCCCGGCGCCCGCGCGGCTCGAAGAGACAGAGCTCCACTTTTTCGGCGTGCTCGGAGAAGAGCGCAAAGTTGACCCCAGCCCCGTTCCATGTCGCGCCGAGCGGATAGGGCCGTCCCGGCAGCACCGCCGCGCGTCGCGTCGCGATCATTGCGAAAGCACCACTGCGCCGAGGGGGGGCAGAGTTAGTGCGAGCGATTGTGCGTGACCGTGCGCAGCGATCGCCTCGGTCGCGATGGCGCCTTCGTTGCCGACGTTGCTGCCGCCGTAGAATTGCGAATCGGTATTGAGTACTTCTCGATAGCTCCCCGGACGCAGTGCGCCGACGCGATACCCGTAGTGAACCACCGGCGCGGCGTTGATGGCGACGACGACGTGCCCGGCGCCGTCGCGGTCTTTGCGCGCGAAGGCGAGCACGCTTTGCGCCGCATCTTGGAAATCGATCCATTCGAAGCCCGCGGGCTCCGTGTCGAGGCGGTGAAGGGCCGGTATCGTGCGGTAGAGCGCGTTGCAGTCGCGAACGAGACGCGCCACTCCGGCGTGCAGCTCGTTCTGCAGAAGACCCCAATCCAGCTCCGCGTCGTGATTCCACTCGAGCAGCGCTCCGAACTCGCCGCCCATGAAGAGCAGCTTCTTCCCCGGATGAGTGAACATCAGCGCGACGAGTAGCCGCAGGTTGGCAAAGCGCTGCCAGGCATCGCCGGGCATCTTCGCGAGCAGCGAGCGCTTTCCGTGTACCACCTCGTCGTGGGAGAGTGGAAGAATGTAGTTCTCGCTGTAGGCGTAGACGAGGCCGAAGGTTATGTCGTTCTGGTGATACCCGCGATAGATCGGATCGTAGCCGAAGTACCGCAGCGTATCGTGCATCCAGCCCATATTCCACTTGTAGCCGAACCCAAGCCCGCCCGCGCTCACCGGCCGCGAGACCATCGGCCACGCGGTCGACTCCTCCGCGATCGTGACCGCGCCGTCGACTCGCCCGTAGAGCGTCTCGTTGAGGCGGCGAAGAAACGCAATCGTTTCGAGGTTCTCGTTTCCGCCATAGAGGTTCGGTTCCCACTCGCCGGCGCGGCGACTGTAGTCGAGATAGAGCATCGAGGCGACCGCGTCAACCCGCAACGCGTCGACGTGAAAATCCTCGAACCAGTAGAGCGCGCCGGCGATCAAAAAGTTGGCGACCTCACGCCGGTCGTAGTTGTAGATGAGCGTGTTCCAGTCGGGTGCGAAGCCTTTGCGCGGGTCGCTGTGCTCGTAAAGATGGGTCCCGTCGAAGAGCGCGAGCCCGTGCGGATCGTTCGGGAAATGCCCGGGAACCCAATCGAGAATTACGCCGAGCTCGAGCTCGTGCGCGCGTTCGACGAACGCGCGAAACTCCGACGGCGTTCCGTAGCGGCTCGTCGGCGCGAACATTCCCGTCGGCTGATATCCCCAGGAACCATCGAAGGGATGCTCGGTAACGGGCAAGAGCTCCACGTGCGTGAAGCCCATATCGCGAACGTATGGAAGAAGCCGTTCCGCCAGCTCGGCGTAATCGAGCATGCGTCCGTCCTCGCCGCGACGCCACGACCCGAGGTGGACTTCGTAGATCGAGATCGCGGCGTCGCGTGCGGAGCGTCCGGCGCGGCTATTCATCCACGCCTCGTCGCGCCACACCGGGGCCGGCTCGTTCCAGACGATAGAGGCGTTGGCCGGCCGTACCTCTGCGTAGCGCGCGAGCGGGTCGGCTTTGAGCGGAAGAAGATCTCCGTTCGCTCCGGCGATCTCATATTTGTATCGCGACCGGTCCGGAACGCCGGGAACGAAAATTTCCCAAACGCCGCATTCGACGCGCTTGCGCATCGGATGGCGGCGTCCGTCCCAGCCGTTGAAATCGCCGACGACGCTGACGCGCTGCGCGTTGGGGGCCCAGACGGCGAAAGCGACGCCGGCGACGCCCTCCATCGTTCGCGCGTGCGATCCGAGCGTGTTCCAAAGCCGAAGATGCGTGCCCTCCGCAATGAGATAGACATCCACTTCGCCGAGAACGGGACCGAATCGATACGGATCCTCGACTTCTTCGCGTCCCCGCGCCGTCTCGGCGACGAACGAATAGTCGAAGGGAGATTGTTCCGGCAGCAAGGCTTCAAAAAGCCCACTGCCATCGACGCGCTCGAGTTCGGTAAGCTCTCTCCCGCTACGATCGCGAATGAAGACTCTCTCGGCCTGCGGCATCGAGGCGCGTACGACGACGCCGCCGTCCGCAGCGTGCATTCCGAGATACGCGAACGGGTCGGCGCGATAATCCATACCTTAGGCCGGCCGTTCCATCAATCGAGCGGCGACGACGCCCAGATAACAGGCGGCGACGCCGAGAACGACGCTGCCGAACCCGTACGCGAGCGCGAGACGCCACTCGCGCTCCCCTCCCAGCGTCAGCGTCTCGAACGCGAAGGTCGAGAAGGTCGTGTATCCGCCGAGGAAACCCGCGGTGAGTCCGATGCGGAGAAGCGGTTCGATCCCGACCGCACGCGTTTGCAGCACCGCGGCGAGGACGCCGATCAAAAACGAGCCGCTGATATTGATAAAGAATGTGCCGAACGGGAAACCTGGACCGTAGCGGCTGACGAAGAGCAGCGTTAGCGCGTAACGGCAGACGCCGCCGAATCCGGCACCGATGCCGACGGCAAGATACGTGGCGAGCGTTGCCGACTTCATCGGCCTTTCGGCTCGCCGGCTCGGTAGGCGATAATCTCGACGCTCTCCATCGTCACGAGGCCTTCCTTGACCATGTCGTCGAGTTGCGCGACGAACTCTCTAACGTGCTCTTCGCTGTCGACGATCTCAACGAGCACCGGAAGGTCGGAGGAAAGATCGAAGACGCGCGCGGCGTGAACGACCGAATGCCCGCCGTAGCCCTCGATTCCCTTGAAAACCGTCGCGCCCGCGAGCCCCGCCTTGCGGGCCGCTTCGACGATCGCCGTATAGAGCGGTTGATGCCCCCAGCGGTCGCTTTCGCCGACGAAGATGCGCAACAGCTTGCCCGATCCTTCGACCTTCATGCGGCTTCCTTATACGTCGGAGAGCGATTTCCAGGCTCGCAAGAGCTCCGCGACCGACCACGCCTGGGCGATCGCGCCGTTAGGCCGGAAGGGCGCGCTCGCATCGGCGATCTCCGAGATCGAACCGAGCCCGTGATCGCAAAGCTGCTGCGCGAGGGGCGCGAGAAACGAGCGCGCTGCCGCCGCATCACGATAAACGCGCACGTGCGCAAGCGCAAACGGCCCGAGCAGCCAAGGCCAAACGGTTCCCTCGTGGTACGCCGCGTCGCGGTCGTGCGGCGAGCCGCCGTAGTGCGCGACGAAACGCGGATCGGAGGGCGCGAGCGTTCGCAGGCCGTTCGTCGTGAGGAGCTGCGCGGCGCAGACGTCGACGACGCCGCGCTGCTGCGCGAGGCTTAGCGGCGAGTGCGGCAGCGATACGGCGAAAATCTGATTCGGGCGCAGCGTCGCGTCGTCGCCGTCCGGCCCGTCGACGACGTCGTAGCAATATCCGGTAGCATCGTTCCAAAAGCGTTCGAAGCCTTGGCGCGCACGCTTTGCGAGCGCCGCGTACTCATCTGCGGGCTCGTCGAGGATTGCGGCCAGCGCGGTCATCCGTTCGAGCGCGTTGTACCATAACGCTGCGATCTCGACCGGCTTTCCCATGCGCGGCGTTACGACCCAGTCGCCAACCTTCGCGTCCATCCACGTAAGCTGCACGCCCGGCGCGCTCGCGACGACGATGCCGTCGCTATCCATCCGGATGTCGTACCGGGTCCCGTTGCGGTAGTTCGCTATGACGTCGCACAGCGAGGGCCAGAGCGCGCGCAGCGTCGCGCGGTCCGCGGTCGTGTCGACGTACGCGCCGGCGGCCTCGACGTACCAGAGCGCCGCGTCGGCCGTGTTGTATTCGGGCGTCTCGCCCGCCTCGGGGAAGAAGTTCGGGAGCATCCCGCGATCGACGAACGGAGCGAATGCGGTCAGGATCTTGCGCGCGACCTCGGGGCGACCGGTTGCGAGCGTCAAGCCCGGCAACGCGATCATCGTGTCGCGTCCCCAGTCGCCGAACCAGTGGTATCCGGCGATAACGGTTCGTCCATCCGGATCGCTCGGCGTCGGTCGCGCGACGATGAACTGCTCCGCCGCGCGCTCGAGCTGCGCGATCCACCAAGGTCTTTCACCCTTCGACGGGCTCAGCGTGACACCCGGAGGACGGACCGCGAAATCATCATCGGCGCCGACTCCAACGGCAAATGTTACGCTCTCGCCGGGCTGCAGCGTAAAGGCAAAGCGGGCGACGGCAAGGTGATCGTCACGATCGTCCAATCCGCGCGCGCTCTCTTGCACAAGGACGAAGTCGCGATACCAGACGCTTTGTGCCGTGACCGTGGCGCGCTCGGCGACGATCGAGAAGGGAGTGGCGCCGTCGTAGGCTTCGACGGTTATGCCGCCCCGACGCGGCGTGACCGTCATCC
>DATASC010000190.1:0-6836 GCA_036269355.1 Candidatus Cybelea sp. | reverse complement strand
TTGATCGAGATGCAGACGCTGCATGGTATTGCCGGCGTCATCGGCGTCGGCGCGCTCGCCCTCTTTTTCGGCAGCCACGTCTACGCTGGTTTCTCCAACGGATTCGTCGCGGTGCTTGCGGTGCTCGGATTGCTCGGAATTCTCTGGGAGCTCCACGTGGTCCCGGGGCACGCCCTTCCGGGAATTCTGGGAGCGGTGGCCTTGCTGGTAGCGGTGCTCTTTGCGTTCGGCACGCCATTTTTCTTCGTTGGACTTGAAACGATTGCGACGGCGATCGTGCTGACGGTCATCGTGTTCTCCCTTACCGTCCGTGCCGTGCCGCAAAACGCGTGGGCGCACCGGCTGGCGCTCGCTTCGGCACAAGGCCCCGAGTATGTAACGAGTGCCGATTTTGGCGACTTGCGCGGGCTGGCCGGTACCGCGGTGACGTACCTACGCCCCTCCGGCATCGCGTCGATTAGCGGCCGTCGCGTGGACGTACTCACCGAGGGTGAGTTCATCGCTCAGGGAACCCCCATCCGAGTCGTGCGCGTCGAAGGCGCGCGCATTTTCGTCGAGCCCGTTTCAGGATAGGAGCCAACATGATTGCCGTCAGCGGTGCGATCATCATTCTGGTCGTCATCATTGCATTCTTCGCTTTCCTCTACTACTTCCCGATCGGACTGTGGATTCGCACGATCGCCGCGGGCGTACCGCTGGGCATCATCGCGCTGGTGCGCATGCGCCTGATTGGAATTCCGCCGGGTGTCATCGTCACGAATTACGTTCGCGCGCGAAAGGCCGGATTGAACCTCAGCGTCGATCAGATGCAGTCGCATTATTTGGCCGGTGGTAACGTCGAAAACGTCACGCTGGCGATGATCGCCGCGCAGCGCGCGCAGATTCCGCTCGAGTGGCAGCGCGCTGCGGCGATCGACCTAGCCGGACGCAACGTGCTCGAAGCGCTACAGACGTCCGTCAATCCGAAGGTCATTGAGACGCCCGTTTTCCAGGGAGTCGCCCAGAACGGCATCCAGCTCAACGTCAAGGCGCGGATCACGGTTCGCAGCAATCTCGATCGCTATGTCGGCGGCGCCGGCGAGCCGACGATTATTGCCCGCGTCGGCGAAGGCGTCGTTTCGGCGGTCGGTGCGGCGATCGACCACAAAGAGGTGCTCGAGTATCCCGATCGGATCAGCAAGACGGTGCTGGCCAAGGGCCTCGATGCGGGAACGGCGTTCGAGATCGTCTCAATCGACATCGCAGACGTCGACGTCGGCAAGAACATTGGTGCCGAGCTTCAGACGAGTCAGGCCGAGGCCGACCGGCGCATCGCCCAGGCTAAGGCCGCCGAGCGTCAGTACGCCGCTCTTGCGGCGGAGCAAGAGCAGAAGGCGCAGACCCAGGCAATGCGCGCGAAGGTCGTAGAGGCCGAGGCATCGATCCCGCAGGCAATCGCGCAAGCGTTCCTTCAGGGTAACCTGGGAGTAATGGATTATTACCGCCTGAGGAACGTCCAAGCCGATACCGAGATGCGCTCGTCAATCGGTGTCTCAACCGAGGCGTCGACCGATGAGCACCAACAGCCGCCGCTCGCCGGCCAGCCCAAGTAAGCCGCTCGCGTGCGCGAGGTCGGCATTGCCGTCTGGGTGATTCTGTTGGTCGTCGGCGTGGTCGGCAGCATGGTTTCTTCGGTTCGCCGGCAGATGCAGGCACAAGCGCGAAGCCCGCGCCGGCTCACCGAACGCCCCCGTCCGTTTGCCCCCCCGGCAGCCGTGCCGGCCGCGCCTTCGCCGCCTGTTCGGCCGCCGGGGCCCCGGGTCACCCCCGCAGCGCGCAAGCAGGCAGTCCCCGCGGCCGCCCAGGCCCGTGAGGCCGCCCAAGAGCTGGCCCGAAGGCCGAGGAGCCGGATATTTTCGACTAAGGGCGCCCTGGTGCGCGCCGTGATCGCCGCCGAAGTTCTCGGCAAGCCCCGTGGTCTGAGCGACGAATACTTTCCCCATTGACCGCGCAACGATCGATCGATCTCGGCGAGCTCTCCGACCGTCTGCGCCTTTTCGGCGAATACGACCGCAACTTGTCGGCTATAGAATCGTCGCTCGACGTCGCCGTGCGCGCGGAGGGTGACCGGCTGCTCGTAGCGGGTGACGATGCAGCGGTTGCGCGCGCCGAAGACGTTGTGCGGCGCATCCTCGAGGCTGCGGTGCAGGGCGCGCACATTACGCCCGATGACGTCGCGCTCGCGCTTTCGGATTCGGGTGCCTCGCGGAGCGCTTCATTACCGGAAACGTTGCTGCGGAGCCATCGCGGACGCGAAGTGCGTCCGCGAACGCCGGGACAGCGTCGCTTCGTCAACGCAATCGAGGACACGACGCTCACGTTCGGCATCGGTCCGGCCGGCACCGGAAAGACCTATCTCGCCGTCGTGATGGCGGTGCGAGCGCTCAAACGCCGCGAGGTCGGGCGGGTCATTCTCTCGCGTCCGGCGGTCGAGGCGGGCGAGCGGCTGGGGTTTCTTCCGGGCGATCTGCGAGAGAAATTCGATCCGTACATGCGGCCGCTCTTCGACGTGCTCGGCGAGATGCTCGACGAGTCGCTCGTCAATAAGTACATGGAGCGAGGTACGCTGGAAGTCGCGCCGCTCGCCTTCATGCGCGGGCGGACGCTCGCGGAGTCGTTCGTGATTCTCGACGAAGCCCAGAACGCGACCGACGATCAGCTCAAGATGTTTTTGACGCGCCTCGGTAGCGGCTCGAAGATGGTCGTCACCGGCGACGTGACTCAGATCGATTTGCCGCTGGGCCAGCGCAGCGGCTTGCGTTCGGCGGCAACCCGCTTAGCCGGTATCGACGACGTCGGCATCGTCGAGCTCGACGAGACCGACGTCGTCCGCCACCCGCTCGTCGCAAGAATCGTCCGCGCCTATGCGCGCGCTGAAACGGCCGCCGTCACGCCGTGATCTATTACCGAAACGACGTCCGGCGCAGCGGCGTCGACGGCCGAGCCTTGGTAGCAACGGCACGACGGCTGCTGACGGCGATGGGAGAGGATGAGGCGGCGCTGTCGCTATCGCTCGTCGACGACGACGCGATCCGTTCGCTTAACAAGCAGTATCGCGGACGCGACGCCGCGACCGACGTCTTGAGTTTTCCGCTCGAGGAGGCGATCGCTCCCGAACGAATGCTCGGTGACGTAGTGATTTCCATCGAGACGGCGCGCCGCCAAGCCGATGCGTATGACGCATCGCTGCAGCGCGAGCTCTACCGGCTGCTGATTCACGGGTTGCTCCATCTCGCCGGTCACGACCATATCGAGCCTTCAGAGCGAACGCTCATGCGGCGCGAGGAGCGCCGCCTTGCGGCCGCGATCGATCTCCCGTGGCCGTATCGCGCCGGCCGCTGATGCATCATCCCGCCGACGATCGCGGCAAACGCCCCGCACCCGCGCCGCGCGCGAATCCGCCGCACTATCTCCCGATCGAGCGCCATCGCATCCTGCGGTCGTTTCATCACGCGTTCGAAGGCATTATCTACGCCACGCGCACGGAGCCGAACATGCGCGTGCATTTTCTGGTGGCTGCACTGGTGCTGCTGGCCACGCTGGTCCTGCGCTTAGACCGCTACTACGTCGTCGCGACCATTACGCTCATCGCGCTCGTCCTGAGCCTGGAGCTGATGAACACGGCGATCGAGGCGATCGTCGATCTGCTGACCGTGGCGCATCATCCCCTGGCCAAGAGCGCGAAGGACGCCGCCGCCGGCGCGGTGCTGGTCGCAGCCATCGGCTCGGCGCTCTGCGCGTACCTAATTTTTTACCAAGGCATCCTCAGCGGGGGCGCGAGCGTCTTCGTAGCGGTGCAATCGGTGCCCGCCAACGTCGCTCTGATCTCGCTCGTCGTGGTCGCAATCGGCACGATTTTCGCCAAGGCCTGGGTGGGCCGTGGGTCGGCGCTGCAGGGGGGCGCCGTCTCGGGACATTCGGCTCTCGCCTTTGCGGTCGCAACGATGCTGGCGCTCTTCTACCAGAAGCCGCTGGCGGCGATTCTAGCGTACTTCGGCGCGTTTCTGGTCGCTCAGAGCCGCGTCGAGGCGCGAATCCACCGGCCGTACGAGGTATTCTGGGGAGCCATGCTGGGCTCGCTGGTCGCCCTGGCGATTTACCTGCTGGTGCGGCCGCACGTTATGCTATAATGGCGCCGATTTGACCAGCGACCCCGCGCCAAGTAGCCCCGAAGGCCTAGCCTTAGAGCTCGTCGCGCTCGTCGTGCTCGTCCTCCTGGCCGGCTTCTTCGCCGCCTCCGAGGCTGCGCTCGTCTCGATTTCACGCCTGCGCGCGCGAGCAATCGTCGAGCGGCGGGTGCGCGGATCGGGGAACCTCGAGCGGATCGTCGACGACAAGACGCGCTTCCTTACCGCGATCCTCGTCGGTAACACCATCGTGCTGCTCGTCGCCGACTCGCTGGCGACGTACATCGCGATCACACTGGGCGTCCCAGCGGGCGCAGTGCTTTCCACCGTCATCATGGCGGTCGTTTTCTTGCTCTTCGGAGAGATTATTCCGAAGACGGTCGCGACCGGCGATAGCGAGCGTTGGGCCATAAAGCTCGCGCTGCCGATGCAATACGCTGCCTACGTTCTCACGCCGATCGCACGCGCCTTCGAGGTCACGACCGATCTGATTCTCCGCCTCTTTGGCATCAAACACGCGCACCGCCCCTTCGTCACGGAAGAGGACATTCGCGCGCTCGTCAACGTGGGCGCGGAGCAGCGAGTGATCGAAGAGCAAGAACGCGAGCTAATCCACTCGGTGATGGAGTTCGGCGACACCATCGTGCGCGAGGTAATGAAGCCGCGTCCGGAGATGGTCGCCGTGTCGGTTGAGGAGTCGCCGCGTCGCGCGCTCGACCTGGTGATCGCCGAGGGGTACTCGAAGCTGCCCGCCTACCAGGAATCGAAGGACGACGTCGTCGGCGTATTACACGACCGCGAGCTCTTGATCGCCCTCGCCAACGGTTCGCTCGCGCACACCAGCGTGCGTGCGCTCATGCGTCCGGTCGTCCACGTTCCGGAGACGAAAAAAATCGCGGATTTGCTCCGCGAAATGCAGCGCGATAAGTTTTCGCTCGCGATCGTCGTCGACGAGTACGGCGGCACGGCGGGACTGGTGACGATGGAGGACCTGCTCGAAGAGATCGTCGGCGAGATTCGGGACGAGCACGACGTCGACGAGCAAGAATCGATAGCCGTGATCTCGGAGACCGAAGCGGTGGTCGAGGCTGGGACGAACATCGAAGACGTCAATGCGAAGCTCGGCACGGAACTGCCGACGGAAGATTTTGAGACGATCGGCGGATATACCGTTGGGCTTTTCGGGCGCCTTCCCAACGAAGGGGAGGAGATCGACGCCGCCGGCCACGCGCGCCTACGGGTCGAACGCACCCGCGGCCGCCGTATTCTCGCCGTTCGCGTTTACACGAACGGCACCGTCGATCAGAGAGAAGAATCGGAGGAGACTGACGCAGCCGCGCGCCTATAAGACGCGGGGCGTGATTTTGCGCGGAAGGCAGCTTGGCGAAGCCGACCGCATCGTCACGTTCTTCACGCTCGAGCGCGGCAAGCTCGACGCCGTCGCAAAGGGCGTCCGTCGTCCCCGCAGCCATTTCGCGGGGCGTCTCGAGCCGTTTAACGAGTGCGACCTCCTCGTGCATCGTGGGCGCTCGCTCGACGTCGTCGTTTCGGCAGAGATTCGAAGCGCGCATTGGACGGCGCTCGTCGAGCCGCGGCGCTATGCCGTGGCCGCGCTGCTCGCGGAACTCGTCGATGCGTTCTGCGAGCCCGACCTTGCGATGCCGGACGTTTACGAACTTCTTGTCGGTGCGATCGCGGCCGTCGCTGCCTCGAACGCTCCGCGCACGTTGCTGCCCCGATTTTCGCTCCGCTTGCTCGAAATGCTCGGGCTGGCGCCTCCGCTGGAAAACTGCGTCCGATGCGGCAACGTGCTGCGCAAAACGGCAGTTCGTCTGGACGCACAAGCTGGTGGACTCGTCGACGAGTCCTGCCGGGAGCGCTGGCAAGATCTCCCGGAGCTCGACGAGCAAGACGTTGCGAATCTGCGAGCGCTGGCGCGCGCGAAGGGCGATGGGTCAGCCGCGGTGCTCGCGACGCCTGCTGCCGCGGCGGCAGTCGAGGAGCTGATCGCGCACCATCTCGGGAAACGCCCGAAGGCGCTCGCCCACCTTGCGGTGCTGGAGGCCTAACTCGTGCTCATGGCGCTCGACGTCGGCAGCAAGCGGATCGGGATCGCGGTGAGCGACCCAAGCGGCAGCTACGCGCTTCCCGTCGCGACCGTGAACCGAAAGAACCGGCGCGACGACTTTGCCGCGATCAAGGAGTATCTGGATTCCTATGCCGTAGACGAGCTCGTCGTTGGTGACCCGATTGCGTTGAGCGGCGAGCGCGGCATCGCGGCGCAGACGATGGACGCGTTCGTCGAAGACTTGCGCACGATCTTCGCCGGAGCCATTCACCGCGTCGACGAGCGGCTGACGACGGCGCAGGCGACGAAGAGTCTGATTGCCGCCGATGTTTCCCGAGCAAGACGGCGCGAGGTGGTCGACCGGATGGCGGCCGCGCTGATTCTCGAGTCGTTTCTGATGCGACGGCGAAACGAGCACCGCGGGTGAGGGCGCTACGCTTCATTGCACTGTTCGTAACGCTCGCCGTGCTCGCCGTCGCCGTCGCGGCCGGCGTCACCCTCGGTCTCGCGCGCACACCCGAGCCCGGCTATGGCGCCGGCACATTGCCGGGCCTCGCCTCGGCGGTCGCGCTGGGCGCGCTGGTCGCGGCCGGCGCGCGCGC
>DATASC010000189.1:0-10817 GCA_036269355.1 Candidatus Cybelea sp. | reverse complement strand
CCGATCTGTAGTGACCCCCAGAAGGAACGCTACGGCAGCCCTGCGCGTGACGCGGCGGCCGGCTGTACCGGCATCCCGCCCCTCGGCTGCTCGAACTGAGGAACTTTTGAGGCCCGTCCTGAAACAGAGCCCTGGCCCTCGGCGTAAAGCTAGGCAACAATGGAACTCCTAACGTGTGGCTGACCCGATTCGCAATTAATCGCCCGGTGATCACCGCGATGGTGTTCATCGCGCTGGCCATTTTCGGCACCGTCGCGTTCAATAAAATCGGACGGAGCGCCAATCCGCCGGGAACCGACTTCCCGGTGGTGGTCGTCTACTCGGCCTACCCTGGGGCCTCGCCTCAGGAGATGGAACGCCTGATCGTCAAGCCGATCGAAGATCAGGTCGACAGCATCGACAACCTCGATCAGCTCAGCGCGACCGCTCAGGAAGGCGTCGCGACGATCATCGCCCAGTTCAAGCTGGGAACCAATCTCGACATCGCCGCGATCAACGTCCAGAGTGCGGTCGATACGGCGCGGGTCTACCTCCCCGTCGATCTCGACCCGCCCAGCGTCTACAAGAACGGCGCCTCGCAACCGTTGCTCGACGTCGCGGTGAGCTCGAAGACCCTGACGCAGACGCAGCTTGCCGACTTCGTCAACAACAAGCTCGAACCGGTTCTCAAGGCGATTCCGAACGTCCAGACGGTCGACATTTACGGCGCGGCCGACCGCGAGTTCCACGTCGAGCCGATTCCCGAGCGCCTCATCGGCGCGAACGCGACCTTAGGAGACGTCTTCACCGCGGTCGCGGCGAACAATGCCAACCTTCCCGGCGGCATCCTTCGCCAGCGGACTCAGGAGACGAGCGTCTCGGTCCACGCGGAGATCAACACGGCACAAGATCTGCTCGGGATTCCGATGATGGTTCCGGGCAGCAGCAACAAGAACATGAAGATCGGCGACGTTGCGTACGCGTACGACAGTCACGTCGAGCCCACGTCGATCTCGCATTACAACGGCCAGCCCCGAATCTACGTCGAGCTCGGCCGCAACATTGCTTCCGACGAGATCACGTCGACCAAGGTGGCGCGCCAGTATCTCAAACAGATCGGCACGCAGTTCCCGGAGCTGACCTTCAGCGAGATCGACGCGCCGGCCGATTATACGCAGAAATCGCTCAACGGCGTCTGGCAGTCTCTCATCGAGGGCATCGCCCTCACGATGATTGTGATGCTGCTCTTCCTGCATGCCTGGCGCAACGCGATCGTGATCATGGTCGCGATTCCAACGTCGATCCTCTCGACTTTCGTCCTGATGAAAATGTTCGGGTTCCATCTCGACACGATGTCGCTGATGGGACTCTCACTGATCATCGGAATTTTGGTCGACGACTCGATCGTCGTCTTAGAGAATATCACGCGCCATCGCGACCTCGGCGAGGAACCGATCGACGCCGCGATCAAGGGCCGCAGCGAGATCGGCGGGGCCGCCGTCGCCATCACGATGGTCGACGTCGTCGTCTTCCTGCCGATCGCGTTTTTACCGGGTATTGTGGGCGCCTATCTGCGCGAGTTCGGCGCGGTCATCGTCATCGCGACCCTCTTCTCCCTCTTGGTCTCGTTCACGCTCACTCCGCTTCTCGCGGCGCGTTGGAGCGTCCTGAAGCGCTCGAAGGAGCGCCCGGAGTGGATGGAGACGCTCGGATCCCTCAAATCGACGCTGATCCTCCTCGCCGCAGCCGTCGTCTCCTACTTCGTCCCATGGCCGATAGCCGAACTGCGCCAGATCTTACCGATCATGATCGTCGCGGTCGTAATGTTAAACGCGTTCGTGCTGCGCTACGAACGGATCCTCACCTGGTATCGAACGAGGGCACTCCCCTACGCGCTCAAACACGGACTCTTCGTCGTCTTCGTCTGCGCGGTGCTGGTGCTCAACTCGCTGACGCTGGCGATGGGCGCCGGGTCGACGACGATCGCGCTCAACGTGCTCGTCTTGGTGGCGGCTGCCGTTTGGCACGGCATCGGACTTTTGTTGCGCCGGAGCATTCCGGAGAAGAGGCTCGCGTATCGCTGGACGACGCCCACGCGGAACGGACGAAACGGCCGCGCGGCGCTCATGCGCCGGGGGAACGACTTCGCCGCCGATCTCGGCATGAACGTGGGGCGCATGATCGTGCGCTGGTTCTATGCGACCGGCCGAAGCCGCGGCTTAACCCTCGCAACCTTCGCCCTTCCGATAGTGCTGGCGATTCTGCTGCCGCTGCTCGGCCCCATCGATTTCGACTTCGTTCCGCAGATTCAGACGGGCGAAATCGCGATGACGGTAACCTATCCTCCGGGCACGCCGCTGCAGATAACGTCCAAGTACGTAACCGCACTGGAAAACGGCATCATGAAAGTTGACGGCATCAAGTCGGTCAGCTCGACCGTCGGGCGTAAGCCGCAGGGCTGGGGCTCCGCAATCGGCGACAATTACGCGAACCTCAACGCGCAGACGCTGCCGGAACGCCGTCACGACACCTATAAGATCATCGATCAGATACGCAAACTTGGATACCTCGTGCCCGGCGGCGATTTCCAAGTCGCCGGCGATAGCGGCGGCGGCTCGGGCGCGACGATCTTCTATTCTCTCTCGGGACCGGAAGACGCGATTGCCCCCGCCGCGGAGAAGGTCGCGCAGTTCCTGCGCAGCACGCCCGGAAGCGTTAACGTTCAGACGAGCAACGAGGCGGCCGCGCCGCGGCTCAACGTCAACATCGACGCGCAGAAGGCTGAAGTGCTCGGCGTTTCGCCTTCCGACGCGGCGAACGCGGCGCGGTTCGCGATCGACGGCGCCGTGGCGACGCGGGTTCGCTCGGAGAACGGCTTGGTGGACGTGCGCGTGCAGTTTCCGCTTGCCGACCGCAAGACGGTCGATCAACTGCAGGACGTGCGCGTGCGCGCTCAAGACGGGACGCTCGTTCCCCTCGCCGACATCGCGAATCTGCAATGGACGAAGGCGCCGCTGCAGATTAAGCGACTCAATCGTCAGCGCGTCGTCGACGTCTACGGCGGAACGCTTCCGGGCTACTCGCTCGGCGCGGTGACGGGTCCGCTCGAGAAGCAGCTACGCAAGCCCGGCTTCCTTCCCGAAGGGGTGCAGCTGACGGCGCAGGGCGACACTCAGTACATGATGGAGACCATGGCGAACATGGGAATCGCGCTGCTCACGTCGTTCATGCTCGTCTACATGTTGATGGTGATCCTCTACAGCTCGTTCCTAGAACCGCTGATCGTCATGCTCTGCGTCCCGCTGGCGATCATCGGTGCGCTCGTGGCGCTATCGTTCATGCACCTCGTCGAACCGAACGGCGGCCAGTCGCTCAACATTATCTCGATGATCGGCATCATCATGCTCTTTGGATTGGTGGCGAAGAACGGCATCTTGCTGGTCGATTATTCGAACACGCTCTGCCGCCGCGGCATGCGCGTGCACGACGCGGTTCTGCAGGCGGCGAGCACTCGGTTCCGGCCTATCTTGATGACGACGTGCGCCATGATCTTCGGTATGCTCCCGCTCGCGCTCGGTTTTGCCGAGGGCGGCGAGTGGCGGCAAGCGATGGGAACGGTGATAATCGGCGGCTTGATGAGCTCGCTGATCCTCACGCTCTTCCTGGTGCCCATGGTTTATGAAACGTGGATGAGCTTCTTCGAACGGCGCGCGGATCAGCGCGCGGTCACGGCGGAGATGACTCGACCGGCCGAAGTTGGAGTCGTTTGAGAGCGAGCAAGCGCGGGTAATGAGCCCGCATGAAATGGCTTTGCTCAACCTTTTTAGCGCTTGTCCTCACCGTTGTGCCGCTCGCGGGCACCGCACAGTCCGTAACGGTCATCGTGAACGGTCAGACGATGAACTTCACGCAGCCGCCGATCGTTCGCACCGGACGGGTCTTCGTTCCGCTGCGCGGCGTGTTCGAACAGCTCGGCGCGAGCGTCGTCTATCAAAACGGACAGATCAACGCGACGCGACACGGGCGAACGATTTCGCTCACGATCGGCTCGACACAGGCGACCGTTGCGGGCCAGCCGGAGACGATCGACGTCGCGCCTTTCATTGTTGTGGCAACGACGTACGTGCCGTTGCGCTTCATCTCGCAGGCGCTCGGTGCGTCCGTAAACTGGAACGATTCGACGAGCACCGTTACGATCAGCGGCGGCGGCGGAATGCCGCCACCGAACGCACCGCCGCCGGCGCAACCGCCGCCCTACTCCGGCTCGACGCGCTTCGTGACCGTCGCTCCGACGGGAAGCACGTCGAATGCCTATCCGACGATTCGCTTTCAGTTCGATCGCCCGGTGCGACTGGCGTCGTTCCGCATCTCGGTAGACGGACAAGCGGTAACATCCGGTCTGCGTCAGGACGGACCGGCCTTCGCGTTCGATATGCCATGGCGCCTCGATCGCGGTCAGCACCGCGTCCGCGTAGTCGGCACGACGGCCTCCGGAAACGCCTTCGACCTCTCGTGGAGTTTCGTGCGCCAATAGGGCGAATCGCGCGCGCGTGACGCGACGCGCGCTCGTAACGGGAGCCGCCGGCGGCCTGGCCGCCGGCATCGCTCCGGCGTTGGCTCGCGACGGATTCGCGTGCGTCGCCATCAGCTATCGCTCGACCCCTCCCGATGAAACCATGGCGGCGGTCGAGAGCGCGGGTGCCGCGAGCGCGGCGGTTCGAATCGATTTTCTCGATGACGCCGCGACCATCGAGCGCGCGCTTCACGAAGCCGCCCGCGCGTACGGTCCGTTCGACACCCTGGTGCACGCGGTCGGTCCGCTCGTCGCGAAACGCTTCGCGTCGACGACGCTCGACGATTATCGCGAAGCGATCGACGGGAACTTGCGGAGCGCCGTTTTAAGTGCCCGCGCCCTCCTTCCCGGAATGCGGGAGGCGGGCTTCGGCCGTCTCGTCTTCTTCGGGATGCTCGGTTCGAGCGAGACGCGCCCGTTTCGGAGCCTGTCGCTCTATCAGGCCGCCAAGAGCGGGCTCGTGGCCTTTGCACGCTCGCTCGCGATCGAAGAAGCGCCGCACGGCATCACCGTGAACGTCGTCGCACCGGGCGACATTCGTCAGAAGTCCCTCGATCGTTCGCAGGCACGAGCGCGCGACGCACGCAATCCACGCGGCCGCCCCGGTAGTTACGAGGACGTCGCCGACGCGGTGCGATTCTTGGTTTCCGCCGAGCGCGACTTCATCACCGGTACGATCATCGAAGTGACCGGAGGGCTGCAAACCGCTGCCGAGTAAGGCGTCACAGGACTGGCAGCGGCCCAACGCGTAAGCACGCGAGACCGATGGGCGACGACCGATCCGAGCATTATCCTTTTGCGCTGCCCGGCGCGCGTCCGCAATATGGACCCGATAAGGTCGTCGCCGTCGAAGAGATCGATCTCCATCTCACGCCCGATCTCGCGACGGAGAGCCTCGACGGCATCGCGACGATTGCGGTTCGCGCGTTCGACGAGCCGGTCGCGCGTCTGACGCTCGACGCTGTCGACCTGGCGATATCGCGCGTCGACGGCGCGGCGCGATTCAGCGCCCGCGACGGCAAGCTCGAAGTGGAGTTCGCGCCTCCGATCGAAGCCGGCGGCCGAGCCACGTTTTCGGTGCACTATCGCGCGGTCAAGCCGCGCCACGGTCTTTTTTTTGTGAAACCGACGGCCGCGCATCGCGAAAAGGTCGTTCACGCCTGGACGCAGAGCCAAGACGAGTACGCGCGCTATTGGTTTCCGTGCCTGGACTATCCGCACGAAAAGCAGCGGACGTCGACGACGATCGTGGTGCCGAAAGGAACGTTTGCGCTCGGCAACGGCGCGCTCGTCGAGCGCAAGGACGAGGGCGACAAGACCACCTTTCGCTATCGCCAGGAAATACCGCATAGCACCTACCTCGTGACGATGGTCGTCGGACCGTTCGTCGAGGTCTCGCAAGGTACGGCCGGCCGCAACGGCGTCCCAATCTTCTACTACGTGCTGCCGGGACGCGAGGCCGAGGGCGAACGTTCTTTCGCGAACACTCCGGCGATGATCGAGTGTTTCGAGGAGCGCATCGGCACGCCGTATCCGTACGCCCGCTACTCGCAGATTGCCGTCTCCGATTTCATCTTCGGTGGCATGGAGAACACCGCCGCGACGACGCAGACCGATCGGACGCTGCACGACGAGACGGCACACGTCGATTTTTCGAGCGATCCGCTCGTCGCGCACGAGCTCGCACATCAGTGGTTCGGCGACCTGCTCACCTGCCGCGATTGGTCCCATGCATGGCTCAACGAGGGCTTCGCCACCTTTATGGAGGCCGTCTGGCGCGAAGCGCACCTTGGCCGTGACGAGTACCTTTACGACGTCTTCGAGTGTCTAAGCGTCTATCTCCGGGAGGATGCGGAGCGGTACGCGCGCCCGATCGTCTGCAACACGTTCTTCGATCCAATCGAAATCTTCGACCGGCACCTCTATCAAAAGGGGGCGGCGGTGCTCCACATGCTGCGCGGCGAGCTGGGCGACGCGCGTTTCTGGCGATCTATTGCGCGCTACGTGCACGACAACGCGCAGCGATCGGTCGAGACGATCGACCTGGTTCGCGCGATCGAGCACGCTACGGGTCGCAACCTGCGCGAATTCTTCAGTCAGTGGGTCTTTCGAGCGGGGCATCCGGCGCTCGAAGTCCTGGTGGCCTGGGACGAGTCGCGTAAAGTCGCGACCGTCACGATCGACCAAAAGCAGCGCGTCGATGCGGAGCACCCGGCGTACGCGTTTGACGTCGAGATCGCGTTCGCGCCTTCGAAGGAGACTCTTGCAGAGGAACGTCTGATTCGCGCTCACGTCGAGCGAGCGCACGAGACCATCTCGGTGCCGCTCGAGTTCGAGCCCCAGCTCGTGCGCTTCGACCCAGGAGCGTTTCTCCTCGCCGACGTGACCTGCGCGCTGGGCGTAGATCTCGCCGCGGCGGCCCTGCGCGGGGACCCGAACGTCGTCGGGCGAATTCGCGCCGCGCGCGAGCTCGCGAAAGACGGCGGACGAGCGGCCCGCGAGGCGCTCGCAACCGCGTTCGAGCGCGAGTCGTTCTGGGGCGTTCTCGCCGAGGCTGCGCACGCGATCGGAGCGACGCGCGCTCCCTGGGCGCGCAGCACGCTGATCGGCGCTCTTTCGCACGAACATCCGAAGGTCGTGCGCGCCGCCGCCGACTCCCTCGGCAACTTCCGTGACGGCGATGCGGCCGAGGCGCTCGTAGCGCTCGCACAGCGCCACCGTTCCTATTTCGTTCGTGCCGCTGCACTCACCGCGCTCGGCAAGACGCGCGATGCCCGCGCGTTCGACGTGCTTGCCGCCGCCGCGCGCGAGCGCACGTGGAACGGCGTCGTCGAAGCCGGCGCGTTACGCGGACTCGCCGAACTCGCCGACGCTCGTGCGATGCCGATCCTATTCGAGGAAGCCGGCCCTGAAGGCAGCGAAGGCGCGCGGCGCGCCGCAATCGCCTCGATCGCGCGCTTAGCGACCCTCGTCGAGAACGAACGCGCGCGAGCGGTCGACGCGATCGGCCGCCACCTCGACGACGAGATGTACATGGTAGCGCTCGAAGCGATCGCTGCCGCGGAGTCGCTCGCTGACGAACGCCTCCTTCCCGAACTCGACCGGATCGGCACTCAGGCATTCGACGGCCGCCTGCGCCGTCACGCGTCGGAGTCCGCCATTCGCATCCGCAAAGCCGCCAAGGTTCCCGCACAAGTCACCGCGCTCCGCGACGACATCGATGAACTACGCGAACAGCACCGTAGGCTTCAGGAGAAGATCGAGACGATCGCGCGCGCGTAAAAGGCGTGCGGTTGCGGTCGTCGCTTTACTTGGCGCTGTGTTTCTAATTGCCGCGCTCGTTGCGCGCGGACATTCCGGTTCGAGCGCCATCGTGCACGCACGTTCGTCTTCTGGGACGCGCGCGTCGGACGCACTGTCCTTAGGGCGCTCCGCTCGATTTTCCGAGGAGCAAGCTTTGAGTAACACATCCTGTGTTGCCGGAAAATCGAGAGGCCCCTCAGACGAACGTGCCTGCACGCCGAGCGGCGTTGCGATGTCTTGGAGTAATGACGAACGCAGCCGACTTGGAGAAGAGTTGCATGATTCGTTTGCGCCCGTTCTTAGCGGGGCGACCGGGTGGAGTCTGGCGGTAATAGCCGCGGACGGGAAAACGATTTACGACGACCGTGCCGAGCGGGCCGTCACGCCCGCCTCGACGCAGAAGCTCGTCGTCGCCGCGACCGCGCTTGACGCGCTCGGAGCACAGTATCGCTACCACACGCTCTTCGCCACGCACGACGGCATCGGTAGCGACGGTACGATCGACGGGGATCTCTGGCTCATCGGTTCGGGCGATCCGTCGCTCGGATCGGACGATCTGCGCAACGGCGTTGCGATGCTCGCGCACGCGGGTGCGCGCCGCATCCAAGGGCGCGTAGTCGTCGACACCAGCACGCTCTCGGGACCTGAGCTCAATCCCCATTGGAGCGCCGACGACGCCGGACAGGACTACGCCCCTCCCACGAGCGCGATCTCGCTCGATGGCGACCGGATTGAATCGACCGAGGAGGTCGGCGGGGTCGCCGAGCGAGTATTCACCCCGATGCAAGACGTCCCGCGTTATGTCGCCGATCGTCTCACCGGGATTCTGGCGGCCGATAAGGTTCCTGCGGGAATGCCGCCGGCGGTCGGTGCCGCACCGCTCGAGAGCGTCGTGCTTTGGGATCATCGCTCGGCGCCGTTGCAAGCGCTGGAGAGCCACATGCTCTATTATTCAGACAACCATTACGCCGAACAACTCTTGCGAACGGTCGGCGAGGAGACGACGCAGACGCCGAACGACAAGGGCGGAATCGATGCGGAGCGCCAGTTTCTCGAACGGCGCGGCATCCCTATGCCCGGGCTGAAGCTCTATGACGGCAGCGGTCTATCCCCCGACGATCGGATCGCCGGCATCACCCTCGCGCGGCTCCTCGCCGATCAGGAGCCGTCGCTCTATCTGCTGCTGCCGTTGGGTGGCCGCCAGGGAACGGTCGACGACTACGATTTCACGACTGCCCTCGGCCGCGTTCGCGCGAAGACCGGGCATCTCACCGGCGTCAGCGCGCTCGCCGGTTACGTGACGACGCAGCGACACGGCCGCGTCGCGTTTGCGTTTCTCATCGACGGCTCTCCGGGCGACCCTGATGCGGCGATCGTTCGCGCGGTCGATCGGGTGGCCACGTTTTGAACGGCGCGCCGGTCTTCGACGAATCGATGCTCGCGCGGCTGGTGGGCCGCGCGCTTCGTCACGGCGGCGACTTCGCCGACGTCTTTTGCGAGCGGCGCCGCTCGCTCTCGTACCGTCTGCAGGACGGACGCATTCACGACGCCTCGTACGGCGTAACGCTCGGCGTCGGCGTACGCGTCGTCGTCGGGGAGTCTGCCGGTTTCGCGTGTTCCGACGACTTGAGCGAGTCCGCGTTGGAGGCAGCCGCCGATGCCGCATCGCTGATCGCGCGATCGTCGCCGGACCGCGAGACGCGAAGCGTCGACCTCTCGTTCGAGCGAGCCGCGTCGTTTTACGACGGCGCGTTTAACGACGGCGTCGACGCCAAGCGGTACGTCGCGATGCTCGCTGCAGCCGATCTCGCGGCGCGTCGATACGATCCGCGCGTGGTCGCCGTGAACGCGCACCTGAGCGATGAAGTTCAGGAGGTTTGGATCGCTACGAGCGAAGGCCGACTCGTTCAGGACTGCCGTCCGCTGATCACGTTCGGCGTTCAGGTCGTGGCGAGCGACAATAAGGAACGCGGTTCGGGTTACGTCGGCGACGGGGGCCGGACGTCGATCGCATTTTTCGATCGGGAAACGCCCGAGGCAATCGCCGCGGAAGCGGCGCGCATCGCGACCGTGAACGTCGAAGCGGTCCCGGCGCCGGCGGGCGAGATGGAGATGATCGTTGGCGCCGGCGGCGGCGGGGTGCTTTTGCACGAAGCGGTCGGTCACGGTCTCGAAAGCGACTTCAACCGGCGCGGAACCTCGCTTTATAGCGGTCGTGTCGGCGAGCGCGTCGCCAGCGAGCTGGTGACGATTTACGACGACGGAAATCTCGAAGAAGAGCGCGGCAGCCTCAACGTCGACGACGAGGGGGTTCCCGGCCAGCACAAGGTGCTCGTTCAAAACGGCGTGCTGCTCGGGTACATGCAGGATCGCCTCAATGCGCGTTTGATGGGCGTCGAATCGACGGGGAGCGGCCGGCGCCAATCGTTTCGTTACGTGCCGCAGCCGCGCATGTGCAACACCTACATGCCCAGTGGCGATTCGAGCGTCGACGAAATCGTCGCTTCGACGCACCGTGGAATCTACGCAAAGTCCTTCGCCGGCGGACAGGTGGAGATTGCCAAGGGCGATTTCGTCTTCATGGTGGGCGAAGGGTACCTCGTCGAGAACGGCAAGATCACGACGCCGGTTCGGAATGCGACGATCATCGGCAACGGCCCGGAAGCGATGATGAAGGTGATGGCCGTCGGCAACGACGGACGGCTGGCGCGGCGTCATTATACCTGCGGAAAGGGCGGCCAATACGTTCCCGTCGGCGTGGGGATGCCGACGGTGAAGATTGCTTCGATCACGGTAGGCGGTACCGAGCATGGATGAATCGGGAGCTCTTAAGCTCGCTAACGACGCTCTGGCGATGGCTCGCGATGCCGGCGCGGAGAGCGCGGAAGCCGCGGTCTCGATCGCGCGGCGTTTTCACGCCGAAGCACGAGAAAACGTAGTGTCGCGCCTCGAAGGGTCGACC
>DATASC010000188.1:0-10933 GCA_036269355.1 Candidatus Cybelea sp. | reverse complement strand
CTCGAGCGCCACGTCCCACAACGGCGCGCCGTCACTGGCCCGCAACGCGTAGACCCGCTCGACGGTGAGATCGCCGATGACCGTGACGGAATCGGGCCAGACCGGCGAGATATAGTCGCAATAGACGCGCGTGCCGTCGCTGACCGGCGGACAATCGCCGATCCCCGACGCACCGCGCGAGAACGGCGTCTGCCAAACGACCGCGCCGCCGTCCGCATGAAGGCGCCAGACCGCGTTCTTGCCGACGCCGTTCGTGATGAAATCGCCGTCCCCGACCGGCAGTGCTGCCGTCATCGAGGCCATCGACCCGATCCATTTCGCATATCGTTTTGTCCCGTTTTCCGGATCGATGCCGTTGATCCAGCCGGCGCCGTCGTGATTGACGAGTATGCCGTCGATGATCGCGGGCGTCGGCATCGCCGAGCCGCTTAGCGGTACTTGCCATCGCACGTTTCCGCTCGAACGGTCGAACGCAATCACGGCACTCGGTCCCTGTCCGACGCTGACCGGCTCGGAGGGCGACGACGTACGGCTCGTGGGGTCGCCTTCGCCGACGATGACGACGTCGCCGTAGACGAGCGGCGCGCTCATCAACGGATTGGTGACGTGCGCCTTCCAGACCACCTTTCCCGTCCCGACGTCGACGGCATAGAGCGAGCCGTCGTTATTTCCGACGAAGAGCGTGTCGTCAACGATCGTTGGGCTCGCCGAAATCTGACCGCCCGTTTCGAGCCGCCACGCAGCTTGCAGCGTCCCGTCGAGAACGGCATTGTTTTGCGGCCCCATGCGAAACTGCGTCCACATCGGAGCGACGACCATAATAAGGGCCGGAAGCAGCCAGCCGGCCGGTACGATCATAATGAATACTCTTCGACTAGAGCGTTAGCTCCATCCCGTCGTAAGCGATCTCCGCGCCGGACGCACGCACGGCGGCGTGAGCTTCCGACTGCGGATCGAGCATCGGGTTGGAGTTGTTGAGGTGCGTGAAGACGATGCGGTTCTGCGCGCCGTGAAGCTGCGCGAGCGTACCGCCACCGCCGCCGACCGGCTGATGTCCCATCGCGCGCGCGCGCCGCTGCGGCAGCATTCCTTTCGGGTCCATCTCGTCGTCGGTAAAAAACGTGCCGTCCAAAAAGGCGACGGATGCCGACGCGATTGCACCGGCGAGCGTGTCGTTTATCGCGCCGAAAACGGGCGCGAAGAGCAAACGGTTCTTGCTCCCGCGATCGGCGATCTCGTAAGCGACGACCGCGCCGCGGACGGCACGGCGGCCGTCGTAGCCCGGCGTGCTTCCGGGCACCGCGATCGCGCGCACCTCGAGCCAGTCGTCAACCCTGTCGTCGGCTCGCACCGGTATCGTTGTGCCGAGCGGCATTTCGATCCAGCGATTCGGAGCAGCTGCAAAGTGGGCAAAGCTCCGCTGCGCGAGGCCGATCTCCCGCACTACGGCAGTCGAACGCACCGAAATTCCCGCGCCGAACGCCGAACGCAGAACGGCCAGGCCCCCGATGTGATCGAGATTCGCGTCGGTCAGCAAGATTTGATTGATCGGCGTGAAGCGGCCTTCGCCCGGCCGCAGCGGCACAAACGATTCGATCTGGCCCGCAACGTCGGACGAGCAGTTGAACAAAAACCAGTAGCGCCCCGCAGACGCTTCGGGGCTGACGGCAAGCGTCGATTGCGTGCGTCGCGGCGTGCGTCCGGCGCGCGCGGCCTCGCAGTTCGCGCATCCGCAGTTCCATTGGGGAACGCCGCCGCCGGCGGCCGATCCGAGAACGCGAACAATCACGCGCGGCGAGGGACCGGCTCGAGTTCGGGCGACGCCTCGCGCAGCGCCTCGACGATCGAATGGTGCGGGCTGAGCGAACAAGCCGGATCGGCCGCGCCGGCGTCGCCCGCGAGAAGAAACGCTTGACAGCGGCAGCCGCCCCAGTCGAGCTCGCGCCGCTCGCATGAGCGGCACGGTTCGCTCATCCATGCCGTGCCGCGGTAGCGCTCGAATGCCTGCGAGCTTTTCCAGATTTCGCCGAGCGAACGATCGCGAACGTTCTCGAATCGCAGCGTACGTATCGCGGATGCCGCGGGGCACGGCAGGACGTCGCCGTTCGGCGTCACCGTCATAAACTCGTTACCCCAACCGTTCATGCACGGTTTGGGAAAGTCGCCGAAGTAGTCGGGCAGGACGTACGTAATCTCCATTCGGCCGCGCAATCGATCGCGCGCCTCCTCCACGAGTTCGTGCGCGCGTGCGACTTGAGCGCGCGTGGGCATCAGCGCTTCGCGGTTGCGAAATGCCCAACCGTAAAACTGGACGTTCGCAAGTTCCAATCGCCTGATGCCGTAGCGTTCGGCGAATTCGACGATCGCGCCGATCGAGTCGTGATTGCTTCGGTGCAGAACGCAATTGAGCGTCAACGCGACTTCGCGGTCGCTCACGCGACGGATTGCCTCGATTTTCTTTGCGTGCGCCTCGGTGCCGGCGATCCGGTCGGCGAGCTCCGCATCCGGTGCCTGGATGCTGATCTGAATGTGATCGAGTCCGCTCGCGAGCAGCGAGTCGAGCAGCGCGTCGTCGAGAAAGGTTCCTTGGGTGATGAGGTTCGTGTAGAGCCCCGCCTGCGAAGCCGCACCGATGAGCTTGGAAACATCGCGCCGCAAGGTCGGCTCGCCGCCGGAAAAGTGGGCTTGAAGAACGCCGAGTCCGGCGGCCGAGTCTAGAACTTCGCACCACTGCTGCGTCGAAAGCTCGTCGCGATACTGCGCGAGCGGGATCGGATTATAGCAATAGGGGCATTGCAGGTTGCACCGATACGTCAGTTCGCACAACAGCGAAAGGGGACGCTTCATCGCAGGAAGCCTCGCGCGGCAAGGCGATCGAATAGCGCGGTGACGTCGTCGCGCGCCTGCGCCGGCTCGACCTCGAACTGGTCTACTACCGACGCGACGATCTCGTCCACCGTGTGCGCGCCGTCGACGAGGCCGAGCGCGGCCGCAGCTGAGGGATTGAGCGCGAGGGCCGCCTCGGGAACGAGCAGTATCGCGGCGCCGTCGGCCTCGCGGCGAAGCTTAACGCCCTTGCCGAAGCTCGGGCGCTCCGAGCTCACCGAAAAAGCCCCGACGCAAGTGCGGTAGCGTCGAGGATAGACCAGAGGACTTCGCATTTAAAGCGCAACGCGTCGACGCATCGCTCTGCGATTTCCGGGGTCGTCGCTTCTCGAAGGACCCACGCGAGCGCCGTGTCGGAGTCGCGCTTCGCCAACGGAATCCGGCGCTCGAAATAGGCAAGTCCGGCCGGATCGATCCAGGGATACTTATCGAGAATCGCGGTGACGCGCCGTTCCATGACCGGCGGCCCGAAGAGTTCGGTCAGCGAGGATGCGACGGCTTCGATCCAGGGCCGTGTCCGCGCGAACGTAACGTACGCCTCGACCGCAAAGCGCGTGCCGGCTGCGACTCCGCGTTCAGACCGAACGTATTGGTCGTCGAGTCCGACGGCTCGTCCGAGCGCCAGCCACGAGTCCGTTCCGCCTGTATGTTCCCCGTCGCCGTCGTGATCGACGATGCGCGTGATCCAGGCGCGGCGATGTTCGGCGGACGGCAAGTTCGACAGGATCGCCGCATCTTTTACGGGGATCAATTTTTGGTAGTAATAGCGATTCGCGACCCACGCCTGTACTTGGGCGCGCTCCAACGCCCCGGCAACGAGCCGTTCGTGGAAGGGATGCTTGTCGTGGTACCGTTCGCGGCCGACGGCGTTAAGCCGGGCCACCAGGCCGGAGCCTTCGGCTACGATATGCGCTTAGAGCTTAGGATCGCGAACCGGCGCCGAGAGGTAGGCCGTAACCTCGGCACCGAGCGGATGCTCTTGAAAATCGGGGCGTTCGTATCGTGCGCGGGGCTTCTTCATGCGGCCTCCTTGGAGTTTAGTGCTGATAGTATACATCACGAACGCGTGTTTGCGTAAGCGAGCCGGCGCCGTGTGATCTCGCTGGGAATTCTGATGCGATCGGCGAGCCGAAGAAAGGCGAGCAGCCGAACGTGCCACCACGTCATGTCGATCTCGAACCAGCTCAGGCCGTGTCGCGCCGAGAACGGGAAGGCGTGATGGTTGTTGTGCCAGCCCTCACCGAAGGAGAGCAACGCGACCCACCAGCAGTTCGTTGATTGGTCGCTGGTGCGATAGGTGCGATATCCGAGCATGTGGGCTGCGCTGTTCACGAACCAGGTCGAATGGTAGCAGACGACGAGGCGAAGGAATACGCCCCATATGACCCATGCCCAGCCGCCCAAGAAGAAGAGCGCGGCGGCCAGTGCGAGCTGCAGCGGGAGCGCCAACCGCGCGAGAGCGCGGTAGAACGGATCGGCGTAGAGATCGGGTGCGTAACGCTCGATCTCCTCGGGCGCCGGATACGCGATGTTGTGGCGGTAGAGCCAATCGACGTGCGCCCATTTAAAGCCGAGGCCGATGCTATGCGGATCGCCGTCATGATCGGCGTGTGCGTGGTGCTTACGGTGCACCGCCACCCAGCGAATCGGGTCGCCCTGAAGCGCGAGCGTTCCGAAAACCGCAAAGCAATACTCAAGCGGTTTTCGGAGCCGCAGGCTGCGGTGGGTGAGAACGCGATGGTAGCAGAGCGTTACGCCCAGCACGCCCGTGAAATACGATGCAATCGCGAAAACAACCAAATCAGAGAGCTTGAAAAACGCGGGGATGAAGGCTGCAAGCGCCCCGACGTGAATCAGCGCGAGCCCTACGCCCGTGCCGTATCTAGAGAATCGATCCATGCCGCTCCAGTCGCACCGAATACCCTGTGAAAGCCTTCCGGCGGTTTTGTGCGGCGACAAAAAAGAGCCTGCCAAGGCAGGCTCTTTCGAACTGGTCGGGTGCCGAGCGGGCGAGTAGCTAGTAGGCGCGCCTGCTGCTGAAGCAATCTCGGCAGTAAACCGGCTTGTCGCCGCGGGGCTGGAACGGGACCTCGGCTACGCCGCCGCATTGGCTGCAGGTTGCCTTGAACATCTCGCGTGCCATTCCGCGGCCGCCGCCGTTCGGGCTGCGGCCGGCCTTGCGGGCGGCGCGGCAATCCGTACAACGGCTCGGCTTATTGGTAAAGCCTTTCATCGCGAAGAACTCTTGCTCTCCGGCGGTAAACGGGAACTGCGCTCCGCAGTCAACGCAAGTGAGCATTTCGTCTGTGTACATGAACGAGCGAATCTCCTAAGAGGGTTTGATGATATTGTTCTCCGGATCCGATTCGCTCAGCTAAGTACCTCGCGGACTTCGAAACCTGGGTAACCCGCTTACTATACACCAAGACAAGCCCGCGCGCCACGCCCCGCCGGCGCAGGAGTCGTCCGGGACCCACCGAACATACGTTCCGCAAATCCCCCCAGGCATCGCGAGGGGGGTGGTGGAGCGAATCTGTCGCGCCCACCTGGCTAGGGTTTTCGGCCTTCGGCAAGGCCGTCAACCGACACCACCTAGTCGAAAGGAAGACCATGCCAACGAAAACCAAAATGAAGCGCGCTCCGAAGGAGCGGCGCACCAAGCGTAAACCCTGCAGCTTCTGCACGGAGCGCGCGATCGCGGTAAGCTATCGCGACGTGGGCCGGCTCAAGAAGTACGTCTCCGAACGAGGAAAGATCGTGCCCCGGCGTATTTCGGGCAATTGCGCGAAGCACCAGCGCATGCTCACGACCGCCGTCAAGCGGGCGCGGCTGATCGCCTTTCTGCCGTTCGGCTCGGAGTAGGTCCAGGCGTGAAGCTCGTCCTGCTCACCGACGTGAAAGCGTTGGGCAAGCGCGGCGACGTCGTCGACGTCGCCGACGGCTACGCCCGCAACTTCCTGCTTCCGCGCAAGCTCGCGGGCGAGGCCGACAAAGGCGCGCTGGCGCAGCTCGAAGCGCAGCATAAGGCCGGCGCGCGTCGCGAAGCTCAGGAGCTCGCCGATGCGCAAGCGCTCGCGGCGCGCATCGAGTCGGCGAAGCTCACGGTTCGGGCGAAGGCCGGCGAGAACGGCAAGCTTTTCGGCGCCGTAACGAACGCGGACGTCGCCGCGGCGATCGCCGCGGCGCTCTCGGTCGCGATCGACAAGCACAAGATCGACCTCTCCGGACAGATCAAAGCCCTGGGCTCGTATCCCGTCGAGATCAAGTTGCACCGGAACGTCGTCGCGAAGACCGCGGTTAACGTCGTCGCAACCTAAAACCGTGGCAAGCGCCGGACAAGTTTACGCAACGCGCTTTCGCCGCAAGTTTGGTGTCGAAGACGAACTGAGCCGCTACGTCAGCGCTCTCTACGACATGCTCGGCTCGGTTCTCGGCCAGGACAAGGTCGTTCTGCGTGCCGGTAAGGTAAACGCGCTCAAGATGATGCGTTCGCAAAATCTTCCGGATAGGCTATGCGGACTGCAGCGCCTGGTCTTCGAGGATCCGACCCGCGAGCGCGTCACGACGCGCGCACAGCAGCGCAAGGTCTTGGGCGAAATCGAGGAAGCGATGGCCGACGTCATCGCGCAGCGCCACGCCGAGGAAGCCATCGAGCGGCGCGTCAACGAGAAGATGGCCGAGCGCCATCAAGAGTACGTCAAGGATCTCAAGCTGGAGGCGCTGCGCGAGACGAGCGGTCCAGAGACGCCGGCATCGCAGGCAAAGCTCGAAGAGCTTCAGGCACTCTCGCAGCGTACGCTTGCGGCTTCGGCCTTGGCGCAGCTCCGTCCGCAAAATCTGCGCGAGGTCGTGGGAGAGGAGGCGGCGATTCGCGCGCTGCTCGCAAAGATCAGCTCGCCGTACCCGCAGCACGCGATCCTCTACGGTCCGCCGGGCGTCGGCAAGACGACGGTGGCTCGGCTCGTCTTGGAGGTCGCAAAGTCGCGGCCACACGCCCAGTTTGCAAAAGACGCGCCCTTCGTCGAGGCGAGCGGTACGACGCTGCGCTGGGATCCGCGGGAGACGATCAATCCGCTGCTTGGAAGCGTTCACGATCCTATCTATCAAGGCAGCCGCCGCGAGTTCGCCGACGCCGGCGTCCCCGAGCCGAAACTCGGTTTGGTCACGCGTGCTCACGGCGGCGTGCTTTTCATCGATGAGATCGGCGAGATGGATCCGTCGCTGCAGGCGCGCCTTCTCAAGGTGCTCGAGGATAAGCGCGTGACCTTCGAGTCGTCGTACTACGACGAGAACGCGCCGAACGTCCCCGAGTACGTTAAGCAGCTCTTCCGCGCGGGGGCGCCGGCCGATTTCATTCTTATCGGCGCGACCACGCGTGAGCCCGAGGACATCGACCCCGCGATACGCTCGCGATGCGCCGAGATCTTCTTCGAACCGCTGACGCAGAATCAGATTCTCGAGATCGTGCAGGGTGCGATCAAGCGCCTCGGCGCGCGCGCGACTCGCGCCGTCTCGAAACTCGTTGCCTCGTATACGATCGAAGGGCGCAAGGCGGTGCAGATCGTCGCCGACGCATACGGCCAGGCGCTCTACCGCATCCATCCCGCGCGCCGCGGCGAACGGCCGAAGCGGCCGTCGATCGCAGAGGAGGACGTTCGCGCGGTCATTCAAACGAGCCGGCTCGTCCAGCACACGCTCGTCAAGGGTCGCGCGCGCCGCGAAATCGGCAAGAGCTTTGGCCTCGGCGTCTTACATCATTTAGGCAGCATCATCGAGATCGAGGCGGTTGCGTTTACCGCCGCGCAGCCGGGAAAAGGAACTATTCGATTCAACGATACGGCCGGATCGATGGCCAAGGACTCGGTCTTCAATGCGGCAAGCGTGCTGCGCGCAATAACCGGCACCGACATCGCCGAATACGATTTGCACATTAACGTCGTCGGCGGCGGGAATATTGACGGACCGTCAGCGGGACTCGCGATCTTTCTCGCGCTCTATTCGGCCGTTACGAAGACAGCGCTTCCGCAAGACGTGGCCGTTACCGGCGAGCTCTCCATCCAAGGTAAAGTTCGCGGCGTCGGCGGCGTCGTAGAAAAACTCTACGCGGCGCGCCAGGCGGGAATGCGTCGCGTGCTCGTTCCGAAGGAGAACGTGCGAGAAGTCGACTCTGCGCTCGTGGGGTTGGAGGTCGTCCCGGTGACGAACGTCGCGCAGGTGCTGGAAGACTTACCCGGCAAGCGCTCGCGCCGGCGCGCCTCTTGACCTCGCTCTGTGCCACCCCGTGTGGCACACTGCTCGCATAATTTGGTAGCTATGCACAAGCGGCCCACAAGGCGTTCACCGCCGGCGTGCCGGACAGCGGGTCGACGCCGATGACCGCTCAACCGTTGCCGACGACCATCGATCGCATTCCGCCGAGCAATCTCGAAGCCGAGATGGCAGTGATCGGCTCGATTCTCGTCGACCGCGAAATGGTCGCCGCCGTCGGCGAGATCATCCGTCCGTCCGACTTCTACGCTCACGTGCACGAGACGATCTTTGCCGTGCTGCAAGATATTTACGAGCACGGCGAGCCGCTCGACAAGATTTCGGTTGCGGAAGAACTGCGTCGCCGAGGTGCGCTCGAGCGCGTCGGAGGGCTTCCCTACATCAGCGCGCTGATGGAAACGGTGCAGAGCGCCGCGTCGGCCCGCTACTACGCCACGATCGTGCGTGAGAAGTCCGTCTTGCGTTCGCTGATCCACGCTGGCACGCAGATCACTCAGTGCGGATTCGAGGGAGAAGAAGACGTATCGGGTGCCCTCGATCGCTGCGAACAGCTCGTCTATTCGATCGGCGAACGGCGCGGCATCACCGAGTTCATGCCGGTAAGCCGGCTCATGAAGGAGGCTTTCGATCACATCGACCGCCTCTATCACATGCGCGGCGATCGCACCGGCCTCACCTCGGGGTTTCGTGCGATCGACGAGATGACGACCGGATTTCAGCCCGGCAACTTCGTTATCGTCGCCGCGCGGCCCGGCATGGGAAAGAGCTCGTTCGCGCTCAATATGGCGGTCGCCGCGGCACGCTCGGAGAACGCCCCGGTCGCATTCTTCTCGCTGGAGATGTCGAACAACGAGCTGATTCAACGCTTGATCTGCTCGGAAGCGCGCATCTCGATGAACCACATGCGGCGCGGCAACATCAAGGACGACCAATGGGAGCTGATCTCCAACGCGATGGGGACGATCAACGACCTGCCGATTTACCTCGACGATCTGGGCGCTTTGACGGTCAGCGACGTGCGCAGCCGCTGCCGCCGGTTGAAGTCGACCGTCGGATTGGCGGCGGTCTTCATCGACTATTTGCAGTTGCTCCGGCCCGGCGTGCTCGCCCGGAACGCCAACCGCAACGAAGAGCTGTCGGAGATATGCCGCACGCTCAAAGTCACCGCAAAGGATCTCGGTGTGCCGATCATCGCGCTCGCGCAGCTAAATCGCGCGGTCGAAGCGCGGGCCGGAACGAAGCGCCCGCTGCTCGCCGACCTGCGCGATTCGGGTTCGATCGAGCAGGAGGCCGACGTCGTCGCGTTCCTCTATCGCGACGGCTACTACAATCCCGAGACTGCCGAGCCCGATATGACCGAGTTCATAATCGCCAAACACCGCAACGGGCCGACGGGAACCGTGAACCTGCGCTTCCGCCCCGAGTTCACACTCTTCTTGCCGTACGGCGACGAATCACATTTCTCCGGGCCGTAGCAACTCCAAGCTACTGGCCGCTTAGCAGTGAGACCTGAGAGCCCAGTCCGCCGGTGTCGGAACATTGCGGCGACTCGTTTTGCGTGTCCGCTGCCTTCGCGGCGGTAAAGACGTTCCCCAAGCATCGCTCGCCGCCCTCAAGACTCTCAATGACTCGTAGCAAAAATTCGTCGTAGCTGACGTCGGCCGTCGCGTACGTGACCTGGCTATCGGTAGAGCCCGTTAAGATTATGCGATTGGTCGCCGCGAGCGGCGTAATGAAACCGCCGGAGTAGCATTCGCCGAATATGTATGCCTGCTGCGTTGAAGTTATGTTGTTACACGCCTGAGCGAAACTGGCTGCCGGAACGTTTTCTTCGTTCCAACACCAGAGGGTGGAACCGTTTGCGTCTCGGCCGCCGTGATTGGAAGCGACGAAGACGAAGCGATCCGTAGACGCGATAGACGAAGCGAGCGTGCCGAAGGCATTCGTCAAATTAGATGATGTTGCCGCCAGAACGGTCGGAGAGGCTATGTTCGGAAACTGAAAACTGGCGGTGCCGTCTGCATGCATGACCGTGAGCGTCGAGCCGTCCACGCCCGGCAACGTCGCAAAGAGGTTGCCGTAGCGCTGTAGATCGTTTTGGTACCGGGCGTAGTTATACGAACTGTTCACTCCGCCGGCGAAGAGGAATACGAACAGCTTAGACATTGGGCTGCTGCCCCGCTGAATCGGATGGTGCTTGGTAGTCGACCGGAATCATCGGCGTATTCGTTTTCGCCGAGGGGGGAGCCGTCGAGTCGACGGCATTGACGTTCTTATCGTCCGACACGAACACGTAGGCGCACGGGTGCTCCCAGTTTGCACGAGGGTCGAGGTCCACAAAGAAAACGTAATCGACTGAAGCCGGTTGCGCGGCATTTGCGCCGCTATCCTGATCGGCTGCATTGCCCGCCTGAGGCGGAGCGATCGGCCCCGTTATGGACATCACCGGGGAGTTGGCGGAAATCGTTTGATCCAGACGGTAGAGCAAGGGCGTTGCCGAGGGACTCGCTCCGGATTGCGAGAGCGTCGCCACTCGATCGTTAACCCAGCTCCGTACCGCGTCTGCAGCGTCATCCACGGACAGCATCGGAACCTTCCTGTCTTTGTCACACGCCGTAGCTTGCTTTTAGATTAACCGGCCTGCGTTGGTTTGTCCACTCGCAGAGGCATGATTTCCCGCAATGGGAACCGGCGGCCCTCTGCGTCGCGGCGTCATCCGGAGGCCTGCACTGCAGGAGGGTTTTACTTTTGATAATAAGCGTTAACCATGGTTAGCGTT
>DATASC010000187.1:0-6003 GCA_036269355.1 Candidatus Cybelea sp. | reverse complement strand
CGCGTGCATTCCGACGTTGCCGAAGCCTTGGATCGCGATGGTCGCCTTGTCGGGCCGTAGATCCATCTCGGCCATCTCGTCGAGCGCGCAGATCGTTACGCCGCGCCCCGTCGCCTCGACGCGTCCGCGCGAACCGCCGATCTCGAGCGGCTTGCCGGTGACGACGCCCGGAATGTTCTGCCGAACGTGCATCGAGTAGGTATCCATGAACCAGGCCATGACCTGCGGCGTCGTGTTGACGTCGGGCGCAGGAACGTCCTTATCCGGCCCCACCACCTCGACGAGCTCCGCGGCGTACCGCCGCGTGATGCGCTCGAGTTCATTTGAAGACAGCGTCGTCGGATCGCACGTGACCCCACCCTTTCCGCCGCCGAAGGGGAGATCGACGACGGCACACTTCCAGGTCATCCAGAAGGCCAGCGCGGTCACCTCGTCGAGCGTCACGCGCGGATGGAAGCGGATCCCGCCCTTGGCGGGACCGCGCGCGAAGTTATACTGCACGCGGTATCCGGTATAGACTTCGAACTCTCCCGAGTCGCGCTGAAACGGGATCGAAAAGATGATCTGGCGCGACGGATGAGTGAGAATCCGGCGCATTCCGGCGTCGAGCTCGAGTAGGTCGGCGGCTTCATTGAAGTAGGCAATCGCGTCGCCAAAGACCGAGACGTCGCGCACCGAGGTCTCACGAAGAGCGGTGGTCATAAAGCGCTCTTTAGACGTTGAACCGGAAATTCACCACGTCGCCCTCTTGCATTACGTAATCGCGGCCTTCGCTGCGCAGCCGCCCGGCGGCGCGGAGCGCTTCCATGGTTTTGTACGATACGTAGTCGTCGTACGAGACGATCTCGGCCCGGATGAAACCCCGCTCGATGTCACCGTGGATCGTCCCAGCGGCCTGAGGGGCCTTCGTGCCCTTGGGGATCGGCCAGGCGCGGGCTTCCTTTTCCCCGGCGGTTAGAAACGTCATGAGGCCGAGCAGGTCGTATCCCGCCGCCGAGAGGTCGTCGAGGCCGCTGCGTTCGAGCCCCAGTTCGCGCCGGAACTCGCCCGCCTCGGGCTCGGAGAGGCCGGCCAGCTCCACCTCCAGCTTGCCGCTCAGCACCACGGCCCGCCCTCCCTCGGCTGCCGCGATCTCCTCGACGGCACGGACCTGGTCGTGATCCGACCCTCGCTCGCCGACGTTCGCCACGTAGAGCATCGGCTTGCTCGTGAGCAGAAACGAATCGGCGGCAACTTGCGCCTCGATCGAGCCGCGTGCGAAGCTGCGGGCCGGGACAGCCTCTTCGAGTGCGGCGGCGAGCCGCTGGGCCGCCTCCAGATGCGGGCGAAGATTCGCTTGACCGCGGACGTCGCGCTCGAGCTTCGCGATGCGCTTGCGCATGGTCCCGAGGTCGGCAAGCGCTAATTCGATTGAGATGATTTCGCAGTCACGCTTGGGATCGGGGTGTCCCTCGACGTGCGTAACGTCGTCGTCTTCGAAGCAGCGCACGACCATTGCGATAGCGTCGGTCTCGCGAATGTGACTTAAGAAGGCATTCCCCAAACCTTCGCCGGCGCTCGCACCGCGCACCAAGCCGGCGATATCGACAAAGCGTACGGTCGCCGGGATGATGCGGCGTGCGCCGACGATTTGCTGCAATACCGACAACCGCGGATCAGGAACGGCAACTTCGCCGACGTTCGGCTCGATCGTCGCAAACGGATAGTTCGCGGCAAGGGCTTGGGCCGAGCGCGTGAGCGCGTTAAAGATCGTTGACTTCCCGACATTGGGTAGCCCGACGATTCCGCAAGAGACTGGCATGGTCGAGCGGGGCCGTTCGCGCACCCGGCAAGAAAATCCGGCGGGCATGTCGGATAGGTCGGTATATGCGCCAAATGAAGGTCGACAAGCTCGGTATCGACCTCCTCACCCACGACCCGGTCGTCATCCTTAAGGACATGGACGGCTCGCACTATCTGCCGATTCTCATCGGGCCCTTCGAAGCGACGGCGATCGCGCTCGCGCTCGAGGGCGCCCCGGTGCCTCGTCCGCTTTCACACGACCTGATGCGCAGCATTCTGGATACGCTCAGCGCGAATCTGGAGCAAGTCGTCATTCACGACATCAAAGACTCCACGTTCTTCGCCAAACTCATCGTGCGCACCAACGGGGAGATCCAGGAGATCGACGCGCGCCCCTCCGACGGCATCGCGCTCGCACTGCGCGTGCCCGCGCCGATCTTCGTCTCCGACAAGATCGTACTCGAAGAAGCTACGGCTGAAAAGAAACCGATCAACGAGACCGAGATGGCGCGATTTAAAAAATTCCTGGACGATCTCAAACCGTCAGATTTCAATCGCTAACCGTGGATTGAGGGTCCTCGTTATGCTGAGCTTGTCGAAGGATGACGCGGTTGATAGTCGAGGTTAAATTCGCGCGAATAAAATCGCGACGTAGCAGCAGAATATCGCCAGCGCGGCGATCGCCAGAAACTTGTGGTAGCGCTCGTCTTTGGTTAACATCGCCGAAGCGGTAAGCGTCATCATCACCGCTTTCATCGACGCGTCCACGGGGTTCCCGAGCGTCCCGCTCGTCAGCACGTCGGGAAGATAACTGGCGACGAGCGTGGCAAAGAGGACGCCGAAGAAAACCTGACGGCGAAAGAAGTACTCTTTGTGCAAGTCGATCGGCAGCTCGGCCGGCTCGGCAACCACGAGCGCCGAGAGGACGTAGGCCCCGATAGGCACGAGCAGCATTGCGATGAAGGTCGCAAAAGACCACGTCTGCAGATTGCGCCAACCGAAGCGCGACCACCAGACCTGGACATCGATGATGAGCAGCGTGACCATCCAGACCGCGGACGGCCAATACCAAATCACGGAATCGCGACGGTGAACCAGGCGCACGGCGCCCGACAACAGCGTCGTGATCGCAAAGCCGATCACGATCGAGATCAGAACAGAAATATGCTCGAATGCCGTCAAGTCCCGACTATCGTTCTTCGCGCACAGGATTATTTCATCGCTTTAGGCTACAACGAGACTCCTATGAAAGAGCTGACCGCGGAGATCGGGGTATTCGGAGGTTCGGGATTCTACTCGCTCATCGACGACGCGAAAGAGCATTGGATCGAGACGCCGTACGGTCACACGAGCGACCGCGTGGCACTCGGCGAGATCGGCGGCAAGCGCGTCGCCTTCCTCCCCAGACATGCCAAGGACCATCGCGTTCCGCCCTCGGCAATCAACTATCGCGCCAACGTCTATGCGATGAAGTCGCTTGGCGTAAAATGGATTATCGGGCCCACGGCGGCCGGCTCGCTCGACAAACGCGTGAAGCCGGGTTCGATGGTCGTCTGCGATCAGCTGGTCGATCGGACGAGCGGCCGCAAGGACACGTTTTACGACGGACCGCTCACCACGCACATCAGCTTCGCGGATCCATACTGTCCGACGCTGCGGCCGATCGCGATCGACGTTCTGAAATCGCGAGACATCGAGACGCACGACCGGGGCACCGTCGTCGTGATTCAAGGGCCTCGCTTCTCCACTCGCGCGGAGTCACGCTGGTTCCAAGGCCAAGGCTGGGAAGTAATCAACATGACGCAGTATCCCGAATGCTACTTGGCACGCGAGCTCGAGATGTGCTACGTCAACATCTCGCTGATCACCGATTACGACGTGGGGCTCGAAGGCATGGAGCCGGTCTCGCACCATCAAGTTATCGCGGTCTTCAATCGCAATAACGAACGAGTGCGCGACGCGATCGGCGAGATGATCGGAAGAATTCAGGTCGACGCCGACTGCTCGTGCCGGCACGCGCTCGAGGGCGCGCGCATCTAGTCCGATGCGGCGCTTTCCGCGCGTCGACGTCAGGATGTACGCGCAGGCCGTACCGTTGCTGCTGCGGCATCCCTCGATTTTCGTCATGCCGCTGTTAGCTGCGGTCGTCGACCTGTTGATCTCTCAGATCACGCCGTTTTTCACCAACGCCGTCGGCGGCGCGGGCGGCTGGCTCTTTCAAATCGTCGAGCAGCTGGTCTATGGCTTCTGCTTCGGCGTCGCGGTGATCGCCGCGAACAACGTCTGGAGGCGCCGGCGAGCGACCTTCGACGAAGCGTGGGAGGAAGGCCGGCGAAAAGCGGGCGGCATCTTGATCGCGACGATCGGCTTCTATTTTTTGATCTACGTTGCAGCGACGATCGGCGGCTTTACCGGCAACCAGCTCCTGCAAATCGGGCTCGAACTTATCGTCGCATTCTTCCTCATCTACACGATACCGGCGGCCGCGATCGGGGGTATGCCCGGAAACTTCGCGATCGGTGCGTCGTTCCGGGCCGTACGCGCGAACGTGCTCGCCGCAGCCATCCTCGCGATCGTCTTCGTCGCGCTCTGGGTATGGCTTCCGGAGTATTTGGTCGAGCGTGTCGGGCTCAACCTCGGCCCAATCGGTTACGAACTCGTGCTGGCGGCCGTCAAAGCGATCGTGCTTGCGTATCTCGCGTTCCCGTTCGCGAAACAGTACGACGACATCGCGTTTACCGGATACTGGTAAGCGCCATCCGGACGAACTGACCGACCAGCTGCGGACTCACGTTGGTCCGCGCGAGACGCTGCGCGTCGTCGAGCTTGCTCAAGAGCGCCGCCGCCGCACGCGGTTCCATCGGCTTCAGAGCTCGCAGCCGTTCGGCTTGATCGACCGAGACGAGCGCGACGCCGTCGGAACCACTGACGATCCAGTCGCGCACGAGCGTTTTGACCGTCTCTAACCCATCGTCGAGCGTTTCGCGCGTCGCCCAAGAATCTTCGGGCGAACCTCCGCCGAGACTCTCGAAGAACCAGCGCACGACCTGCGCGCGCAACGACTCTTCTTCGCCCTCGAGCGCCGCGAGCGCGCGCGAGACGCTTCCGCCGCTTAGCGAAGCGGCGAGCTCGGCCTCGTCGGGAGCCACGTGCAGACGATCGAGCACGGCTCGCACTTCGGCTTTTGACAATAGCGAAAAGCGTACCTCGAGCGTGCGCGAGCGGATCGTGGGAAGGAGGCGCCCAGGCGACGGCGTCGTCAAGATCATCACGACGCCGCGCGGCGGCTCCTCCAGAAACTTCAGGAGCGCGTTTGCCGCAGCGGGAGTCGCGAAGTCGACGTCGCCGAGCAGCAGTAAGCGAAGACCGCCGCTGTAGGACTGCATCGAGAGCTGGCGCACGAGATCGCGCGCCGAGAGCTGGTCCCCTTCGTAGAATCCCATCGCGGCGTCGGGATCGCCGATCTTCAGAAAACCCGTATGCTCGAGGAAGTCCGGATGCCGCGCCGATTCCGCGGCGAAGAGCTTGCAGGACGCGCACGTCCCGTCGTAACCGAGTACGCCCGGCTTGGGCGCGGCGCAGAGCAGCGATTGCGCCAAGCGACGCGCGAACGTTTTCTTGCCGACGCCTGCCGGACCGCTGAAAAGATACGCGTGCGCCAGCAACTCCGGCGTCAGCGCACCGAAGTACCGTTTCGGCCCCTCGGCGCCGGTAACGTCGAATTGCAAGTCGTTCACGACCCGCGCAGCTGAAGCCGTTTGTTAACGACCGACGCCGCCTCTTCCAACACGCGCTCTCGCGGGAGACCGCCATCGAGCAATCGGTGCCGCACGGAGCCTTTCCCGAGCGCGAGAAATCCCGCGCGCACTCGTTCGTGGAACGCGTCGCCCTCGGCCTCGATGCGATCGCTCGCCTGCGCACGCACGCCCAAGCGCGTGCGAGCGACGCCGACCGGTACGTCGAGCAGAAAGACCACGTCGGGCTCCAGTCCGCCCGTGGCAATCGCACAAAGCTCGCGCAGCAGCTCGAGCCCGAAACCGCGCCCGTAGCCCTGATAGGCCAGCGTCGAATCGGTGAACCGGTCGCAGACGACGACTCTTCCCGCCGCCAGCGCCGGCCGAATAACCTCGTCGACGTGTTGCGCGCGCGCCGCGTTCACCAAAAACGCCTCGGCCAACGGCTCGATCGCACTCGCGCGATCCAAAAATATCGTGCGAATCG
>DATASC010000186.1:0-3554 GCA_036269355.1 Candidatus Cybelea sp. | reverse complement strand
CGCGTAGCATCTCCAACCTCGCCTGCGCGCCGAGTTTCGCGCTGATCGTCTTAACGCAGCCGACACTTCCGCAAACGTACGCAGTGTTTGGAACGATTGGGGTGACCGTCGCGTCGGTGGCCCTCGTGGTCTCGCTGGCGGCGAGCCTCATTCCGTTGCGCCGGCAGATCCGCCCGGCATAAGCAATGGCTCTGGACGAAATAATGCGCCCGCTCACCGCCGCGCCACTGGTGGGCGTTGCAGCTTTAGCGGTCTTTTGGGAGAATTTCTTCGGAGAGATCGCGGGCTATTTCACCCGTGTCGCCGGGCGACTCTCGTGGATGGAAAAGCTGCGCCTCCTGCGCGTAATCGAGGCGCGTCAAGAGATCGAAACTGTACCGGCATCTTACAGGTGGACTTTTGCAGTCATCGCGCTCGTGCTTGCGGCCCTCGAGCTCTCGCCCGCGGTTCCCTTTATCGTGCCGTTCGCAATCATGTCCGTGGCATTGGCGTGCGGCATGCTCGGCGTCTACATATTCCTGTTTCGTCGCTGCACGCCGCGCGCCGCGACGCTCGCTCGGCGATCGGTCTTCAGGGCACTCCCAGCACCCGTACTCGCGGCGCTCGCCGGCTCGTTTTTGATAACCTTAGCCCTCGCACTCACCCCGGGTCACCGCTTTGAAGGTATTGCGATCGCGCTCACCGTTCTGGTGATTGCGATCGTTTCATGGCGGATCGCCGTCGCGCCGACGCTGTTGCTGGGGCTCGATCCGGAGTGGGAGTACGTCGTCGACGAGCGGCTGCGAATCGGGCGCGCTCGAGCCGTGGTCGCGCTGGGCTGTGTCATTGCGAGCCTCTTCGCCACCGTAACCGCACCGTTGGTCGCCGCACGCTACGCTGAATGGATTCCCCTCTTGGCGACGGCGTGCACCGTGGTGGCGGCGTTCGAGAACGCGCGGCTGCAGTGGCAGGAAGTACACCCGGCATGAGTTCGCCGTATCTCGTCGTCAACTCCGAACTCGATATTCCGCCCTATCAGCAAGTCGTTGCGCAGATTCAGGCGGCGATCGAGCGCGGCGATCTTGCGCCGGAGACGATTCTCCCGACGGTACGCCAGCTCGCCGGCGACCTTGGCATCGCGCCGAATACCGTCGCGCGAGCCTATGGCCACCTGCAAACCGAAGGCTGGCTCGTCGGCGACGGGCGGCGCGGCACCCGCGTCGCGGGACAAGTCCCGGTCAACCGGCGCGCCCGGATGCGCAGCTTGCGCGAGGCCGCGGCACGGTTCGTCGATTCGCTGCGCCACCGCGGTTTTACCGCAGAAGAGATCGCGGCGGAGCTCGCTCCGCTCTGCGAGACGAGGAGTCCGCAAGGCAGCTCGTAAACCGACGCGTCATGAATACGACGTCGTCAACATCGTTTAAATCGCGCGTCACTGAGATCATCGAGCGGCGCCACTTGCTCAAGCATCCTTTTTACGTTGCGTGGACCAGGGGAGAACTTACGCTCGATCAGCTGCGCGGATATGCAGGGCAGTACATGCATCACGTGCTCGCCGAGCCGACGTATCTGAGCGCGGTTCACTCGCACACGCCGCACTTTACGGCCGGCGGCCATAGCGATCTGAGCGCGCGGCAGAGCATCCTGCAGAACTTGATCGAGGAGGAGTACGGGCCGAAGAATCATCCGGCGCTCTGGAAACGCTTCGCGCGGGCGCTCGGTGAAGAAGAGAGCGACCTTGCCCGGACCCTTCCCAACGAAGCGACGCAGCGGCTCATCGAGACCTTCACCGATCTCTGCCGCAACCGGCCCTACTATGCCGGCCTCGCGGCGCTCCACGCCTTTGAGTCGCAAGTCCCGGCCATCGCTGCGGTCAAGATCGACGGTCTGCGGCGTTTTTACGGCATCGACGATGCGGCCGACGTCGAATTCTTCGCAGTCCACGAGAAAGCCGACGTCGAGCATTCGGCGACGGAATGGGGCCTGATCGAGCGCGCCGCCGACTCGCCCGAGAAGCAAGCCGAGGTGCTGGCCGCTACCACCGCCGCGTGCGACGCCCTATGGAGCTTCCTGGACAGCGTTTATCTAAAGTAGCGGCCCGGGGCTGCGAAGCAAGCGAGCGAATCGAGCGCGAGAGCATTTGACGCCAAAATAGGGCCTTGGTATAGTTGAGGCTCGGTCCCACCTGCGGGTGAGGCCGTGTTTTGTGTGCCGGGCCCGAAACGAGGAGCAAGCCAGATTCCCACAATCAATCAGCTCGTGCGCCGAGGGCGCGAGAAGACCGAGCAGAAGGTCAAAACGCGGGCCTTCCGCGTGATCCTCACCGGCCCCAAGCCGGGTCACCCCGATTTGCCGACGCGCACTTTCGAGGTGACGGGCAATCCGCAGCGGCGCGGCGTCTGCACGCAAGTCAAGACCGTCACGCCGAAGAAGCCGAACTCCGCGCTGCGGAAAGTCGCGCGCGTGCGGCTGACGAACGGCGAAGAGGTCACGGCGTACATTCCGGGGATCGGTCACAACCTGCAAGAGCACTCGGTCGTGCTCGTCCGCGGCGGCCGCGTCAAGGATCTGCCGGGCGTTCGCTATCATATTATTCGCGGCACTCTCGACACGGCCGGGACTGCGAATCGTAAACAGGGCCGGTCCAAGTACGGCGCTAAGCGCGAAAAGAAGAAGTAACCCATCGACATGGCTCAGCATAAATAAGGAAAGATTAGATTGCCTCGCAAAGGTCCCGCTCCGAAGCGGCAAATTCTTCCCGACGGGAAGTTTAACTCCAAAGTACTCGCGCGTTTCATTAACAAGGTGATGCTGCGCGGCAAGAAGTCGACCGCGGAGCACATCATGTATGGTGCGCTCGAGATCGTCGCCGAGAAGACCGGGCGCGATCCGATGGAAGTCTTTTCGCAGGCGCTCTCCAACGCGATGCCACTGGTCGAGGTGCGTCCCCGTCGCGTCGGCGGTGCGACCTACCAGGTGCCGATGGAGGTGCGTCCGGACCGGCGTCAGGCGATGGCGATGCGCTGGCTGATTGGGTTTGCACGCGCTCGCGGCGGCCGCTCCATGGAGGAGAAGCTCGCGGCGGAGCTGCTCGACGCGTCGAACAACACCGGCGCGACCATCAAGAAGCGTGAAGACACGCACAAAATGGCGGAAGCGAACAAAGCCTTCGCCCATTATCGTTGGTAACTATCAGAAACTAAAACCATGGCTATACGGGAATATCCGCTCGAACGCACGAGGAATATCGGCATTGCCGCGCATATCGACGCCGGCAAGACGACCTGCACGGAACGCATCCTCTTCTTTACCGGACGCGTGCACAAGATGGGTGAGGTGCACGACGGCGCCGCGACGATGGACTGGATGGTCCAGGAGCAAGAGCGCGGCATCACGATTACCTCGGCGGCGACCGCGACGACGTGGCGAGACACGCGTATCAACATTATCGACACGCCGGGCCACGTCGACTTTACCGTCGAGGTAGAGCGGTCGCTCCGCGTTCTTGACGGCTTGGTCGCGCTCTTCGACTCGGTCGCGGCCGTCCAACCGCAATCCGAGACCGTTTGGCGGCA
>DATASC010000185.1:0-22970 GCA_036269355.1 Candidatus Cybelea sp. | reverse complement strand
CTACGAACTGTCAGACGTACAACCAGAACGGACACGCGGGGACGATATACCCCGGCTGCTATCAAGGCCTCAATCTCAACGCGGCGACGACCTTCGCGCCCGGCGTCTACGTCATCAGCGGGAACTTCAATGATAACGGGGCGACGATTACGGGAAGCGGCGTGACCATCTACGTCCCGCAGGGCGGCAACGGTCCGAACTTCGACAACCAATCGGTCCAGCTCTCGCCGCCGACGAGCGGGAACTACGCCAACGTCCTCTACTATCAAGTGCCGTCGAACTCGGCCAGTATCAACTTCAACGGCCCAAACGTGAAGATGAACGGGCTGCTCTACGCGCCGGGTTCGAATAGCGTAAACTTCGACGGCGCCAATGGAAACTACGTCGTGCTGGTCTTCGGTTCCGCGAACTTCAACGGGAATACCGCGTATGAGTTTGCGTCGCCGTCGCCGGGCCAGGCGATTGTCAAACAAGCGGTGGTAACGCAATGACGCGCAAACTCATTCGTTCCGAAAAAGGGACGAGTCTTATCGAATTCGCCCTGGTTCTGCCGGTCTTTATTTTTATGCTGGTCGGCATTATCGAAGTCGGGCGCTATACGTACTTCTCGATCCTGGCGGCCCATGCGGCGCGCGCGGGCGTGCAGTACGCCGCCCAGAATCTCCAGACCGCACAGGACGCGAGCTTGAACGTGGCAACGTCGCACACGGCGAACGCCGCGGCGCAGGACGCGCAAAACCTCTCGGCCTGGACGATTCATTCCTCGATCGTCTGCACCGTCAACAATCAGCCCTCGCCATGCCCGGCGAACAACGCGCAGTCGGTCTCGCCGAGCCTCGTCTATTACGTAAAGGTGCAGGTGCTGGGAAACTTCAACCCGATGCTGCACTATCCGGGGATTCCAACGAACGTGCCGGTCGCAGCGACGTCGATCATGCGGGTGGCGAGTCAATGACGCGCATTCGCAATCGAGAACGGGGAGCGAGTCTTCCGGAAACCGCCATAGTGATGGCGGTCCTGCTGGCCTTAATCCTAGGAATTATGGAGTTCGGCCGAGTGATGTATACGTACGCGTTCGTCGCGCAGCTGGCGCGTCAGGGTGCGCGCTGGGCGATCGTCCGGGGCTCGCAGTGCACGTTGCTCGACCACTGCAATGCCCAGTCGACCGACGTACAAAATTACGTCCGCACGCTGAGCGAGGGTGCCACGAACCCTAATAACATCGTCGTTAGCGCGACCTGGCCGCAGACGCAGTGCCCACCCGGTGCCTCCGGAAACGCGCCGGGTTGCGTCGTCTCGGTCAACGTGCAATACAGATATTACTTCCTAAGTTTTATATCGAGCGGCAGCATCCCGATGTCCAGCACCTCGCAGATGGTAATCTCGCAATGAGGAGCGCGCTTCGGGCGTGAGCAGCGCGCTCGCGACGCTCTCGTCCGCCGAGCTGCAAACCGCGGCTCGATTCGGCACGGGAACCGCCGTCCAAACGCTGGAGGGAAGCGTTTCGGCGTTCTTCGCGCTGGAGAGCTTCGATCGGCGGCGCGGGGTCGCGACGTACTCGCTGCGCGTCGTCAATCGCACCTCCTCGGCGCTCGTGTGCCGAACGTGGGTGCTCTCGCGAACCGGCGACGCGATGCTGGCACACCCCATTTTCGTCGAGGTCGCGCCGCTCGGCACGAGCTCTGCGCACGTTCCGGTTTGGCCGCGCGACTTCGCGTCGTTCGATCGCGCGATCGCCGAGGTCACCGGCGACGGCGTGCACTGCATCGTCGAGGCGCCGTCGCCCGTGCGAACTCGTTCGCAGCGGCCGTACATCATCGCCGCCGCGCTCTCACTCGCCGGCATCGTGCTTCTCGGGGCAGCCGCTGCGTTGCGCGCGGCCACCCCGCGCATCACGGCCTTCGCGGTGCCGCCGGAGGCGCTCGCCGGAACGACCGTTCGCGCTGAATACGACGCAGGCGGCGCGGGACGGCTGGCATACGTGGTGACGGCACCCGACGGCCGGACGCTGCAAGGCGGATCGTTAAGCGGCGGTGCGGGCACGATTCCGATCGCCATTCCTGCATCGAACGAGCCCGGTGCGTACACGTTGCAGATGACGATGAGCGGGCTACTTGGCACGCAGAGCGCCACGCGCGTGCTCAACGCCATGCCGCGCGGCCGCGCGGGCGCGCAGATCGCCTCGATCTCGGTTACGCCCGCCGTAGCGAAGCCGGGCCAGGTCGTGAACGTCGCCTACTCCGCGTCGGGTGACGGCGGCTACGCTCGACTCGTCGGCGCCGATGGTACCGTCTGGCAACAGCGCGCGTTCTCGAGCGACGGCGCGGCCCGATTTACCATTCCCACCGCGCCTAGCCTCCGCGAGATGCGGGTGGTGCTGCACGTCGAGCAGGGACGTACGACGGCTCAGTCGATGGCCGGTATCGTCGTCGCGGGCGCGAGCCCGGCGACGGCGCTTGCCGCAGTGCCGCAGGTTTCCGGCGACGATAATCCGGGTGCTCCAGCGGCGACGTCAGATGCCAACGAGACCTTTGAGGTGTTAACCCCGGAGGTCAAGAGCGGCGGCTCGATCCACGTGCGAATCCTCTCGCCGCGCAACGGCATTCACCTCGCGCTCACGGACGCGCAATCGCACGAGCTCGGTGGCGTGGACGTAGGCGCCGAGGCGGACTCGATTACTTTACGGGCGCCCGTGGTGGCGGTTCCGACGCGATACACGATCGTGGCCACCTTTACCGACGGCTTCGGTCAAGAGAGCGTCGTCGCGCCGGTGACGGTGACCCCTTAGAGCATACCCGCCGCGACGGCGAAGAGCGAGTTCACCCCCGCGCCGAACTCGCGCGCGGCGAAGCCTCCGACGACCACGGCCAACACGACGAGCAAGGCGTACTCTGCGAGAAGCACCCCTCGCCCCGGCCTGCGGCGCAAGCCCAGGCCGCAAAGGGGGCGCGATCCGGCCGAGCGCGCCCCAATCTCCAGCTTCATCGATCCTTAGAGTGAGCCGGCGATCCCGCTGAACATCGCGCTGAGCCCGACGCCGAGGACCTTGACCCCGACGAGAGCCACGAGGGCGATGAACGCGAGCAAGAGCCCGTACTCGACCATTGTGGCCCCCGAGTCGTCGCGGAGCATCGTGGTGATAGTGGCGGTCATGTTCTCTCCTTTTGGGCGGAAAATGCGAAATAAACCGGCTGCTTAAGGGGCGGCCACAAAACGAAGCCGCCAGCCCATATACGGGCTGTCCGGTCGGCCGCCTATTAGGCCGCCGTCCGGCTTTTCCCTCGCACTCCGTTAAAAAATGTTGACGCGTTAACGCAGGTCTGGCATAATGCCTCGGCTTGGGGTCAAGCGGGCGTCGCCTCTTTTGTATGAACTGGCGGTGCTTCGAACCGGTCGATGCTTCCCGATCGGGACCCCATCGCCAGCCGCTTTAATAGCGGCCGGGCTTCGTTATGGCAACAGCGTTCGTTACGAGGAGGCACCTTTTCATGAGGAATCGCGGACAGCGGGGGCAGGTTATTCCGCTCATCGCGCTTTGTCTTACGGTCCTGTTAGGCTTCGGCGGGTTAGGCGTCGATGTGGGCACTTGGGAGTATCATCAGCGCGAGCAGCAGTCGGCGGCCGACGCCGCCGCGCTCGGCGGGGCGCAGCAACTCATCTATTCTAACTGCAGCAACTATAGCGCCGCGACGACGGCAGCGGAGAACGACGCGGCGAACGGCGGGTTCCCCGGGGGAGGCAACGTCAATCTCACCGTGCAAGCGCCCCCGCAGTCGGGACCGTTCGCCGGAAATAGCTGTGCCGTGTACGTCCAAGTTACGAGCAACCACGTCGCATCGTATTTCGCAAAGCTCTTTGGGCTCGGGAACGGCGTTAGCGAGTCTACTCAGGCTGTCGCGGCCGTAGCGGGCGCCACCCGCTACACCCCCTGCATCTTTCTGCTCAGTCCTACCGCTCAAGCAAACTTCAACGGCGCACACGTCGACTCGCCGGGATGTGGCATCGCGATCAACGATACGGCGAACTTCAACGGAGCGAACATTTCGGCACCGACGATCGGATACGCCGGCGCCGCTCCGAACGAGAACGGGTCGACGTTTGGTATGGCCAGCCCGTCGCGAATGCTTCCAGTCTCCGACCCGTGTCCCGAAATCGCCGGATGCGCCTATACGGCCGCGAACCCGCCCTCGTCGAACGCGTGCGTCTCCTTCAACGGCAACGGATACACCGGAACGTTGAGCGCCGGCTGCTACAGCAGTTTGAATCTCAACGGTGCAAACGTGACGCTGCAGTCCGGCGGCACGTACGTATTGAACGGTTCTTCGAATTTCAACGGAGCGCACGTCACCGGAACGAACGTGACCATCTTCGTAACCGCTGGCGGCACCGCACCGAACTTCAACGGCGCGACGGTGAGCCTCTCGGCGCCTTCTACCGGAAACCTCGCGCACGTGCTCTACTACCAAGTTCCGAGCAACACCACCAGCGCGAACTTCAATGGGAGCAACAACTTCTATAACGGGCTGATCTACTGTCCTGGTGCCACGTCAGTGAACTTCAACGGCGCCCACGGAGGTTACGTCGTCCTGGTATTCGGCTCGACGAACTTCAACGGCAGCGGCGCCGTCGATTTTGCCACACCGCCGCCGGGTGGCGCAATCATGAAGCAAGTGGTACTCGGCGAATGATCGGCAAGCATCGTAAAGAGTTTCGCTCGCTGCTGCGGTCGGAGCGGGGAACGAGCATGGTCGAGCTCGCGCTGACGTTGCCGGTGTTTGTCTTCTTGCTCGTCGGCATGGTCGAGATAGGACGCTATGCCTATTTCTCGATTCTCGCGGCGAATGCCGCAAGGGCCGGCGTCCAGTACGGAGCGCAGAACCTGCAGACGGCTATGGATATTGGCGGAGTTACCAGCGCGGTCGTCGCCGACGGGCAAAACCTGCCGAACTGGACGTCGGCAAACGGCGTTAGCGTGAAGCAGCTATGCTCGGTGAGCGGCGGTACGCCGCAGGCGTGCAGCAGCTCGGGTTCGGGAGCGCCGACGAACACGATCTACTACGTTTCGGTGAGGGTGACCGGAACGTTCAACTCGTTGCTAAACTACCCGGGGCTTCCGCATTCGCTTCCGGTCAGCGGCAACGCAATCATGCGGGTCGAGAGCCAGTAGACTGGGCGGCGAGCCGAACTCAAGCGGCGCTCTGCTCGGCTTCAAGGACTGCCGGCGCTGCTGCCGTCCGATGGCGCTTGATCAGAAACACCAGGGGCGTCGTGAGAACGAAGACGATCGCGGTGACGCGGAAGATGTAGTTATACGCGATCATCGAGGCCTGCTGCGCGACCATCGTCGTTAGCTGTCCGACCGAGTAACCGTGGTTCTGCGTTACTCCGGAGGCGAGCTCGTTCCAGGCGATCGCCGTCTGATGCGTGAGCAGCGTCGTCAAGATGGCGATGCCGAGGCTTCCGCCGAGCTGACGCAGGAGTGTGAATACGCCGGTTGCACCGGCCAACTTCGGCACGGGAACGTCGCCCAGCGAAATCGTCGTGAGGGGAACGAAGAGAAAGCCGAGCGCGAAGCCTTGAACGACGCGCGGCCAGAAGACGTCCCAGTATCCGGCCTGCACCGTCAGTCCGCCCAGAAGCCACGTCGACCATGCGAAGAGCAGCGTCCCAAAGACGATCGACCATCGCCCGTCGATGCGGTTGAGGATGCGCCCGACGATCAGCATGGAGACGGCGGTCGAAAGCGCGCCGGGCATCAGCGCCATGCCGGTATCGAAGGCCGTAAAGCCGAGCATATTCTGAAAAAAGAGCGGCAACACGAGCGACGTACCAAAGAGACCGAACCCCATGATGATTCCCAAGAACGAGCCGATCGAGAACGAGCGGAATTTGAAAACGCTCAAGTCGACGAGCGGATGTTGGTCGCGCAGCGTCTTGAGCACGAAGACGATGAGCGCGATTGCCGAAATCAAGCTAAGGATGACGATGGTCTGCGATGCGAACCAGTCGTCGCGCTCGCCCTGCTCGAGCACGAACTGCAGCGACGCCAATCCCGCGGTGAGGAGCGTCAGCCCGGTCCAGTCGACCCCGCCCTTCGGCTTGGCGATGAACTTCGGATTTGGGATAAAGGCGAGCGTCATCAGAAACGCGACGATGCCGATCGGCACGTTGATATAGAAGATGAGCGGCCAACTCGCGTTGTCGACGATCCATCCGCCAAGCGTCGGTCCGATCGCCGGTCCCACCATCGCGCCCATGCCGAAGATCGCCATCGCCGCGCCGCGCCGCTCGATCGGAAAGGTCTCGAAGAGTATCGCCTGTGCCGTCGGCTGGAGCGCGCCGCCGCCGATGCCTTGCACGATGCGGTAGAAGACGAGCACCCAGATCGAGCGGGCAGTTCCGCAGAGGAGTGAGGCAACCGTAAAGAGCGCGAGCGAGGCCGCGTAAAACGTCTTTCGTCCCAGAAATGCCGTTAACCAGCCGTTGAGCGGCATCACGACGACGTTGGCAAGGATGTAACCGGTCGCGACCCAGGCCACCTCGTCGACGGTCGCTCCGAGGTTTCCACCGATCGTCGAGAGCGCGACGTTGACGATCGTGCTGTCGATGATCGCCATGATGAGGCCGAGCATCACCGTGATGGTGATCAGGGCGACCGGCGCGCCCTGCCGATGCCTAAACGGGCTTTGCATCCTAATCGAGTAACATTCCCCTAGAGGCCTCCAAACCGTCTTCGCACAACGGACGTTGCAGTGCGCTACCCGTCCGAGAGGTCAGGAAAGAAGACGGCCGCTTTTCTCGTTGCCGCGGCCTTCGCGATTTTCGCTCTCGTCGATGCGGTCGCGTTTCGAACGGCCCTATATCGCAATCTGCTCGACCCGGCCTCGAGCACCGGCAGCTTCGAGGGCGCCATCGCGCAGTTTCGGGCGCTCCGGGCGCAGCCGCGAACGGACGTCCTCGTACTGGGCGACTCTCGAATCTACTCGGGTCTCGATCCGCGCGTCGCGAGCGCCGCAAGCGGAAACCTTCGTTTTCTCAACGGCGGCGTTCCCGGCACCACACCGCGTTGCTGGCCGTTCTTCGTTCGCGCGATCGACCCGCGCGCCTCACGCTTTCGCGCAGTCGTAATCGCGGTTGATACCTATGCCGACGACGACACCGCGATCGGCAGCCTCGACGGCGACGACCGTCCGATGGACCTTCGTTACGTCGTCTTCCAGACGCGGGTGAGCGACCTTCCGAAGCTTGCGGGCTCGTTCTCCGATCCGCGCGAACGCGTCGAGCACGGCATCGACCTTTTCTGGCGCGGCGTCGAGCTGCGCGACGACGTGCAGGCATTCGTCGCCAATCCGCCGGCACGATTTGCCGCGATTGCGCAGGCGCGACTCGCGCCCGCCTACGATCCGCTCGCGGCGCACCCGCGCTCCGAGTCGCTCGCCGGGCTACAGGTCGATTTCGCGAACGGGACGATCCGGTATCCGCCCAGCGTCACTGATGACGCACGAGCGGCGATCGCAACGCAAGTGCTTGGCGTCGCGAAACCGAGTCCGTCGTACGCTAAGTACCGCGAGCAATGGCTCCTGCCGATCGCCGCGCAATACGAGAGCGCCGGCATCCCGGTGTTTTTCGTTCGAATCCCGACCCGTCCGGTGCACCGGGAGCCGGCGCAAGTTCCCAGCGGTTCGCTCGTCGCAATCGCGAACGCGACCGGCGCGCGGCTCCTCCCCGCGGCGCCGTACATGAGACTCGAACGTCCCGAACTTTTTGCCGACGAAGATCATCTCAACCGAGAAGGGAGCCTGCGTTTCAGTCGCACGCTCGGCCGCGACGTCGCGTCGCTGCTCGCACCGCGCGCCGTGACGTTCATGGGCAGTGTCATCCTGAGCCAGACGCATCGAGCCGGTAAAGAGGCGACGCCCCCGCATCATCACCACTCGCTCTCGTGGTTCGCCGCGGCGGCCGGTATCGGTATTCCGCTGCCGTTTCAGTCATACGAGTTCTGGCTCTTCGTAGCGATCGTCGCTGGGTTATTCTATGGACTGCCGCGCCGCGCCGGCCGCTACGTGCTCCTGCTTACGAGCTATTACTTTTACGCGCGTTGGAACGCGTGGTATCTCGTGTTCCTCTGGATTCTGACCGCGAGCGATTTTCTTATCGCGCTCGCACTCGAGCGTTCCCGCGAAGCGCGAGGCCGCAGCCCGCGTCTGCTCCTGGCGGCAGGCGTGGCAGCGAACCTGGCCTTTCTCGGTACCTTCAAGTACACGAACTTCGCAAGCGGAACCATCGCAGCGCTCCTCGGCATGCACCAAAATCCCTGGCTGCTCGATCTCTTCGTTCCGATCGGCATCAGCTTCCACACATTTCAGAGCATCTCGTACATCGTCGACGTCTATCGCGGCCGAATGCCGGCGATTCGCAAGCCGCTCGACTACGCGCTCTATCTCGCATTCTTCCCGCAGCTGCTAGCCGGTCCGATCGTTCGCGCCGGACTCTTCTTCGGCGAGCTCTTCGCGTGGCGTCCGCCGAGTGCCGACGACATCGCCTACGGCCTCGCGCGCGCGGGTTTTGGTTTGGTGAAGAAGATGGCGATCGCCGATCAGTTCGCCGGGGTGGCAAACGCCTATTGGTCGTCGGTCGGGAGTCATCCGGGCGCGCCGGCGGCGTGGAGCGCGCTCTTCGCCTTTTCGATGCAAATCTATTTCGACTTTTCCGGCTATAGCGACATCGCGATTGGCTGCGCGCGCCTCTTCGGCTTCGTCTTTCCCGAGAACTTCAACATGCCGTATCTTGCAACGAGCGTTACGGATTTTTGGCACCGCTGGCACATCACGCTCTCAACCTGGCTGCGCGACTACCTGTATATTCCACTTGGCGGCAGCAGGAACGGCGGCGCCGCAACGCTGCGCAATCTGATGGTAACGATGCTCTTAGGCGGCCTGTGGCACGGCGCGCAGTGGACGTTCGTCGCTTGGGGCGGACTTCACGGCCTCATGCTCTGTGTCGAACGACTCGCCGGGATCGGTCACAAGAGGGAATCGCCTCGCGGCATCGTCGCGCTCGTTCGCATCGTGCTGACGTTCCTCGCGGTCTCGCTGGCGTGGGTGCTCTTTCGTTCTCCGGCCTTCGAAACGGCGCTTGCGGTTTACCGGCAGCTTTTCACCGGCGGCCCCGGGCCGGCGATGCTAGCGGGATGGCAGGCGCTCCTTGCGGCCGGCGTCGTTGCCTTCGCGGCGGTGCGACTTCTGTTGCAACGCCTCCGCATCGAGCCGCGGTGGCCTGCGATGCCGCCGCTCGCGCAAATAGGAGCATTGGCCTGTCTCTTGGGCACGCTGGAACTCTTCACGTGGCAGGGCGTCTCTCCGACCTTCATCTACTTCAAATTCTGAAGGCGAACCGGTACACTAGCGAACGATGAAGATAGAAGGCGAGGGAATCGCGACGTCGACGTTTGAGGACCTCTACGTGATAACGCTCCGCGGCGAATGGGACGTTGCGACCCGCGATCGCCTCCGCGGGGTCCTTCAGGAAGCCGGCACCGCGAACGACGTTCTCGTCGATCTGCGTCAGGCAAGTTTTTTCGACTCGACTGCCTTGGCCGAGCTGATAGCGCTCTACAAGCGTCTCAATGGCGCTGGACGCCGGCTCGAGGCACTGGTCGGCGACAGCAACATGCGCCGGCTTCTTCAGCTTACCAGTCTCGACGCGCTCCTGGGCATTTCACCGGAACGTGCGCGCTACTTGAGCGCCAGCTTACCCGAAACGGTTTGGCCCGAGGGCTGAGCGCCGGCGTTTGTCATCCCATCGACCGGGATGGCGACTTCGGGAGCGCCGCACGAATACGCTCGACCGTTTCGGCAATCGCTAACGCGAATCGTCCGAGCGCCGGGATGACGCGCGGGCGAATCAAGCGCGGATCGAATGCGGCCATGTAGCGCTCGTTCTCGTCGATACAGGCCCGGAGAAATTTCACAATCGTCAAATCTTTAATGACGTCGCCGAAGAGATCGGTAGTTTCTCCTTCGGGCTTCGCGCGTTGTATCTCGGCTCCGCCGGCGATGCGCCGACCGATCGCCGCCCAGTACGAAGCCAGCGCCGGAATCGCTTGCATTAGCGGTCCGCGCAGACCGCGGCGACAGCGGTCCCATGCGATCCAGTTCACGAAGAAGACGATGTGCCGCGCTTCTTCGACTAGAAGGCGCGCGAAGAGCGAGGTCAGCGCCTCCGGGAGAATACGCGCGTCGCGCGCGAGCCGAAAGATGCCGAAGCCCGCGAAGGAATCGACGCACTCGTTGTAGCCGAAGTCAATGAAGGCTCTTCGAACCGGGTCCTGCCTTGGAGGGTCCGGCCGCACCTTGAGATCGTAGCGCTCGACGAGGCACTCAAGAATGCGTCCGTGGCGCTCCTCTTCGTAACCTTGGAGCGCGAGCGCTTGGCGTACGAGCGGATCGGGCTCGCTCTTCGCAAACGCGTCGAGCATCTCGCCCGCGCCCAGCTCGACTTCGAGTGCGAGCGTCCAAATCGGAATCGCCTCAAGGCGTGCCTGCGATAGGTCGTCGAGTTGCGGCCAGGCCCACTCCCGCGGATCGTAGGCTCGGTGCGAATCAATGAACGAGCCGCAAAAGAGTTCCTTATGTTCGTTCGATCCAATTTGCACGACGATCTCCCCATCTTGCACCGTCGGAAGGCAACTATCCCGCGAACGGTCGAAGCACTTGCGGTCATGACGGCGCTCCGCGACCAGATTCCTCTCGGCCCTCATCGCGCCCGCGTTGCGCAGTACCTGCGAGAAATCGCCTTTCCGGCGGGTTCGGTTGCCGCGCGTATCATCGACGAGCGGGCTGCGGAACGCAGCTCCGACGACTCCATGCGGCCCGGCCTCCTACTTTGGTCGTGCGACGCCGGCGGCGGCGATCTTGGCGACGCGCTCCCCGTGGGTGCAGCATTCGAGCTTTTTGACCGTTTTTTAATGCTTCACGAAGAACTCGCCGACGAATCGGCGCCCGCCATCGCTCGCTGGGGTTTGGGCCAGAGTCTCAACGCCGGCGATGCGCTCTATGCGCTCGCGTTTCGCAGTCTCGCGCACGAGGCGCGCAGCCCCGAGCGGCGGCTCGAAACGGCGCGGCTCGTCGCGGGCGCCGTTCTCGACGCGATCGAAGCGCGCGGCGCTGTGGCGCGCGACGCGGTAATGACCGGCGCGGCGCTGCAAGCCGGTGTGGTGATTGCGGGCGCGCCGGGAGAAGTCGTCGCCGCGTTTGCACGCGCAGGACGGCTCCTTGCGGCGCAGCCATCTGCGGCCGTCGCACTCCTACGCCCGTGCGTCAACAAAGCCGCTCTTGCGGATTTCGAAGAAGTGGCGCGTTACGTTGCACGACGAGCGGCCTAATTTCGCAACGCCGTCGCGCAAGGCGGAGCACATACGAATCAACGTCGAGCACGACGTCGCTGCCAAGGGCATCGATCCCGGCTTCGATGCGTACCGGTTCGTGCATCGCGCACTCCCCGAAGTCGATCTCACGCAGGTCGACTCGTCAGTAGAGATCTTTGGAAGGCGGCTTGCGGCGCCGCTGTTGATATCGTGCATGACGGGCGGCACGCCCGAAGCGCGCGGGATCAATCGCAGTCTCGCGAGCGTCGCACAAGAACGCGGACTCGCTATGGGGTTGGGGTCGGGTCGCGCGCTCCTCGAGTCGCCGGAGTCGGCCGAAACGTTCGAGGTACGGTCGCTCGCGCCCGATATTCTGCTCTTTGCGAATATCGGCGCGGTGCAGCTTAATAAGGGATACGGCACTGCCGAATGCAGGCGGCTGGTCGAGCTCCTTGGCGCCGATGCACTCGTGCTGCATCTCAATCCACTGCAGGAGGCGCTGCAGCCCGAAGGCGACGTCTGTTTTGCCGGGCTTCTCGCAAAGATCGCGGCGCTCTGCGCGGGATTGCCGTTTCCGGTGGTGGTTAAAGAGGTCGGATGGGGCATCAACGCCGCCGAGGTTTGCGCGCTCTTCGACGCGGGTGTCGCCGCGGTCGACGTCGCCGGAGCCGGCGGGACCTCATGGAGTGAGGTCGAGCGGCACCGAATCGCGGAGCCCTGGCGCGCGCGCGTCGCCGCGGCGTTCGCCGGCTGGGGAACTCCGACCGCACAGGCAATCGCCGGCGCTCGCGAAGTAGAGCGGGATAAGACGCTGATCGCCAGCGGCGGGATCCGCAACGGCATCGACGCCGCCAAAGCGCTCGCACTTGGGGCCGACCTCGTAGGAATCGCCGGCCCATTTCTGCGCGCCGCGGCCGAGAGTTCGAAAGCGGCGAGCGATCTCGCCGGCGAGCTGGTCGAGACCATCCGCATCGCTATGTTTTGCGTCGGTGCCCGCACCCCGGCCGACCTGCGCACCGGCGATCGTCTCGTGCGCGTCGAGGCAGTGCGATCGTGAGCGCAGAGCAGGGCCAAACGCTGAACCTCCAGGCCGCCGACGCCTACTGCAGCACGCTCACGGGCCGTCACTACGAAAACTTCAGCGTCGCTTCGCGATTCGTTGACGCGGGTAAACGCCGGGACTTAACGCGCATCTACGCCTTCTGCCGTACGACCGACGACCTCGGCGACGAGAGCCGCGCGGGCAACGCGCTACCGCGCCTAGAGCGCTGGCGCGGCGAAGTCGAGGCGCTCTTTGGCGGCATCGAGCCGGTGCACCCGGTGCTGGTCGCGCTCGCGCCGACGATTGCGGCGCACGCGATGCCGGCGACGCCGTTTCTCGATTTGATCGCGGCCAACGTGATGGATCAGCACGTCACGCGCTATCGCACGTGGGACGAGTTGATCGGATATTGCCGGCTATCCGCGGCACCGGTCGGCAGGATGGTGCTGCAGGTCTTTGGCATTACCGGAGCGCAGGAAGAGGCGCTTTCCGACGACGTCTGCATTGGGCTTCAGCTTGCCAATCACGCTCAAGACGTCAGTCGCGACGCCGCAATCGGGCGAAGATATCTTGTGGATAGCGATGTCGACGCCAGGGGAATCGCGGGCGCCGCGCAAGCCATGGTGGAGCGAGCTCGCACCTTACTTGCCTCGGGCCAAGTCCTCGAGCAGCGCGTGCCGCGACCGCTGCGCCTGCAGCTCGTGCTCTACCGAATGGGAGGTTTGGCCATCTGCGATGCAATCGAAGCGAGCGGGTATAACACGGAGCATGAACGACCGAGCGTATCGGCCGCTACCAAGCTCGCGCTCGTGTTTCGGGCTGCCGTGCAGACGCTCTCCCCGACTCGGCTCGCTTAAATGATCAATCTCCAGCGCGCGCTGCGCGGCATCGCGGTGCCCAAGTCCGAACAGCATCGCGCCGAGCGATTCAATCGCGAAATGGCGAAGCGCGAGGCGGGAAACTTCTACTGGGGGTTCATCTCGCTGGGTTACCACGAGCGAATGGCGATCTACGCGCTGTACAACTTCGCGCGCCAGGTCGACGACGAAGCGGACACCGTCGGCCTTGCGAACCTTCCGGCGCGGCTTGCCGTTCACCGCGAACGAATCTCGCGCTGCTTGCGCGGCGATTACGGCGACGACCCAATCCTGCGCGTGCTCGCCGAAGCAGTCGAACGCTATTCGATTCCCGAGAGCGAACTGCAGGCGCTCGTTGACGGCGTCGAAATGGACTTCAGCCACTCGCGTTACGAGACGTTCGAAGAACTACGAGACTATTGCACGCTGGTTGCATCGGTCGTGGGACGCATGTGCGTGCGGATCTTCGGTTTCAGCGATCCGGTTGCGCTCGATCGCGCCGACGACCTCGGTTTAGCGTTACAGTTGACCAACATTCTTCGCGACGTGCGTGAGGACGCGGTCGACATGCACCGCGTCTACCTCCCGCAAGACGAACTGCGCCGCTTCGGCATTCCCGAGGATGCGTTGGCTGACGGCCGAATCTACCCGGGCTGGGAAGCGCTGATCGAGGAGAGCGTCGCACGCGCCCGCAGGTACTTCACAACGGGGTACGAGGTGCTGCGCTACATCCCACGGCGCCCGGCAGCCTGCGTGCAAACGATGGCCGGGATTTACGAAGAGCTCTTGAAAAAAATCGAGCGAGACCCCGCGTTGCCGCTTCGCGCTCGAGCGGCACTGTCGAAAACGGAGAAACTGCGAGTCGTCGTGCGGTCGTGGCTCTCGAGCGCGTAGCCGTCGTTGGCGGCGGACTCGCCGGCCTCGCCGCCGCCCTGCATCTCAAGGAGGCCGGCGTGCACGTCGAACTCTTCGAGCGGAGCCGGCTGCTCGGCGGCCGTGCAACGTCGTTCGAGATCGATGGAATCGAGGTCGACAACGGGCAGCACGTCTTTCTAGCGTGTTGCGACGAGTTCGTCGCGTTTGCGCGGCGCGCCGGAATGGACGGCGAGCTGCGCGTTCAAGATCGTTTCGACGCGCGGATTCTCGCGCGGGACGGCCGCAGCGGCCGGCTGCGCGCCGGATTGTTTCCCGCGCCGCTCCACCTGGTCGAATCCTTCACCACGTATCCGTTTCTTTCGGCGGGCGAGAAACTCTCGATCGCGCGCGCCCTCGCTCGCGTCACCATAGGGTCGCCGCCGAGCGACGCGTCGGAGACGTTCGAAGCGTGGCTGCAGCGCATGGGCCAAGGTCGCGGGGAGCGCCGCGCGTTCTGGGATCCGTTTTTTATCCCGGCGCTCAACGCGCCGTTCGATCGCGTCGCCGCTGCCGACGCGTTGTTCGTGCTGCGAACCGGATTCTTGCACGACGCCGGCGCCGCGCGTTTCGGCTTCTCGAAGGTGCCGCTCGCGCATCTCGCGCAGGCGGCGGCGGCCAAGCTCGACGCCGTCCACACCTCGCGCGCCGTCCTGAGTATTGAATCCAAAGGCGGCGTCACCGGCAACTCCTCTGGCGTGATCCTAAGCTTATCGAAGGACGAATCCGTGGAGTTCGACGCCGTCGTGCTCGCCGCTCCGCCGCGTCAAGTCGCGCGCATCCTCGGCGACCCCGCGCGTTACGGCGTCGAGAATCTCGATGGATACGATCCGTATCCGATCGTCGACGTTCACCTCTGGCACGACGGCGGCAGCATCGGGCTCGACTTTGCCGCTGCGCTCGATTCGCCGCTGCAGTGGATATTCGAAAAGTCGCCCGGCTATCTCTGTTGCAGCATCAGCGCCGCCGACGAGTATCTCTTGATGCCGACCGAAACGCTAGAAGCCCTCGCATGGAAGGAAGCACAAGCGTTTCTGCCGGCGTTGCAACCGGCTCGGCTCGTCCGAAGTGCCGTGACGCGCAATCCGGAAGCGACGTGGCTTGCACGACTTGGGCGCGCGCGCACGCTGCAGCGCACCAATCACCCCGCGATCGCGATCGCCGGATCGTGGACCGAGACCGGCTGGCCCGACACTATGGAATCGGCCGTCCGCAGCGGCAAGGTCGCCGCGAATCACCTGCTTGAATCGCGCGACGGACGGCGTTCTCCAAGCGAGAGCTCCAACTTTTTCGGCCCGGCCATGGAAGGCCGCTTCAAAGCTTGCTCGGCCGAAAAAGTGGTGCAGCAGGAGCTCCACATGGATGTGGAGCGAGGAGCGGTCTCGCGGGAGAACGCAGGTCATCGCGCGATTCAGCTGACGCTTCATCGCGCCCTCGGTTGGCTTCTGCAGGAGCAATCCACCGAGGGCTGGTGGTCGGGCGAGCTCGAGACGAACGTGACGATGACGGCCGAACACGTGCTGCTCTTTCGGTTTCTCGGGTTGCCGCTAGACGAGTTTCGCGCGGGCGCGATCGCGCATATCCTCCACCATCAGCGTAGCGATGGGTCTTGGGCGTTGTATTACGACGGACCCGCAGACTTAAGCACGACGATCGAGGCGTACGTCGCGCTGAAGGTGCTCGGCGTAGGTGCCGAACGCGACGAGATGCGCAAGGCGATCGAGGTCATTTTGCGCCAGGGCGGGGTCGTCAATGCGCGTGTCTTCACCAAGATTTGGCTGGCGCTGTTCGGAGTCTATCCGTGGTCGGGAGTACCGTCCGTTCCGCCCGAGATCGTCTTCTTTCCGCTGTGGGTGCCGTTCAATCTCTATGACTTCGCGTGCTGGGCGCGCGGCACCGTCGCGCCGCTAACGATCGTGCTCGCGCGCAAGCCCGTTCGCGAGCTTGGAGTCGACGTCAATGAAATCGTGGCACCCGGCACGCAGCACGAGATGACGCGCGTAAAAGGCCGGCGCCACTGGCTGCTCTACGCCGAGAAGTTGCTCAAGTTCTACGAGCGCCTTCCAAAACGGCCGCGCCGCGAAGAGGCGGAGCACCGCGTCGCGCGGTGGGTCGTCGAGCGGCAAGAAGCCGACGGAAGCTGGGGCGGAATACAGCCGCCATGGGTGTACTCGCTCATCGCACTCGATCTCATGGGCTACTCGCTCGATCACCCCGTCATGCGTAAAGGCATCGAGGGAATGAAGCGTTTTACGATCGACGATGCGGAGGGATGGCGATTCTTGGCCTGCATGTCGCCGGTCTGGGACACGGCCTGGGCCGTGCGCGTCCTCGCGCTTGCCGGCTACGAACCTTCGCATCCGGCTATGCGGCGCGCCATTGACTGGATGCTTCGCGAACAGATTCCCGACGATGCTCCGGGAGACTGGCGCATGAAATGCGACGAAAAGCGCGGGAACGGCTGGGCCTTTGAGTTCGATAACGATGCGTATCCAGATATCGACGACACGACCATCGTCGTGCTTTCGCTGCTCGAAGGCGGCGATCGCGAGAAGGTTGCGTCCGCCGTGGAGCGCGCGCGCCGCTGGACGCTCGCGATGGGCTCGCGTAACGGTGCTTGGGCGGCCTTCGATCGTGATAACACTCGCGAGCTGCTCTACCGCATGCCCTTCTCGGACTTCGGCGCCATGATCGATCCGCCAACCGAGGACGTCACTGCCCACGTTTTGGAGATGCTTGCGGCGCTGGGTTACGACACGCAGAATCGGTACGTCGCTCGAGGCTTGGAGTATCTGCGGGCTACGCAGAAGCCGAACGGCGCGTGGTACGGGCGCTGGGGGGTGAACTATATCTACGGCACATGGTGCGTGATCTCGGCGCTTACCGCGCTGCGCACCGGAGCCGATATGATCGACCGCGCCGCGGCATGGGTAATCTCGGTACAGAATGCCGACGGCGGTTGGGGTGAGAGCTGCCACTCGTACGTCGACGAGTCATTTGCCGGCATCGGCCGCAGTACGCCCTCACAAACGGCCTGGGCCGTGCTTGCATTGCAACTTGCGGGCCGAGCGCAACACAACGCGGTGCAGCGGGGTCTAACGTACTTATGCGAGCGGCAACGCCCCGACGGCACCTGGGACGAGCCCGAGTGCACCGGCACCGGGTTTCCGCGCGATTTCTATATCAACTATCACCTGTATCGCCACCTGTTCCCGGCGATGGCGCTCGCCATGGACGTAAAAATCAACGCGAGCACCACGGCGCAAACGCCGAGCCGCGCCGTGGCTATCAAAGGATGACTCGCCTCCTGACCCAAAGGACCCCCTAGCCATGACCATGCCCCTACAACAGAAGATCGCCGTGGCGAAGTACGTCGCCGGCAAGAAGCTCAAGGGCCAGGACAAATACCCCCTCGTGCTCGAGCTCGAACCGTTGCTTCAGTGCAACCTGGCGTGCGCCGGCTGCGGCAAGATCCAGCATCCCGACGAGATTCTGCGCCAGCGATTGAGCGTCGACGAATGCATCGCGGCGGTCGAAGAGTGCGGGGCGCCGATGGTTTCGATCGCGGGCGGCGAGCCGCTGGTGCACGAGCAGATGCCGCAGATCGTCGAGGAGCTCGTCAAGCGCAAGAAGTTCGTCTTTTTATGCACGAACGCTTTGCTGCTGAAGAAGAAGATCGATCTGTTCAAGCCATCGATCTACTTCGTTTGGATGATTCATCTCGACGGCATGCGCGACCGTCACGATCAGTCGGTCTGTCGCCAAGGGGTCTTCGACAAGGCGATCGAGGCGATCAAAGAGGCGAAGGCGCGCGGTTTCCGGGTCTACACGAATACGACATTCTTCGATCAAGATGGCCCCGAATCGGTTCGCGAGGTGCTCGATTACCTCAACGACGAGCTCAAGGTCGACATGATGCAGATCTCACCTGCGTACGCGTACGAAAAGGCTCCCGACCAAGAGCACTTCCTCGGGGTCAGGCGCACGCACGAAGTTTTTCAGGCGGCGTTCGAAGGTGGCAAACGCCAGAAGTGGCGCCTCAATCATAGCCCGCTTTACCTCGACTTTCTCGAAGGAAAGGTCGACTTCGCGTGTACGCCTTGGGGCATTCCCTGCTACACCGTCTTCGGCTGGCAGCGCCCCTGTTATCTCATGAGCAAAGAGGGCTACGCGCGTACGTACAAAGAGTTGCTCGAAGAGACCGACTGGTCGAAGTACGGACGCGGCAAACACGAGTCGTGCGAAAACTGCATGGCTCACTGCGGCTACGAGCCCACCGCGGTGATCCGCACGACGGCGTCGTTTAAAGAATCGCTTCGCGCGGCCTTCGGTAACTAATCCCGCCGGCGCGCTCCATTTTGTAAACCTCGATCGGGGGACCAACAGGTCGAAGTCGAATGCCTTCGGGCGAGGCTCCTATCATGGAGCGTGGAGGCTTGGAAAATGAGAAGTGCAGGTCTCAGCCGCTATACCGCCCGCACATGCTTAGCTACCTTGATACTGGTAGGCTGCGGGGGCTCGCAGTCGCCGATCGGAACGTCTGGAGCCGTCGTACCTGCGAGCTTCGCGGGCGCGGGCCGCGCATCGCACGGTTCAGGGTGGATGGCTGCGGTCGCAAAGGATGAAGACTTGCTCTACGTGTCCGACACCGGGAAAGCAACGGTCAGGGTGTACTCTTGGCCGAGGCTCAAACACCGAGGAACGCTGACCGGCTTTGAGGGACCCGAAGGCATCTGTGTCGACAAGGCGCAAGACGTGTATATCGTCGACTACGACGCGCAGGATATCTTTGAGTACGCGCATGGCGGCACGACGCCGATCAGGACGCTGAGCGAGACCTTCGGCGCGGGCATCGGGTGCTCGATCGATCCGCAGACCGGGAATCTGGCAGTCACCGACTACCAAAGCCCAACGAACGGCCCCGGAAACGTCTTGATCTATGGCCGCGCATCGGGCACTCCGACGCAGTACGCCGTTTCAAACGTTACCTATCCGTTCTTGCCGGCCTACGACGAGCACGGCAATCTTTTCGTCGACGGCGACACGGCAGACGGCCCCGTGGCCCTAGCCGAACTCCCGAAAGGTGGTGCCGCGTTCGAGCCCATTGGCCTGAGTCAGTCCATCAGTTATGCCGGCGGCTTCCAGTGGGACGGCGTGCATCTGGCGGTTGGCGATCAGACGAACGATGTGATCTACCAGTTCGCGATTTCGGGATCGCAGGCAAAGGAAGTCGGGCAAACGGCGCTCGGTGGCGCGGCTCACGTTTTCGATTTCTTTATCACGGCAAAGGACAAACGTGAAAAGAGCGCGGCGGTCGTCGGAGCGGACATCAATGGGAATCGGGTACTCTCTTGGAGGTATCCGGCCGGTGGTGCGCCGGTCAAGACCATCGGCGCGGGCCTTACATTTCCGCAGGGCGTGGCGATCAGCCGCCACATCTGAAGCGTCGTCTATCCGGAGCGCAGGCGTTCGTCGAGCGCGCGAATGCCTTCGGGTGGACCCGCCGCAACAATCTCGTCCGAATCCTCCAACCGCGTAGCCGGCGGCGGGCGAAAGAGCATTCGCTCCGCGCGTTTGAGCGCGAGCACCACTACGTCGTCGCCGTCGGGTACGGCGGCGGAGAGCGCTTTGCCGATCCACCGAGATCCTGCGGCGACCCGGAAGTCTTCGAGTACGAGCTGGCTGTTTTTCGCAAAGAGCACCGTATCGACGAACTCCACGGCAGTCGGCCGCATCGCTAAGCTCGCCATCCGGCGCCCGCCCATCTGATACGGCGAGATGATCTGCGTCGCGCCGGCCAGGCGCAGTTTCGATTCCGCGTCGTCGCGATTCGCGCGCGCGACGATGAATATATTTGGGTTGAGCACGCGCGCCGATAACGTTACGTAGATGTTGATCTCGTCGCTGTCGACCGCGGCGACGAGCCCGCGCGCTCGATCGACGCCGGCGGCGCGCAGCGTCTCCGTTTCCGCGGCGTCACCGGTGACCGTTCGAAACCCGGCCGCGGCGGCACGCGCGAGCGAATCCTGATTAATGTCGATGACGACGAACTCGATGCTCTCGTCGGTGAAGATTTGTGCGATCTCCCCGCCGACTCGTCCGAAGCCGCAGAGTATATAATGTCCAGTCATTTCTGCTACACGTCGGCGCATTCGCCGCTCGCCGACCACGGTCCCTAGCCGCCCTTCGAGCGTGTACGTCAGAAGCCGGAGCAGCGTATAGGTCAGCACGCCGAACCCGATCGCGACGACGCCGATCGTCCACCACTTGCCGGAAACGTCCATCGACCGAGGCTCGCCGCCGCCGATCGTCGTGATTGTGGTGATGGTCATGTAGAACGCGTCGAACCAATGCCAACCTTCCAACTCGACATAGCCGAACGTCCCGACCACGATGACGGCAGCGAGGAGCGCGATTGCGACGCCGAGACTGCCGCGTAAGCCCATTCTCACCTCGCGGACCGTTCGCCGGGGACTCCGCGCCCCATTGCAGAATCGCGTGCCCGCAATGGCTGCAGCTTTTTATCTTGGTTGGATCATCGCCGTCGTGCTGGTCGTCGTCGGGGTCTACGCAATCTTTGCGCCGCACCCGCTTGCGCGTGGCTACGGCGTTCCGGTCGACGGGCATCAAGGTACGGCTTTCGTGCGCGCGACCGGAATTCGCGACGTCGCGTTCGGCGTTGCATTGGGGGCAGCGGCGTACTTTCACGTGCTTCCGCTGCTAATCGTCCTCGCCGTCACGGGCATCGCCGTATCGGTCTTCGATCTCTGGGTGGTTTGGCATCACGGCGATCCGCACCGCCGACATACGGCGCACGCGATCCACGCCTCTGGAATCGTGGCATTCATCCTCGTTCTGGCCATGGCGCTCTTCGCGGTCGGCAGGTAGTCCAGTCGAAAGACGCTCTTACCAGACAAAATGTCGTAGAAACTCGACATTATATACTTGACGCCTTAGCCGTTTTGCGGTATCATCTACCTAATGGAACCGCAATCTCTCCTCGAAGTGATCACCTACTTTTCGGACCCTGAGCGGGCGCATGATTTCGTAAAGCGCCTGCGGTGGCCCAACGGCGTTGCCTGCCCGCGTATGGGCTGCGGAAGCGCAGACGTTCGGGAGATTCGCGGCAAGCGCCCTCGGTGGTACTGCCGCGAGTGCAAGCGCGAGTTTACCGCCAAGGTCAGCTCGATCTTCGAGGACAGCCCTATCGGCTTTGACAAGTGGCTCCCCGCCATGTGGCTCATCTCCGCGAACCGGAACGGCATTTCGTCCTGCGAGGTAGCGCGGGCGCTCCATGTGACGCAAAAGACCGCCTGGTTTATGCTCCACCGGATTCGCCTCGCTATGCGGGACGAGTCGTTCGAGAAGCTTTCAGGTGAGGTTGAAGCCGACGAAACTTGGATTGGCCCGAAGGCGCGTTCGATCAATCGGCGCGACCCCAATACGTCGAAGTCGGGAAAAGGACGAGGCCCGGGCTATAGCAAGACCCCGGTTATGGGGATTCGCGAGCGCGGCGGTAAGGTGCGGGCCTTCGTTATCAAAGACACGCGCCGCGAAACACTTTTGCCGGCCATCATGGAGAACGTCGCTAAGGGTTCGACGGTCTACACGGACCAGCTAGGCTCATATCACGGCCTCAAGTTTCAGGAGTACGTTCACCAGGTTATCAACCATGCCGAAGGCTACGTCGAAGGCCGTGTTCATACGAATAGCATTGAGAACTTCTGGAGCGTACTAAAGCGGACGATCGGCGGAACGTACATTTGCCCGCGACCGCAGCACCTAGACCGCTACCTTGACGAACAAATCTTCCGGTACAACGAACGAGAGAACACGGACGGTCCTCGCTTTGCTAAGGCCGTCAAAGGCGCGGATAGTAAGCGGTTGACTTATAAGGCGCTGATTTCTAAAGCCTAAGCCCCTTAATACCCTTGCATCGTTTGAGCCCGGTTATATCCACCCTTCCATTATCGTCAACGGTGTATTCAGCGATATACAGCGTCTTGCCGTCCGGCACGGTTAGGTAGGTTTTGTCGGTTAATGTGATGGCGTGAAACGCCGTCTGGCTGGTAGTTTTTGTCAAGGTCGAAAAGCGCCTCATATAAAGGCGCGGAATCCCATTGTTTTAGTAGCCTTCGATGCCGCTTCTTGAGATAAGCCAAGTCGCTAGAACTAGCGCTGATTGACCGCTTCTAGCTGTACTATTTCATCGTCATCGTCGCGCGGCTTCAGATTCACTGACTCGTCGGGGGCAGCCCAATAGAGCCCGTGAACAGCGGCCGCGGTGTAATGATCTTTAAAGAGCCTATCGCTGATATCGTTCAACAGAAGGCGCAACGAAGTGTGAAGGGTATAGAAGGTTGGCGCAGCGATTAAGACCATGGCTCGGAGAGGCGCGGGGTGTTTGGCAAAAGCATTTAGCTGCGGCCCCATCGACTCAAACTCCGTGTATAGGTCGTAGAGACGCTTTTTCATCGGTGGAGGCATCCGGTGCCATCGGAATCTCACCATGAGCCTTAGTAACGCCACACAGCCGATAAAGAAAACCCTACGCGCAAGCGTAAGATGGGCCGTGTCATCTTTAGCCACAGCGCTCAGGTCCTCCCAAAAAGCGCTACTTTGCACGTTTGGCTCGGCGTCGTTTCTTTGGTCGGTTTTCCTCGGCCTCACTGATCGCACTCTTGGGCACACCGAATATGCCTCGGACGAAGCGCTCGAAGGGGGATAGGTTGGCCGTGGCTGGAGTCTCGGTGGTTGGCATAGGATACGGCTAGTATAGCGCTATTCCAGGGGG
>DATASC010000184.1:0-14842 GCA_036269355.1 Candidatus Cybelea sp. | reverse complement strand
ATGGCGATGCGCGTCAGCTGAGCTCGATCGGGCCAGGCCGGCTTCTCCTTAGCGACGAGCCACTGCAGCGCCAGCAGCAATCCCCCGGCGATGGCGAAACGGCAGCCGGTCATGAGATAGGGCGGAATCGTCGCAACGGCGACGCGAATGCCGAGGTAGGTCGAGCCCCATAAAAAATAGACCGCGACTAGCGCGATCCACGGCATAGCGCGTTCTCTGCGCGTCACGCGCGAGCGAAATCGAGGCTGAAACCGATCGTGCGCGCGCCGCCCAGGTAAGCGTAACCCAGGTAGAGATTCGGCGCGATGTTGCGGATTTCGTCGCGTACGAAGCGCGCGATCGTCGACGTCTTCGAGTAATCGAGCACGATGCACCGTTTTCCGTCGAGCAGGCTGGGACCCGGATAGACCTCCGCAACGATCGCGTCGATGTGAAAAGGTGTAACGCGATTGACGAGCCGGCCGCGCGCAGCGTCGAACGTCTTTCCTTGCCAGCCGACGAGGTTCGTCCATTTCGCGAGCAGCGTGCTCGCGGGCGTTCCCGGCGCGATCAACGCGAGCCCCTCCGCCCGACCGTCCGGTATCGGACCCGACGGGCTCGCCGCATAAAGTTCGATTAGCGCGCGGCCGCTCATCGTTAGCAGGCGCCCTCGATCGATCACACGGGCTCTCCCGTTCGCTCCAGCCGGCGGTGGATCGTGCCGTCGCCTTCATGCAACGGAACGCCGTCGCCGCCGCGACGCACCGCGACGATCTCGGCAAGAATCGAGAGCGCCGTCTCGGCGACGGTTACGCCGCCGAGGTCGAGTCCGACGGGCCCGTGTACGCGCGCGAGCGTCGCTTCGTCGAACCCTTCGTCGCGCAGCGTAGCGCGACGCGACGACTGCGAGCGGCGGCTCCCGAGCAGACCGACGTACGGCGCGTCCGAATTCAACGCGCAACGCAGCGCCGGAAGGTCAACCTTCGGATCGTGCGAGAGAACCACGACCGGCGTGCGCTCGGAGAGGAGGTCCGGCAGAACGTCGTCGGGCCACGCGCGCACGACTTCCGACGCGTCGGGGATGCGCTCTTTCGTCGCGTACGACGGCCGCGGATCGACGACGACGACTTCGAAGTCGAGGCGCCGCCCAAGCATCGCCAACTCCGCCGCCACGGCAGTTGCGCCGACGACCACCAACTTCGACTTTGCCTCGAATACGTGCTCGAACGCGACGGGCACTCCGTCGCCACGGTCGTATTCTACACGAAGGCGAGCCGCGCGAGTGCCCGACGCGATCGCGCGCGCTTCGTTGGCGAACTCGGGCGACGGGCGCCAGACGGCGAGCTGCATCAGCGCGCCGCACGCCATACCGCCGATCACTTCGTCCTCGCTCGCTAAATTGATGTCGAGACGTCGCGTCTGACCGTCGCGAACCACTTTCAAGCACACCTCGACGATCTCGGCCTCGTTACATCCGGCGCCGCCAATCGTGCCGCGAACGTTGGCATCTTCGTCGACGGCGATCGTGGTGCCGACCGGCGAAGGCTCGGCGTCGCGGACGTCCACGACCGTTGCCAGTGCAAAGCGGCGCCGCTCGTCGATCCACAACGCGGCGATTGCAAAGACGTCACGCATATCCGGATGGCTGTCGTTCGACGGTCGTCCGGCCGATTCCGCGAGCTGTGAAGGAAGTTCGCTCTGCGGACAGCAGTAGCAAGGAGTCCGGTGGCCACGAAAGCACAGGTTGAAAAGGCAATCTTCGAACGCGAGGGCTTTCGCGTCGAACTCAGTTTGTTCGAGGGAAAGCGCCCGGCGCTGCCGCCGTACGAATACTCTGCGATGGCCCCGCAGCGTTGGAAGGTCTCGGATTGGAAGAACGAGCGCCTTGCGGAGTACCGATTACTCGTAAAGGGCGCGACGGTCTATCGCGGCGATGGAACGCCCGTACCGCGCGACATGCAGCTGGGCAACCTACGCGATACGTATTATGAGGCCGCTTATGGACCTCTTCGGACACCGGTCGAAGCCAATAACGACAAGGTGATCGAGCTCAAGCCGCTTACTCGCCGACGCTGAGGGGCACGCCGTCGAACGACGTGGAGAGAACTACGAGCGTGACGATATGCACGGCAGCGGGTTCGAGATGATTGAGCAGCTCTTCGAGATGCGTAACGTCGCGAACGACGGCCTGCGCGATGAATGAGAACTCGCCGGTGACGCGATAACAGGCGAGAATTTCGGGACGCTCGTTTGCGACTTTTACGAAACGTGCGTCCGGCCCGTTCGGGCGAGCGAGGATGAAGGCGGTAACGGGATAGCCGAGTTTTGCCGCCGAGAGGCGCACGCCGTATCCTTCGATGACGCCGGCCTCTTCGAGGCGACGGATACGTTCCGCGACGCTCGTCGCCGAGAGTCCGATCGCCTTGCCGACCTCGGCAAACGAATCGCGACCGTTGCTTTGCAGCGCGCGGACAATCGAGCAATCGATTCGATCGAGAGCGTGAAAACGCGGGCTCTTTGCCAACGAATCCCTCCTCCTTGGAGGCAGCGGCTCCGTTTTTCGTTGGATTATCGCTGTCCTCCGCCGGGATAGCGCGCTACCATACGGACATGCCGGTCGATTGCATGATCGCTACCTGCGAGTTCGTGGCACAGCTCGATCCCGACGATCGCATGCTCGTGGACGAGCTTCGCGGCCGCGGCTTGACGGTCTCGGTCGCCGTCTGGAACGACCCGTGCGTAGACTGGTCCTCGGCCCGGCTCTGCCTGGTGCGCTCGACCTGGGACTACCATCGGCGCTACGACGACTTCATCGCGTGGATCGACGGCGTCTCGGAGCAGACAGCCGTTAAGAACGATCCGCACCTCCTGCGCTGGAACGCGCACAAGTCGTACTTGCTCGACCTCGAACGCGCCGGCGTCCCGATCGTTCCGACGCTCTGGGTGCGCCGGGGTGACCCGCCGGCCCTGCGCGAGATCGCACGCGAGCGAAGCTGGAGCTCGGTAGTGCTGAAGCCGGCGCGCGGGGCGGCGGCGCACGGCGTAATCATGGTTCGTGGAGACGACGACTCGCTCGACGCCGGGCAAACGCATTTCGAGGAACTGCTCGCGGACGAAGACGTCCTCGTTCAACCCTATCTCGAGAGCGTCGTCTCCTACGGCGAGCGAGCATTAATCGTAATCTGCGGGCGCTACTCGCATGCGGCCGTCAAGAAGCCCTTCGATCGGATCCTCGCCGTCAACAGCGAGCCGTCCTCGTGCGTCGAGGCGACGCGCGAGGAAGTGTCGGTCGCGCTGCAGGCCGTGGCGGCAGTTCCGGGCGAGCCGCTCTACGCGCGCGTCGACCTGCTCAAAGACGACGCCGGGCGAGTCCGTGTGAGCGAGGTCGAGCTGATCGAGCCGACGCTTTACTTCGCGCTGCACGAGCCCGCGCGGCGCGAACTCGCCGCGGCGATCGAACGGGAGTTGGAGCTCGCCTCAAATCCGCGGAGCGGCGCGCTTCGCTAGTCTCTAGACCGTAAACGAAGCGATCTCGTTTGCTTCGCGCAGGCACGTCCACCAGCGTGCGCCATCGTATGCGAGCGAGCGCGCTTCTTCGGGAAGGGGCCGGATGCTCTCGAACGGCGATCGATCGCCCGCGACGTCGAACGTGCCGAACGCGAGGTTTTCGAACTCTTCATCGGCTGACGTCATATAGAAATGTCCGTCGGGACCGAAACCGAACCCGGCGCAACGCGGCGTGGGCAGCTCGATCTCGCGCTCGACCGTCCAATCCGGTCGCATGGCAAGAATGCGATGGAAGCCCATCTGTCCCAGATAGATGGTCGAGCCTTTTGCCGCGATGTGCGAGCCGGTGTGATCGGGACACGGCGTCTTGCTTTCCAAATCGAATCCGCGATCCGGCAGCAAACGATAGACATAGCGATCTTCTTCTTCTCCGTGAGCGATCACCGCGCGCAGCTCGTCGCCGAAGACGGTAAGGCCATAGGGTCTCCCGGGAGCTTGGATCTCGTTGCGTACGGTCCAGGTTTGCGGGTCGATGACGTAGATGCGATCGGTGTCCCACGAACCCATCCAGAGCGAGCCGTCGCGATAGGCGAGCGGATGGGGCCGCGTCGCCGGCGACGGAAAACGATTGAGTTGTTCCGTTGTCTGCATGCCCGCTGAAAGGCGCAATCGCAGGGGAAGGTTGCGACTCGCGCGGAGGCCGGGATTCCCAAGGAAGCAACCAGAATACGCACCGCTCATGAACGCTTCGGCAAGCAGCACCATCATTCGCGCCATGGCAATCGGAGTCGCGACACTCTGCGGCGCGATCGCCGCCTCGCCGCCGCCGGCGCAGCCCGCCTCGATGGCGCTGCTAGCGCGCGCGACGAACCCCAATCCTACGCTGAACTCGTATACGGCCACGGCACAACTATCGGCTCTGCTTCATGCCGTCATCCCGATCCACAAGACGCTCAACGGCACCGTCTACTACCTCCGACCCACGCGCAAAATCGAGTTCCAGAACGTACCGGGAGCGCTTAGCCGCTTCAAAGACCTCGCCTCGACGACGCCGACTTACGAAGAGGCGATGCAGCAGTACAACATCACGCCGCTTACCGACAGCGGGACGGCCTCGAACTACACGCTGGTTCCGAAGAAAAGCGGCAGCCGGGTAAAGAGCATCACGGTTACGATCGACGACCACTCGGCGCTGCTGAACAAAGCGCAATGGAGCTATACGAACGGCGGCACGCTGACCTTCGCCCAATCGTACGAAAACGTCGGCTTGTATCGCCTTCCATCGAAGGCGTCGATTGCGGCGCGTTTCCCGGACTACAGCGTCGACGGCACGCTGACGTTCTCGAACTATCAGCCGAACGCGACCGTTTCGCCCTCGGTGTTCGCCTCGCCTTAAGACGCCGGAGCAACTCCCGAAGCAGGCCGGGGTTCGAGCTCTTCCCAGAAGCGCTCCCAATCAGTCTGAAGATTTGCTCCGCCTTCATCGACCATTCTGCGTTCGCTGACCATATAGAAGAATAGCTTGCCGCCGGAGCACATCCAGTCTATCAGCAAGAATAGCATAACCTTTAGTGGCAGCACGATCATAATTACAACCTCTTTGAACAAACTGACCGCCGGCCCTGACGCCGTACCCCCTAGTGCTCCCGAAAAGAGCGGGTACGCGCCTTGAAGGACTGCATAAAGGAAGGCCGAGGCTGTGAGCACGAGCGGCGCGCTGATGAATCGACTTTCGCAACGGCCGATAAAAAGCGCCATGGACACTCCAACAAGTAACCCGCTGACGACGCTCCACCAGCCGATCGATCGCGGCGGAGTGAAGTACTCAACTATACAAAGTACTAGAAATATTCCAAGGAGGATCGCAGACCGCTCCGAGGCTGAACGTTGACGTTTTCCTTCCGCGTTGAACGTTACAGCAGTCATCTCGAAGTAAATCGCGAAAAAGAATACAGCCTCTATAGTATTGACCCAATCCAGCAGCCCATGGTTAAGCAGATTTCGCAGCGGCTGGTATGCAAGATCTGAGTATTTAAACCAATCGATTGCGTAAAATACTAGCCATGACGCGAGCAAGCCCCACCAAAGCCAATAGAACCATGTTGTTGAGCGCGCTGCTGCTTCAAGATGCCGGTGTGCTGCGTTCTCGATCATTTTCGGCCGGCTTAGGCGCCGGGACCAGAGCAAAAGCAAAACAAGAATGACGATCGCCTGTAAGACGTCTGGGTATTCCGATGCACTTTCGTGATGCTCTATCCAGCTTAACCACGACCATTGAAGTCGTGGCACGATCCACCAGATGATCGTGACGATGACGGCAAGCCAAGCGCCTTTGCGTGTCAGGAACCACGCGCCGAACTGACCGCCACTCTGCGAAACGTCTTTTGCCGCTATTGCCATACGCTCTCCGTTTATCCACGTGGCCGAGACGGAACGACGCCGGGGCCACTACCGCATAGCTGTTCGGCTACTTGCTGCGACGCCTCGATGGGCGCTTCCTACTGAGTCTTCGTAGGGCGTAGAGTCAGCACGCCGACAGCGTTTGCATCGATGGCCGCACGGCTGAACGGCAGCGGCTGCAGCGTGCCGGCGACCCAATCGCGCGTAAGGTCGGTATAATGTCCGGAACCGGGCTCGCCCGACTCGCCGCTCGGAATCGATATGCCGCCTCGGTCCCATTTGCCGACGTCCCACACGGCGCGGAATCCTTGCGCGACCCCGGGCTCTTGCAGATGAATCGTATACTCGTCGCCCGCACCCGGCAGCCAAGCTCCGTCGAGAAAGCCGAAGTGCATCGGCGCGAGGAAATGCTCGATTCGAGTCGCGCCGGCGTCGCTCCACGTCACGCTCCCGTCGCCGTTTTGCGACGAAAGCACTGCGCCCGCGTCGTCGAGCGCCTCGCGCGCACTTCCGCGCTCGTCGCGCAATGTGTCTAGCCTCCCTCCGAGCGGCGTCCCGTCAGGGAATAACGCGAGGCGCAGCGCGTGCTCGACGACCGCCGCGTGCGAGCCCGGCCGGTACCGGCCGTCCCAATCGCGCAATAGCGCCAGAGCGTTCGCCCAGTCGGCGCTTCCCAAGCCGCGCGAAAGCCGCGCGACGTCGCGCGCGATCTCCAAGTCGATCGGCGAGAGCGTGTCGAGCTGCATGCGCTCGAAATACTCCGCATCGTAGCGCCGGCGCCGTTGCAGCAGCGTCGCGATGCGATAGGCTCGATATGGCGGCTCGAATTGCGCCGAGAGCCGGTACGGATAGCCGGCCGCGTACGTCTTGTTATTCGCGGCGACCAAGATGTCGTCGCGCGATGGCGCACGCAGCGGCAATCGATCGAAAGGAATGGGCCCGTACGCCCGGCTTAGGTCGCCGGCCGAATGCACGAAGCGCCCCCACGCCGGATCGTCGGGAACCAGTCCCGCGACGTGATAGGCGACCTTGCCACTACTATCCGCGACGATAAAGCTCTGCGGCGAGCCGCGATACCGCGCGAGAACGCGCAGCGCCTCGCCGGCGTCGCGAGCACGATCGAGCGCGAGCGCCGTAGCGATGGTCGATTCGCGCTGCGCGTAGACCGGCCAGCGCACCAAAACGAGTTTCGACGAATCGTTTTCATCGGGGATCGCGAATTCGCGCGGCGTGCGATAGTACTCCGCAGTTACGTCGTGCGAAAAGCGCACGCGGAATCGCTCGGTCGTCCACCGGCGGAGATCGAGGCGCCCGGCTACGAAGAGGCTCGCCGTCGCCATCTGTGCGTTCGCCGATGCCCACGCGATGCGATCGTTGTGACCGAGCACGACACCGGGTATTCCGGGGATGGTCGCGCCGGCTGCATGAAAGTGCGGCGACTCCATGTCGATCAGGTACCAGATTCCTGGAATCGTCAGATCGAGATGCGGGTCGTTCGCAACCAGCGCGTCGCCGTCACCGGTGCGGTGCGCTCCCGCGGCCCACGCGTTGCTGCCGATCGGCGGCGAGTGCGCGCGCCGCGCCAGCGCCGACCCGTCGCAGGAATGCTCTCGAACTCGCCCGCGGTCCGTCTGGTGCGTGCCGCTTACGGTGAGGTCGTATCGCGGATCGGTGAGCGGAAAGAGCGCGTCGTAACAACGCGCGTCGAGCCTATGCCAGGCTGCGTCGCGGGTAAAGACGTCGTGCCAAGATCCGGAGAGTTCGAGCGAAGCGACGATGGAGACGGCGAGGGAGTCTTTCGGCGTCCAAGGCTCGGGCCGGTAAAGCAGCATGCGAAACTCGACCGGGAGCGGTTCGCTCGCGGCCGCCGCATTTATACCTTCGCTGAAGGCCGCGAGCGCCGCGCGATCGCGCGGATCGATCCCGGCGAGTTGGCGTTGCGCGATGCCGCCGATGTCGACGGCGCGCTGCGCCTCGTCGTAAGGGAGCGCCTTTGCGCCCAGCACTTCGGCCAGGCGTCCGTACGCATAGCGCCGGCTCAAGTCGAGTTGAAAGAGACGGTCCGATCCTTGCGCGTATCCTTGCGCGAAGAAGAGATCGTGTTCGTTGGAAGCGCGAATGTGCGGTATGTCGCGACGGTCGCGAACGATCGTCACCGGCGCGTGCAATCCCGCGGCGACGACGCTGCCGCTCGGCTCCGCGGCGGCGTGCAGTCCGGCGGTGACGTTCGCGCCGTAAAAGGTTGCCGCGGCGATCAGGAAGACGACCGCCACGAAGGCGTGGCGCTTTAACGCGCCGGCGGTTGCGCCGAACGGAGTCGGGTCCGCGCACTGGGCGAGTCGCGGATCGGGTCGCTCGAAAAAGCCCACGAGTTTGCCGCTCAGTTCAGCGCGTCGGGGAGCCGCTCCGTGACACGACGATCGAGTTGACGAACGTCGCGGCGACGCCCGAACAAGCCGAGTAGCGGCCTTGATAAAAGCGGCGCTCTTCGGGGTTCCGCGCCGCGGCGAGCGCCGAAGCGAAGTATTCGCGCGCGGCGGCATCGTTTCCGCGCCGCAACTCGAGTTCGCCGCGGGCGGCATGGTAGAACGGATACTCGTCGAGGCGCTCGCGTTGCGCGATCGACTCGATGGCTCGTAATCCGTGCTCGGGACCGTCGCGTTGCCCGACGGCGATCGCCCGGTTAAGCCCGACGATGGGCGACGGCGCAAGGTGCATGAGCCGGTCGTAGAGCCCGACGATCGCGCCCCAATCGGTCGCCTCGATCGACGGCGCCCGCGCGTGGACCGCCGCGATCGCCGCCTCGACGTGATATCTGCTCAGCTGCGGACCGATTGCGGAGCGCTCTAGCCACGCGACGCCATCGTCGATCATCGCGCGGTTCCAACGCGAGCGATCCTGGTCGTCGAGCGGGCGCAAATTACCGGCTGGGTCCAGGCGTCCCGGCAATCGCGCCGCGTCGAGATACATCAAAGCGAGCAACGCGAGCGTCGACGGGGTGGCCGCCAGGACATGTCGTGCGAGCAAGTGCGTCAACCGAATCGCTTCGTGGCAGAGATCGGCGCGCACGACCGCATGCGGTGACGCCCCGTGATAGCCCTCGCTAAAGATTAAGTAGAGCGCTCGCTGCACGGCGGGAAGCCGCTCGGCAAAATCCTCCGCATCGGCGATATCGAAGAGCGCGCCCGATTCCTTGAGCGTGCGTTTCGCGCGTGAGAGCCGTTTTTCGACCGCTGCGGTTGAACTGACGAACGCGGCCGCGATTTCGCGTACGCCGAAACCGCCGACGAGCGCGAGTACGAGCATGATCTGGGCGGCCTCCGGCAGGCTGCGCCGGCAGCACGAGAAGATCATCCGCAGCTGATCGTCGGGAACCTCGGTCGACTCGAAGACTTCGTGTACGGCGTTCGCGAGCGTCCACTCCGTCTGCAGCAGACGCCCGTATTCGGGGGCGAAGGTGCGCGCGGTGCGCTCGCGCCGCAAGACGTCGAGCGCGCGATTCCGCGCGGTCTTCATGAGCCACGCTGACGGATTCTCCGGAACTCCGCGAACCTTCCAGACCTCCAAAGCGCGGCAGAAGGCGTCTTGTACGACGTCTTCTGCGAGCTCCAGATTCTGTAAACCGAAGATGCGCGTGAGTGCGGCGACCATGCGTCCCGCCTCGTGGCGAAAGAGGTGGTCGCTGGGAGCCTCAGGGCTCCTAGGCTCCACGTTACATATCCATCTTCATGATGGGGCGGACTTCGACGAAGCCTTGGCGCTCGAGAATCGGACAACCCTGCGCGAGCTCCGCGGCCCGTGCCAAGCTCTCCGCCTCGACGAGCGTGTAGCCCCCGACGAGATCCTTCGCCTCGGCGAACGGACCGTCGGTCATCGCGCCGCGCTTATCGCGCACGACCTTCCCGTCCGCCTCAAGGGGCTGTCCGCCGTCCTTGAGATTCCCGCTGGCCGTGAGCTCCTTGAACCAGTTCATCCACTTTTGCATGATCTGCTCGGACTCTTCGGCCGTCGTGCCCCGCTGGCCGCCGCGATAGAGATAGAGAAACTCCGCCATGTCTGCCTCCTTTTAGCGTCTGTAGATGCACCCTAGACGTTTGGGAAGCCTGAAAGCGGACAAATTTTAGCGGTGGCGGTAGACGATGCGGCCCTTCGTCAGGTCGTAGGGCGACATCTCCAGATCGACCCGGTCGCCGGGCAGAATGCGGATTCGGTGGCGCCGCAGCCGTCCGGCTACGTGCGCGAGCACGATGTGACCGTTGTCGAGCTCGACCGAAAAGGTCGCGCTCGGGAAGACTTGCTTGACGCTTCCAGCGACCTCGAGCGCCGGTTCCTTGTTGTCTTGGGCCACCTTCTCCCTAGGCGGCCGAGCGGCAGTTTTGTAACGTCGGTTGCGAGCTGGTATTGAGAATACTCCTTCGGACGAGCGGTGATGATGGCTCATACATCTCATAAATGAGCCTACCGCGCAACCAAGACACGCCTGAAATTCGGCTGCCTGCGAGTAAAGTCATAGGCGCAGGAACGCTCGGCGTGCAACGATATCGAGCTTTTTTGCGTTAAATGCTGTATATGGAATTGACTATGGATTGTACGTCTTCGCCGATCGCCGCCCTGGCTATTACTCAGTCGAACGGGCGAGTGGCCTCGGAAACCTCCGAACCGGTCTACGGCGGATACGCCAATCCGCGCGGGGAGATCTTTCTCTTTGCTAAGGAGCTGGTCTACCGCGTGAACTTCAAGACGCACGTCTTGCAGCGTCGGCCGCCGCTCAATCCCGGAGCTCAAGCACGCTACGACGCAACTGCGGCAGGTGACGAGTTTGACTACGGAAACCGAACCTTCCGCCGTCTAAGTCACGAGCAGATCGCCGAGATCTGCGAAGCCCACCGGTTTAAAGTCAGCGCCGGATCACATTACTCGTAGCTCGTCGTAGCGCAGCAGCTTATAGACGCCGACTGAGACGAGCCAGCTCGCTAAGAACAGCCCGACAATCACGAAGCCGAGCGTGCCGAAGTTTTCGTTGACCGCGCGGATCGCATCCCAGACCGCGCCGCTGAGTTGCAGGCGGTCCGCAATCGCGCTCGTCGCCTCGATCGTTCCGACGATCGCCGCGACGAGCACCGAAACCAGCGTGATTACGAGGTTATAGTAGAGCTTGCGCATCGGCTTAACAAACGCCCAGCCGTAGGCGCCGACCATCACGATCCCATCGGCCGTATCGATTAGCGACATGCCCGCGGTGAAGAGCAGCGGAAAGAGCAGTATCGCGAAAACCGGCAATCCTTTGCCCGCCTGAGCGGCGGCGATCCCCAGCAGCGCGACCTCGGTCGCCGTATCGAATCCTAGACCGAAGAGCAATCCGACCGGATACATTTTCCAACTGCGGTCCACGAGCTTGAGCAACGGCCGGAAGCAGCGCCCGAGCAGGCCGCGCCGGTCCAGCATCGCGCCGAGGCCCTCTTCTTCGAGCGGTTCGCCGCGCCGCACGCGAGCGAAGGCGGCGAAGATTTCGAGCAGCACGAAGAAGTTGATCGCCGCGACGATCAGCAGGAACGCAGACGAGACGGACGCGCCGACCAGAGCACCGAGCGTGGAGAGCGCGGGCAGATGCGCCTTGACGAACACCGCTCCAACCGCGATGGCGACCGAGAGCGCCACGACCACGGTCGAATGACCGAGGGAGAAGAAAAACCCGACCCCGATCGGCCTCCGTCCCTCCTGCACGAGCTTGCGCGTCACGTTGTCGATCGCGCAGATGTGATCGGCGTCGACGGCGTGCCGTAGGCCAAAGGTGAAGGCGAGCAGCGCCGTGCCGAGCAGCACCGGATGCGACCAAAACGCCGCCGCCGCAAGCGCCCAGGCCGCTACGTTGAGCGCGAGGAGCGCCGCGACGAGACTATAGATACGCGCGCGCATCGCTCGCGTAGAAGGGATGAAAGTGCGGATCTGCGGCGAGCGCGGAGCGCAGACGAGTCAGCGCTTCGTCGCGCGCGCCGGCATGCCAGGCGATGATACCGGCGTGGGATTGGAGCTCGGGATCTTGCGTGCCGAAGCGCGCCGCGCGCAGCGCGTAATGCCGCGCTTCGCGCCAGCGGCCCATCGCCGCGAGCACCCAAGCCATCGTATCGTCGGCGTAGATTTCGTCGCCGCGCTTCGCGAGATCGGCGCGTGCCGCGGTCAGCGCGGAACCGAGATGCTCGCGGTGCTCGGCGTAATAGATCGCCAGCAGACGGTCGTTGACGCCCTGCGCGTTAAATAAGCGCTGCTCGGCGGAGATCAGTGCGTCGGTCCGGCGCGCACCCGCCTCGTCGCCGAGCGCGCGTTGCGCGTCGGCCTCGTAACCGAGCGCCTGCGGAAGCGGATAGAGCTCGGCGCTGCGCCTCGCCGCGGCGAACGCGCGCGGCCAATCGCCGTGTGCGCGATAGAGCTTCGCCAAGAAGAGCAGCGCCTGCGCGTTTTCGGGAAAGAGCCGCAACGCCTCGCCGAACTCGCGTTCGGCCGCAGACCCGTCACCCGCTTCGAAGGCCAGCTGCGCCTCGCGCGTGTGATACCACGAGCGCGTGTAAGCTCCGACCGCGGTCAGTCGATCGATCGATGCCGTCGCTTGCGCCATCACGACGCGCGCGCCGGTCAGATTGCCGGTGAGCTCGTCGTAGCGCGCTCGAATGGAGAGCCAAGTCGGATTAGGATCCTGCTCGCGCGGGCGATCGAGAATTTCTTTTGCCTCGGCGTAGTGGCCGAGCTCCATAAGAATCGAGGCCGTCTGCGCGCGGGCGCCGTCGTCGAACGGCATTGCGTCGACGGCGGCGCGTTCGGCGCGCAACGCCGCGTCGAAACGATGGAAGGCGAGGTCGCCGGAGGCGATAACGCCGAGTGCCGCCGCATTACCTTGCGGCTGAAGGCGCAGCGAGACGGTCGCGACGGCGAGCGCGCGGTCGACGTCGTTGAGGTCGCCGGTCTCGCGAAAACGTTGCATGTATTCGGCGCCGAGCATGCGGCGGGTGATCTGATCGTCTGGATCGCGCCGCGCTTGCAGTTCGTCGAACGCCACGGTCGCGTTACGCCCGAGGTAGTCGGTCGGAATCGGAGCCGGCGCAACGGCACCGGCTTGCGCGGAGTGCGCGCCGAGCCACGGCCACGCAGCGCCGACGGCGACTGCCGCCGTTAAGGCGGCAATCGCACCAGGTCGCAGCATCGGCTAAAGCGGGCCCTGGATATACGGGAACGTCTTCGTGTTCGACTTATCGTACGCGACGTTGTCCGTGGTGAGGCAGGGCGCTTCTTTATGGTCGTCGGGAATGAGGCCCAGCGCCGAGAGCGTGTTTCCGAAGATGGCGCCGAGCGAGATGTCGATGATGTCGTCGTCCAGCGCTCGGCCTCCGAACTTGCTGCCCGTCGCACCGCCCGTTTCGTAACCGAGATAGGCGGCCTTCGTCGTATCTTGCGAGAGGTCGGCCTTCATCACGTTCGGATAGAGCACCGCTTGCAGCGTCTCGGCGGTCTTCTTGCTGCGGAACATCAGCGCGAACGACTTGATCTGCGCTTGAAGCACCGGGTCGGCGTAGGGTTCGGAACGGTTCGTCTTGTTATGGTCTTCGAAAAGCTCGAAGGCTTCCTTGACCGCCGGCCGCGACAAGAGCTCGATCTGCTTGTACGCGACGGTTTTTCCGTCCGGCGATTGACCTGCCGGCGCCTGAACGTCGTTGGGAATAAACCCGGACGACGATCTGGAACTGCAGCCTCCCGCGATTGCGCCGGCAAGCGCGAGCACGGCAAGACCGATCATATAGCGTGGTGTCATCGATCGTATCTCCTATTCCGGACCGCCGGTTTGCGTGCCGGTCGTCGCCCAGACGGCGATCGGTCCGGGCGCGCTGCCGGCCGGTGCTAGCAGTTTCTTGGGCATCTCGATCACGATCGAGAGGACGTCGTACGGCGCGAGATAGTCGTGCGGCTTCTTGATGACGCAGCCGTTCGAACCGGCCGTTCCGTAGTCGACGCCATTGAGGACGATCTTTTGCTTCGACGACGCGAAGCGGAACGACGTTGCCGTTGCCGGGAGCGTGTGCGGATGGTTCATGTAGTTTCGGTCGGGGACGATCTTGAAGAACTGCGCCAGATCGAAGTAGAACGGATCGCGCCGCGGTCCTACGAAAACCTGGATCTTATTCTTGAGCTTTGCCGGCGAACCGAACGCGAACGTTCCGGTCTTCGCGACGAGCGTGTTCGTAGTTCCGACTTCGTTCGGTGCGGCTGGGCCGTAGAGCGTAACGTTCTGAGCCGTGCCGGCCGAATCGGCAGTAAACTGGATGACGGTATCCTCTTTGATCGAGTTCGATGCGACGCCGCTCGTCGCAACCTTGAGCTGATAGAGCACGTTGGGATCGAGCGCGATCCCGCTCGTCATGCCCTCCGGGATGAGCGGACGAACGTCCATCGCAAGCGCGACCCGCGACGCATCGTGCGGATCGGGGAAAGCGTAAACGTCGGTGATGTCCGCGAGCGGATTTTTGACGACCGTCGGCGAGTCTTGGTGATCGGAAGCTCGCACCGCTTTGAACGAGTAAAGCGAGACCGAGAAGGCGAGCAGAAAGACCGCAGCCATCGTCCCAATGGAACGAAGCAGTTTCATATGGTCTCCTTGATGACCAGAGTGCGGTGCGCGGACCGCGAGGTAAGAAAAACCGGAAGGAACACCGCCGCCGCGACGGCGAGCAACGCCGACGCCACCGCGGCGAACGGCGCGAGCGGCGCGCCCGCTGCGTTTAGTCCTTGAGCGAGCATCACCGCGCCGACAATCGTAATGACGCCGGCGGTTAGAAACGGGGCGAGTTTTGAAATCCGCGCGAAGAGCGTATGTCGCCCGAGCCAACTCGCGCCGTGGACCACCGCGATTCCAATCCCGCTCAGCACCGTTGCCAGGCCGAGGCTAAAGATGACGATCAGCGCGAGCCCG
>DATASC010000183.1:0-16530 GCA_036269355.1 Candidatus Cybelea sp. | reverse complement strand
GCGCTGCATCACGCGGTCCATACCGGCGATACCGATCGCCGAAAGCAGGCCGCCGATCGTCGTTGGAATGAGACATACGAGCAGCGCGATGAGCACGGTAACGCTCTGATGCGCTCCGGCGTAGATCGAGTACGGCGCGAGCGTGGCGACCGCGATGAGAAAAATGATAGCCAGCCCCGCCAAGAGGATAGAAAGCGCGATCTCGTTCGGCGTCTTCTGCCGCTGCGCGCCCTCGACCAAACGAATCATCCGGTCGAGGAAGCTTTCGCCCGGGTTGGCAGTGACACGCACGACGATGCGGTCGGATAGCACGCGCGTGCCGCCCGTCACCGCGCTGCGATCGCCTCCCGACTCGCGAATGACCGGCGCCGATTCGCCGGTGATCGCCGATTCGTCGATGGTCGCGGCGCCTTCGAGTACCTCGCCGTCGGCGGGAACGATCTCGCCCGCCTCGACGGCGAATCGGTCGCCTTTGCGAAGGCTCGTGCTAGTCACGCGCTCGTCCGTGCCGTCGTCGCGCAGCAAGCGCGCGTAGGTGTCGGATTTGGTGCGACGCAGGTGATCGGCTTGCGCCTTCCCGCGCCCCTCGGCAACCGCTTCGGCGAAGTTTGCGAAAACGACCGTAAACCAAAGCCACGCCGCAATCGCAAAGTCGAACCCCGGCGAGCCACTGTGCCGTAGGATGTCGCGTACGAAAAAGATCGTCGTTGCTGCGGCTCCGACCTCAACGACGAACATGACCGGGTTGCGAGCCTGCCAGCGCGGGTCGAGCTTCTTGACCGAGTCGGTAAGAGCGCGAGTCAAGATCGCGCGATCGAAGAGCGAGCTCGCCTTCGGACGGCGCTCCAAACGCCTCTGACTAAGCATTAAAAAGTCTTCCCTTGGAGAACGAGCAGATGTTCTACGATCGGTCCCAGCGAGTCGGCTGGTAGAAAGGTGAGCGCGCCGACGATGACGATCACGCCGATCAGCAGCGCGACGAAGATCCCGGAGTGCGTGGCAAACGTGCCGGCGCTCTCGGGAATCGCCTTCTTCCCCGCGAGCGATCCGGCCAGCGCGAGCGCCGGCACCGCAACGGCAAAACGTCCGAACATCATGTTAACGCCGGTGAGCAAGTTATAGAAGAGATTCGGGCCGAGCCCCGCGAACGCCGAGCCGTTGTTGGCGTTCGTCGAGGTAAAGGCGTAGAGGATCTCCGAGAAGCCGTGTGGTCCGGCGTTGTTGAGCGTCGCCAAGCCCGCGGGCAGCACCGCCGCAATAGCGGTCGGAACCAGGCAAAGCACGGGAGTGACCAATGCCGCCAAGATCGCGAATTGCACCTCGCGTCGCTCGACCTTCTTGCCGAGGTATTCCGGCGTGCGTCCAACCATCAAGCCGGCTATGAAGACGGTGAGCACCACGAAGACGACCATTCCGTAAAGACCACTGCCGACTCCGCCGAAGACGATCTCGCCGAGCTGCATGTCGACCAGCGGGATCAGGCCGCCGAGCGGCATGAACGAGTCGTGCATCGAATTGACCGCGCCGCACGACGTGTCGGTCGTCACCGTCGCGAAAAGCGCCGAGGCCGCAGCGCCGAAGCGGCACTCTTTACCTTCCATGTTGGTGCCGGTAACGCCCATTGCGTGAACGATCGGGTTACCGGCCGATTCCGCCCAATACGCGGCCGCAAACCCGGCAAAAAACAGGATCGCCATCGCGGTAAAGATGGCCCAGCCCTGGCGCGTGTCCCTCACCATTTTGCCGTACATATACGTCAGCCCGGCACCAAGTGAGAATATCAAAAGCAGCTCGACGAGGTTGGTCAAGGGATTGGGATTCTCGTTCGGCGATGCGGAGTTCGCGTTGACGAAGCCGCCGCCGTTAGTCCCGAGCTCTTTGATGACCTCCTGCGACGCCATTGGACCGCCGGTAATCGTTTGCGCAAATCCCTCGATGGATTTTACGGTTGTGTATGCGTGGAAGTTTTGCGGCATGCCCTGCCAAACGAGGAAGAGCCCGACGACGATTGAGATCGGCATGAGAACGTAGAGCGAGCAGCGGGTCAGGTCGACCCAAAAGTTGCCGAGCGTTTTGACCGTCGTCCGCACCAAGCCCCGCACGACCGCGACCGCAACCGCGATGCCGACCGCGGCGGAGACGAAGTTATGCCAGGCGAGGCCGGCCATCTGCGAAAGATAACTCATCGCCGCCTCACCCGAGTAGAACTGCCAGTTCGTGTTCGTAGTGAAGCTGACCGCGGTATTCCAAGCCAGGTCGGGCGACATGTTATCGATATGCTGCGGATTGAGCGGCAGCCACTTCTGCGTGCGAAGGAGCACGTAGAGATAGGCCAGGCCGATCAGCGAAAAGGCCAGCATCGACAGCGCATAGACGTACCACGCCATCTCTTCGTCCGGGCGAACACCGCAAACACGGTAAATCAGCCGCTCGAGCGGCACGAATACGGGGCTGAGCCACGTGCGCTCACCCGCGAAGACCCGCGCCATATACGAGCCCAGCGGCTTCGTGAGCGCGAGGACGATGAGAAAGAATACAATGGCCTGAAGCCATCCGATCGCCGTCATCAGAACCGCTCCGGACGCAGCATCGCGAAGACGAGATACCCCAGAGCGGCAATGGTCAAGATGAGGCCCAGCGTATCATCGAAGGCCATTGCTAGACCCTCTCGCAGCCGAGGACGTAGAGGTCTAAAAGAGTAAAGCACACGATCGACAGGACCACGATTCCTATCTCGAGCAGCATGCTGCCAGCATAGCTGGGCTCTGGAAATCGCGCCATCCGCCGATCGGATGATCCGATGGGACGTCCGGGTGGATAATCCAAAAGACGGATGCTGCACGCGCACACTCGGCCTTATAATGGGGAACGTTATGATTGATCGTCGCCTAACGGCATCGATTTGCCTGGCGTGGGCCGTCGGCGCCGGCGCCGGCACCGCGCACGCGCAAACCGCATCGACCCCTCCGCCCTCGCCGGCTCCCTCGCCTTCGGCGACGCCGAGCGCCCCGAGCGACCCGTGCGGCTCGCTGCTCTCGATCGTCAACAGACCGACGGTCAGCACGGGCGTCTGCACGGTCCGAACGGGACACATACTACTCGAGAACGGCTACACGAACGCGACGACTACCGGTATGCCCGGCGGGAGCAGCGCGCTCTATCCGCAGTCGCTGCTGCGCGTCGGCACCTTCGACCCGCACCTCGATTTCGAGTTCGGTTTCCCGAATGCCGCGACGTCCTCGGTCGGCGAAGCCAGAGTCGTGGGTTCGACCGATATCAGCTTGGCATCGAAGTACGAGCTGGGATATAACGCGAGCGGCGATTGGGGAATCTATGGCGCCGTCACAATTCCCACCGGAAGCAAAGCGTTCACGGCCGGAAACGCGCAGTTCACTGGCGATCTCGACGGAGCGTACACGATCAATTCGGAATTCAGCCTGGCGGGTACGCTCAGCTTCAACGCATTCAGCGCCGCGACCGCCGCGGGAATCCCGCAATCTTACTTTGCATTCGTCCCGAGCCTCGAACTCAGTGCGGCGCTTCCCGGCGGGCCGTCGCAAATATCGGGCGAATACGCCTATTTCTCCGCCGTGGGTCCCGGGCTTCCCGGGAAAAGCCTCATCGACTTTGTCTATCAGCGCGACTTCGGCAACCACGTACAGTTCGATATCGAGTACGGCTTTTCGCCCACCTCGATCGACGGGCAAACGCAGCACTACGTCGGCGCCGGCCTCTCGTTCATGAACTAACGCCCCCGACCGCTGAGGCGGGAAAATCGGCAAATTCGCCTAAGGCGATACAAGCAAGCTTTTCCAGATCTCAGCGGAGGATGCCGATGCCTACCACGCAGATCCCCGTCAATGTCGGGAACACCGGTTTCATGCTGCTCTGTGCGAGCCTCGTTATGTTAATGACGCCGGGGCTTGCCTTTTTTTACGGCGGTCTCGTGCAGCGCAAAAATGTCCTGACGATCATGATGCAGAGCTTCATGTCGCTGGGCTGGACGACCGTTCTGTGGTTTGCCTTCGGGTATTCCGAGAGTTTTGGGCCCGACTGGCACGGTATCATCGGTAATCCGGGCACCTACGCCTTCCTGCGCGGCGTCACGCTTCACACCATGTTCACGGGTAACGATGCAGGCATCCCGCTGGTCGTGCACATCGCGTACCAGATGATGTTCGCCATTATCACGCCGGCGCTTATTACCGGCGCGTTCGCGAACCGCGTGACGTTTAAAGCGTATTTCTGGTTCCTCACGGGGTGGCTAATTTTCGTCTACTTCCCCTTCGTCCACATGCTGTGGAGTCCGGATGGGATTTTGGCGAAGTGGGGCTGCCTCGACTTCGCGGGTGGAATCGTCGTCCACGCGTCAGCCGGCTTTGCCGCGCTGGCCTCCGTACTGTACGTCGGCAGGCGCCACGTCATCGATAACAAACCGCACAACGTTCCGCTGATCGCTCTGGGGACCGGGCTGCTCTGGTTCGGGTGGTACGGCTTCAATGCCGGCTCGGAACTCCGCGTCGATGCAGTCACCGCTTCCGCCTTCCTCAATACCGACATCGCTGCATCGTTCGCCGCCATCGCCTGGCTATTGGTCGAATGGGCGCGAGGACGTCAACCTAAGTTCATCGGTCTACTCACCGGTGCCGTCGCGGGATTGGCGACGATCACTCCGTGTGCGGGATACGTGTCTCCTACCACCGCCGTCATCGTCGGCATCGCCGCGGGCGTCGTCTGTTACTTTGCCGTCACGCTCAAGAACAATCTCGGTTGGGACGATGCCCTCGACGTCTGGGGCGTCCACGGAGTCGGCGGTTTTTTAGGCATCGTTTTGCTCGGCGTTTTTGCCTCGACGGCCTGGAATCCGAACGGCGCCGACGGCTTGTTGCGGGGTAACCCGGCGTTTCTCGGCAAGCAGTTCGTTGCGGCGCTAGTCTGCAGCGCGTGGGCCTTCTGCTTTACGTACGCGATGCTTTGGCTGATCAATCTCGTCACTCGCGTAAAGGTCGACGAGGCCGCCGAAACGGGCGGACTCGACGTTCACTTGCACGGTGAGGAGGCCTACCCGCTCGGCGTGTGACCGCGAGCCTTCGACCAGCGATATACGGCGACGCCGGCCCAGATCGCCTCGACGGCGCCGAACGGCCACGCTCCCTGCAGAAAGCCGTAGATCGAACCGAGCACGCACGCTCCGGCGAAGCCGAGCGTGAACCAGCGGCTGCGGCTCTCGAACGCATAGGTGACGAGCATCGCCGTCACCGCCAGCAAACCAAAGCCCGTTAGGACGGTCATGGCGTCTACCTAACGCCCTCCGAGCGTCACGCGTTTGACCGCGGGCACGATCGTTAGACTCGCAGCCGCGAGCGTCGCCAGCACGACGGCAAAGGTTGCGTCGATGATGGCGTCACGATACGGCATTGCCGTCGGTATCGAGAGCGCGAGGGCGAGCGAGAGTCCGCCTCGTATTCCGGCGACCCGAACGACCTCGACCCATTCTCGCGGATAAGGACCAACCAGCAGAAATCCCGCGACGACGATGCGCGCGACGGCGATCGCGGCCAGACAAGCAACGGTAAACGCGGGTTCCGCAAACACGCGGCCGAGCTGCAGTGCCGCGCCGAGCATAAAGAAGACCATCGCATTTGCCAGCACCGCGGCTACGTCCCAGAAGCGGCCGACGTCCTCCGCGAGCCGCAGCGTGATCCACGAACGTTCTAAGTAGCGAAAAGCCATTCCAAACGCGATCGTCGCGAAGATTCCCGAGAGCGCGAGATGGTCTGCGGCGAAATAGGCTCCGTACGCCCCCGCAAGCGTCGCCGCGATCTGAAATCTCGCGTGACGGCCGCCCCGCAGCAGCCCCGCCGCGACGTAAGCGATCGCGATCCCGAGCAGGACGCCGCCTAGCGCCGCACCCAGTGTTTCTGCGGCCACGAGCGTGATCGCGCCCGCACTCGCGACGCCGGTCGCAAGCACCACGAGAACGCCGCGATAGATCGCGACGGCGACCGCATCGTTGAAGAGCGACTCGCACTCGACGATCGTCGCGAGCGTTCTTGGAACCGGCAACTGGCGAAAGACCGCGACGACGGCGATCGGATCCGTCGCGCTCAGAATCGCACCGGCCAGCAGCGCGGGACCCAACGGCACGCGCACGATCGCGAGCGCACCTGCGACGATGAGCGCCGTCAGCAGGACGCCGGGTCCGGCGAGCGCGGCGATCGGCATCCGCTGCCGCGCAACCGCGCGATAGTTGAGATTCCACGCCGCTTCGAAGAGCAGCGGCGGCAGAAAAACGTAGAGTGTCGCATGTCCCAGCGCATAGGCAAACCGTCCTGGGTCGATCAGCCCGTAACCGATTCCCAACGCCACGACGACGAGAATCTGCCAAAGTTTCACGCGGCGAAGGCGCTAATGCGTGTGCGTGAAGTTGCCGACTCGTGCGTGCTGGGCAATGCGTTCGATCGCCCGGCGCATTCCGAGCACCGTCCGAGGGCGCCCAACGGCCGCGAAGTAGACCGCCGGGTCGATATTAAGCGTTCGCGTCTGCACCATGGAAACGGGCGTTTTCCGAAGGAACGCCTCCATCGCCGCGATCTCCGCTTCGTCATCGGTCACGCCGGGATGGGTCAGCAGGTTCAAGCTTACCCGCAGTCCGCGGTCGGCCGCGAGCCGGATCGAAGCAAAAACGTCGTCGAGGCTGTACCCGGCCGGTCGATAATACGCCGCATATACCTGTGCACGAAACGAGTTGAGGCTGATCCGCACGGCATCGAGGCCTGCGTCGATGCAGCGCGCCAGAGCGCCCGGGCTGCTCCCGTTCGTGTTGAGGTTCACGACACCGTTGGAGCAAGCCCCGCGAATCAGCTCGATCGCTCGCGCGATTGCGATCGAACGCAGCAACGGTTCGCCCTCGCAGCCTTGTCCGAACGAGACGATGCCGTTTTCGACGCGCTGCAAGTGATGGATCGCGACGCTCGCGAGCTCCTCTGCCGCGGCCTCGTCGGCGATGCGCGCTTGCGGCGACGGTACGCTATCGGGCTCCTGCTCGGAGATGCACCCGATGCAGCGCGCGTTGCACTTCGGGGAGACCGGCAGGGCGGCCTCACCGCGTTCTAAGAATACGTTCTGCGCGGTGAAACACGCGTAGTCTTCGGAGCATAACGCCACCTGACGAAGCACGCGATTCGCGGGTTCTTGGCCAAGCCGGCGCGCGATAATCGCCTCGAGCTCCCCGGCACTGAACCTTCGCGGTTGCCAATCCTCGCTTTCGTCCGTGCGCATCGCGGCAACGTAAAGACGGTCGTCGATCGCGCAGGCGAACGTGTAGCCGAAGAGCGGAAGGATCGGCGCGCCGCGCTCGGGCGCGTACGCGGGAAGCAATAAACGCGTGTAGCCGGCCGGAAGCGCTACGGCCATCGCGCTGCGTTCGGCGATCGGGCCGATCGTCGTGAGCGGATGACGTTGCGGCAAGACCATCTCCAACGTTCCGTGCGGGGCCGCAATGAGCTCCTCTGCGCGCGCCTCGCGCACGATTCCGCCGTCGGCGAACGGAACGAGTCGCGGATCGAATTCGATACGGCCGCGCACGTCGCACGATGCGAGACCCGCGCCGCTCACCTCACGGCAGGACGCGGACGCCAAGCTCGACCTCCGTATCGAAGACGCGCGCCGCCGGCCCGGTGAGGTAGGCTGTACCGTCCTCATCGAAGTCGACGACGAGCCGGCCCCCCGGCACGAAGAGCTCGACCGGCGCGCGCGCTAAGCGCCGCGCGACCGCGACGGCCGCGCACGCGACGGCACCCGTCCCGCAGGCCTCGGTTAGCCCGACACCGCGTTCCCAGTGACGAACGTTCACCGCGTTCGATCCGCGGAGCGACGCGGCCTGCACGTTCACACCTCCGCGCAGCAACGGTTCGCGCTTCAGCGCTTCGGCCGCTCTTTCGAGATCGATAGATTCCGCGTTTTCACGCAGGATGACTACGTGCGGGTTTCCGACGTCCACGAACGTCGCGTCCGGAACGACCGCGATTGCGATTGCTCCGACCTTCGGACGTCGCATCGCGACGCGCACCGCGTACTCCGGTTCGCGCGCGATGACCTCCGTCCGCACGATTCCACCGTCGGTCTCGAAGGCAATCGCATCGCCCTCGCCGTTCTCGTCGAGCCAGCGCGCGGCGCAGCGGATGCCGTTGCCGCACATCTCGGCCTCGCTGCCGTCGGCGTTGATCGTGCGCATCCGCACGTCGGCCGTCTGCGAGCGTTCGAGCACGATCATACCGTCCGCTCCGACGCCGGCGCGCCGGTCGCAGGCCCAACGCGCGAACGACGCGGCATTTTCGACGAGATAGTTGCGACCGTCGACGATGAGGAAGTCGTTGCGCGCGCCATGCATCTTGGTGACGTGCATCACGCGCGCTTCTCAGACCATTGCAGCTTTTCCCGCACTATCGTTCGTACGACGGCCGGGTCTGCCCAAAGCGTTGCAGGTTCGTTGCGAAACCACGCGCGCTGACGCCGGGCGTAGCGCCGCGTCGCGCGCTCCAGCGACGCACGTAGCTCGCTGCCGGTTGACCAACCGCGCAAATAGGCACACGCTTGCGGATAGCCGACGGCCGTCGCGGCGACCGCCTCACTTCCCAAACGCTCGGCCTCGTCGACGAGCCCGCGTTCCAGCATGTCCTTGGTTCGTCGCTCGATTCGCGCGTCGACGATTTCCCACGGCACGTCGAGGAAGATCAGCTGCCAGTCAAAGCCCGCACCACCGAGCGTTGGCGCCGGGCCTTCGCGAACGGTGGCGTCGGGCTCGGCGAGCGCGATCTCCAGCGCGCGAAGCACGCGATACCTATCGTTTGCGTTCAACGCTCGAGCTCGCGCGGGAGCGCGCTGCGTCAACCAGTCGTGAAGAAACTCCGGCGGATGGAGTCGCGCTTCCCGCGCGAGACGGCCGCGCAGCGCATCGTCAAATTGCGGCGCGAGCGCGACGCCGCCGGTCAGCGCGCGAATGTAAAAACCCGTCCCGCCTGCAACGATTGCGCGTTTGCCCCGGCGGCGTATGTCTACGAGCGCCTCGAGCGCGTCGGCTGCGTAGCGTGCCGCCGAGTATCGTTCGCGCGGGTCGAGAAACGCGATAAGGTGGTGCGGCGCCTGCGCCTGCTGCGCCTCCGACGGCGCGGCGGTGCCGATGGGCATGTCGCGGTAGATTTGCCGAGAGTCGGCTCCGACGATCTCGGCATCGAACTCGCGCGCCAATTGAATAGCGAGTTCGGTCTTACCGCTTGCCGTCGGCCCGGCAAGGATGAGAACGTCGGAAGACAAGCTTCTAAACGCGCTTGAACATGCGCGCGATCTCCTCGGAGTTCAAACGAACCATCGTCGGGCGCCCGTGCGGACAGTGCATCGGGTTCTCGCAGGTCTGCAGACGATCGACGAGGGTCGCCATCTCTTCGGTTTCGAGCGGCTCGCCGGCCACGGTCACGGAGTGGCAGGCGAGCGAGGCCCAAACGCGCTCGCGAACGTCGCGCTGCTTCGGATCCTCGCTTAAATCGTCGAGGAAACCCGTAAGGTCGAACGCGCGCGCTCCGTAGCCAAACGGCGTTGCGACGATTCGATACGTGCGCTCGCCGAACGGCTCGACCTCAAGCCCTCCCTCGGCCAGCAAGCCGATCGTCCGATCGAGCACCGCGCTGCGGGCAGCGTCGAGTTCGACGACCAGCGGCACGAGCAGCGGCTCGCTCGCCGTGCGCCGGCGCGCGGCCGCAACGATGCTCTCGTACGCGATGCGTTCGTGCGCGGCATGCTGATCGACGAGGAGCAGCGCTTCGCCGTCCGAGGCGAGTATGAAGGTACGGTCAAGCTGGCCGAGGATGCGAAGCGCGGCGCCGTTGCGTTCGGGCGGTCCGAACGACAAGCCGAGACTCTCCGCCGCGCTCGTCTGGGTAAGGAAACGCTCCTTCGCGTGCGTGCCGAGCGTCGCGACGATCGTTCGCCGAACGGCGTCGAAGACTTGATTGCCGTAACGCAGTCGAACGTCGCTCTTCGTGGGATGCACGTTGGGATCGACGTGCTCCGGCGGGAGATCCAAAAAGAGCGCGCCGTACGGATGGCGTCCGAGCATCGCGTACGTCGCGTAACCGCTCGTCCAGGCGCCGGAGAGCAGCGTGCTGCGCAAGAGGCGCCCATTGACGAAGAGCAGCTGCATCCGCCGATCCGGGCGGTCGTCGCCCGGTGCGCTGATGAACCCGCGCAGGCGGCCGTCAAGCATGCGGCTCGCCTCGTCCTGCAGCGAAATCATGGTGCGAGCGGCCCCTCGACCGAAGACCATTGCCAGACGCTCGCGATCGTCGCCGCTCGCCGGCATCACCCAAACGTCCTTTCCATCGTGACGCAACGTGAAGGTCGTCTCGGGATACGCGAGCGCAAAGCTCGACAGCCAAGACGAGATCCGGTTAAACTCCGAGCCGGCCGATCGCAGATATTCGCGCCGAACCGGAACGTTCTCGAACAGCGCCGTAACGCGTACGGACGTGCCGACGGGTGCGGGCACCGCCGCGACGTCGCCGGCGGACTCGCCGTGCGCACGTAGGCGAGAACCCACGGAAGTATTGGCCCGGCGAGAAACGATTTCGACTTGAGCGACCGCAGCGATCGACGCGAGCCCCTCGCCGCGGAAACCGAGCGTAGCGATCGATTCGAGTTCGCTCGCCTCGCGAAGCTTACTTGTCGCGTGACGGCGCAACGCTAACGCCATCTCCTCAGGAGCGATACCCGCTCCATCGTCGATGACTTCGATCGCGTCGAGTCCGCCGCGTTCGATGGTAATGGTAATCCGCTTCGCGCCGGCGTCGACGGCGTTTTCGACGAGTTCCTTTACGACAGACGCGGGCCGCTCGATGATCTCACCGGCCGCAATCTGCCCGATGGTCATTGCATCGAGTTCGCGTATGCTCGCCACGTGCCGAGGGTTCGCGGCTCGGGGTTGACAAAGCCTCGGTCGCGAGTATCCTGGTTAAGGATTCCTCGTTAGGTGAGGCGTCTGCACGAAGGGATGCCGCTGCCCGGAAAGGTCGAGAGACCCCAACGGGTGACCAGACTCCGCCGAATCAAGGCGGAATCTAACGCGGCCGCTCCCATACGGGAGCTAGGTTGTGCAGTGCTAAAGCTCGACACTGAGGGAGCTGGCGCGGCCCGCCGCGCGGAGTTTCTGAACTGTCGGCCTGCGAGGAGCAGCGACAGTTTTTTTTATTTGGAAAGGGGGTGATGCCAAGCCATGGACGACGGACCAGGTAGTACATTCGCGCCTGCGTACGGCGGCGCGGCAAAACGTTAAACACCACGGGGAGATTTGTGTCATGAAAAAAATTCTTGTCCTTTTGCTCGGTTTTGGCCGAGTCCGCCTGCGTCTCGCAAGCGCTTCGTCGCACGACGACACTCTGCGGGCAAATCAAGGGGATCCGAGCGGTCCCGGATTCAGTTTCTGGCGCGCCCTCGTGAGCTGATGACCGCTTCGAGCACCCGCGCCCAACACCCAAACGTGTGGCGCTCGGTGATCATGTTCCTTTCAATAGTCGGCCCCGGCATCATCACCGCGAATGCCGATAACGACGTTGGCGGAATTCTCACCTACTCTCAAGCCGGAGCCTATTTCGGCTACTCGATGCTTTGGCTGCTGATTCCGATCGTCATAGCGCTGATCGTCGTTCAAGAGATGTGCGCGCGCATGGGAGCAATCACCGGCAAGGGTCTCGCCGACCTTATCCGCGAGAACTTCGACATCAAGGTAACCTTTTGGTGCCTGGTACTCTTCGTGCTCGCGGACGTCGGCAATACGACGACGGAGTTTGCGGGGGTTGCTTCGTCCGCTCCGATCTTTGCCAGCTATCTCCCATTTCTCAATCCCGAGGCATTCAAGATCGCCCTGGTGGCCGGCGTCGCTTTTTTCGTTTTTTCGATAGTGACTCGCGGCACGTACAAGGTGATCGAACGGATATTCTTTGCCTGCTGTTTCATTTACATCGCATACGTAATTAGCGCGATTGCGGTCCGCCCCGACTGGGGCCATTTGCTTAGCCAAACCTTCATACCGCACTTCACGCCGTCGAGAGCGTACCTGCTGATGGTCATAGCCGCGATCGGCACTACCATTTCGCCATGGATGCAGTTCTACATTCAAGCGGCGATCGTCGACAAAGGCGTTAGAGAACAGGATTATAAGTATTCGCGGATCGACGTCGTGGTCGGCGCCGTTTGGACGGACGTCATCGCGTACTTCATTATCGTCGCCTGCGCGGCCACGATCTACGTGCACAACCTGCACGCCACCCATCCGATCGTCATCCGCGACGCTGGTGACGTTGCGGTCGCGCTAACGCCGCTGGTAGGAAAGTTTGCCTCGCTGCTCTTCGCGCTCGGACTGCTCAACGCCGCGGTCTTTACCGCCACAATTCTCCCCTTATCGACCGCGTATTACGTCTGCGAAGCATTTGGGTTCGAGCGCGGCGTCGATCATCGCTTCCGCGATGCAAAGGTTTTCTACGGGCTCTATCTTGCCTTGATTCTCATCGGTGCCGGCGTCGTCATTATCCCCGGGGCGCCGCTCTTAGCCATCATCTTCTACTCTCAGGTCGCCAACGGCGCTCTGCTTCCGATCGTGCTCGTTCTGATGCTGTTGCTGGTCAACAACCGCAAGTTGATGGGTCGCTACGTCAACGGACGCATCAACAACGCGATCGGGTGGGTAACGGCCATCATCGTCGCAGTTCTCACCGTTGTCTCGACCGTGCAACTGATTTTTCCGTCGCTCGGAAGCTGACGCGTTCACTCGGCATCCGGCGCGAGATCGGCTCCGATCACGAGCGCGGTCTTCGTTCCGGAGCGAATCGGAGTCGCGAACATCTTGGCGAGCGACTTCGCCGCCGGCGAAGCACCGATTACGACGCTCCTGCGCTTCAACTTCGCGTCGAGATACGTCGGGACGTTCCAGCCCGCGCCGCGCAGGGCGCCGACGATCGTACCGTCGATCGCCGGATTTCCGGTTGCATTGGCGACGAGCACCTCGTCTTGCGGCGGCTCGCCTTTGCCGAACAGCACCTGACCGATCAGTTTCGCCCACCGCGGGTCGGCAAAGACCACCGAAGCATCGCCCACCCATCCGGCCCGGCTCGGCAGCGTAAAGGAACGGACGTTTTCGTCGGGGACGTTGCGATAGATCGTCAGCAACGCGAGCAACTGCCGCCAGCTCATCGTCGTGTTCATCTCCCGATGCGCGAGATTCAAAATGTGGGGTAGCTTAGCCCAGTCTTGCGGTTCGCTGATGCGATTGAGAAGCAGCTTCAGCACTTGCTGCTGGCGCCGCACCCGACCGAAATCGGAAGCGGCATCGTGGCGAAAACGTACGTAGCCTGCGACTTGATCGCCGGTAAGATGCTGCTCGCCGCGCCGGAGGTGGATGTGAAGATTGCCGCTGCTGTCGTCATAGTCCATCGCCTCGTCGACGTTGACGTCGAGTCCGCCCATGGCGTCGACGATTGCGGCCGCGCCTTCCGGCTGCAGCGCGACGATTGCGTCGACCGGGATCCCTCCCAGCAGGTTGGCGGTGACGTGTGCAGCCGCGCGCGCTCCGCCAAATGCGTAAGCCGAATTAATTTTGCCGAAACCTTCTCCCGGCACCTTAACCCACGTGTCCCGCGGAATCGACACGAGCGTCGCAGTACGCCTCCCTACGTCGAGTCGCACGAGCAGGATCGTGTCGGTGGTCATTTCGTCGGCCTGGTAGCCGAGGACCAAAAGATTGAGCTTCGTATCTCCAAACGATCGCCGCGCCGTCTCCGCGACGACGCTCTGCCGGATCGAACCGTACGCGATAAGAAATCCTGCCGCGATCGCCGCGATCGCCGCGCCGGCAATCGCGAGTACGCGAACCCGCCGATTCGAAAACATGAGAATCCCCCTATCGCGGCGCACCGCGGCCGCTGCCGCATCTGCCCCGCCGTCACGATGTGCGCTTTAGCTAAGCGAGTATCGGGGGTGCCCGTTCGCCGGTCGCGCCGAGGGTAGTCGTGAGTTCGTCGAAGGCCGCGAACTCAAATCGCCAAGGTACGAGCGGCGGCGGCGTAGCGACGCCGATGGTTGCGATCGCGCGAATGAAACCGATAACGCGTAGGGCGGTGGCGGCCAGCCTGCGCCGCGAGCGTACGAATGCGCAAACGACTGCGGTGCAAACCGCTGCATGGATTGCAATGGCGATCGGCGGTGGGCCGCCGAGCCAGAGGGTGGGGCCGAACGCGTGACGCCAAACGGCGAGCTGCTCTCCGGTTTCCATCGCGTAGAGCACCGCCATCTGCAAACCAAAAATCGCGGGCAGTAGAACCGCGGCGCCGCGCAGCGGCGCGCGGGCGTCGAGAATCGCTCGTGCTCGCCGGACGAAATGCAGCGCCATCAAACCGACGCCCAGAATCAAGGCGGGCAGAACGTCCAGACTGCTGCGATCGGTAAACGTACCGCTTCCGAACCATCCTGCATTTGCCGAAAACTCGACGATGGGATCGGCGATCGCCGCCGCGATGACGGCGACCGCCAAACAAAACCCGAACCGGAGCTGTACGAGCGTCAACTTCAGGCACTTCCGCGGTGCTAGAGCCGCACCTTTGGAAAATCGCTCAGCGGGGGCTCAGGAAATCAGCGGCAGCTGACGCTCGGGCGCCGCGCGCTTGGGCATTTTCTTGCGCAGTGGAACGCGGGCTTCCAAGTCGGCTTCGCCCGAGAGCGCGTCGGCAATCTCTTGCGCCCGCTCGACGACCGCCTCGGGCAGTCCCGCCATACGCGCAACCTCGATGCCGAAGGAGCGCGAAGAGCTTCCCGGCTGAACGCGATGCGAGAAGACCGGAGCGCCGCCGCGCGCGGTGTCCTCCACCGCCGTGATGTGATAGTTTACGACGCTCTTCCAATGCTCGCTCAGCGAACAGAGCTCGTGGAAGTGCGTCGCGAAGAGTACGAGAGGCGTCTGCGCGTCAAGCGAGAGCAGAAACTCGCAAATCGCCTGCGCGATTGCCAGCCCGTCGAGCGTTCCCGTGCCGCGGCCGACCTCGTCGATAAGCAGCAGCGAGCGCTGCGTGCTGCGCCGCAAGATGTTAGCCGCTTCGGCCATCTCCATGTAAAAGGTCGACTGACCCGAGGCGAGGTCGTCGCCGGCACCGATGCGCGTAAAGATGCGGTCGACGATGCCGAGCTCCATCTTCATCGCCGGTACGAACGAGCCGATCTGCGCCATAATCGCGAGCAATCCCGTTTGCCGCAAATACGTCGACTTGCCACCCATGTTCGGACCGGTCAACAGCACGAAGCGCTGTCTCGCCGCGCGCAAGTCGAGGTCGTTTGGCACGAATTTCGCATGAAGAACGGCTTCCATCACCGGATGCCGCCCCTCTTCGATTGTAATGACGCTTTCCGTGACGAAGGCCGGACGAATGTATCCGCGCTCCGCAGCGTTTTGGGCCAACGCGGCGAGGACGTCGACTTCGGCGACCGTAGCGGCGGCTTCGAGCAGCTCGTCCGCGCGCGCCGCGACTCGTTCTGCAAGTGCCTCGAAGAGCTGAGCCTCTAGGCGCTCTTGTCGCGTCTGCGCAGAGGAAATTGCCGCCTCGAGTTCTTTGAGCTCGGGGGTGATGTAGCGTTCGCCGCTGGTCAGCGTCTGCTTGCGCACGTACTCCGGGGGGACGGCGTCGGCATAATTTTTGCCGACTTCGATCGCGTAGCCGAACGGGCTCGCATACTTAACCTTGAGCGTCTTAATGCCCGTCCGCTCGCGTTCGCGCTCTTCGAGTTCGGACAATTTAGAACGCGCGTTTGTGCGCAGCGCTATGCACTCCGCGAGCTCGTCGTTTGACTCGGGACGAATCGCGCCGCCCTCCCCAAGCTGCGCCGGCGGCTCGTCGACGAGGGTGCACCGAAGATCGTCAAGCACGTCGCCGAAGTCGGCGACGCCCGCGAAGAAAGACGCTAGCTTCGGCCCCGCCGTTCCCCGGAGCGGCTCTAGAATTTCGAGCGTACGCCGCAGCGACCCCAAATCACGCGGTGTCGCGCGGCGAAAGCGTACCTTCTGCGCGATTCGCTCCAAATCAAAGGCGCCGCGCAGTATCTCCCGGATCGCGCCGCGGCGCGAATGCTCCTCAAGCAAAACCGCGACGGCGTTTTGCCGCGAATCGATCGCCCCGCGGTCGACGAGCGGCGCTAGTATCCAACGAGCGAGTAGACGCGAGCCCATCGCGGTCGCACAGGCGTCGAGTGTCGCCAACAGCGTCGCGCGCGGATTCTGTCCCTGCGCGCGCGTCAGCTCGAGATGCTTGCGCGTCGATGGATCGAGCACCAAGAAATGACGCCGGCGATAGAGTTGCGGCTGAATCGGGCCGCTTTCGCCATTAGTCACACCCGTGCGTTCGACGAACGCTCGCAGGGCCTCGAGTGCGCGATGCATCGCTACGGATTCCTCGAGCGAGTACCCTTCGAATGCGTTGCGCTCTCGGGTTTCGACCACCG
>DATASC010000182.1:0-3161 GCA_036269355.1 Candidatus Cybelea sp. | reverse complement strand
GCAAGATCGAGATGGCGAAGATGATCGAAATGACGCCCGCATTGTTAAGGCGGAGCGGAATGTAGGTCGATCGGCCCGCGAACATCTTGCGGCCGACGACCCGCCTTGCCTGCTGCACGGGCACGCGCCGCTGCCCCTGGTACAGAAATACAATCGAGATAATCACTACGATCGCGATTGCAATGTAGAGCACGAGATTGAGGATCGACTCGGCGCCCTGGCTTGTCGACGCAAACGTTTGGGTCACGTACTGCGGATAACGCAGGACTATGCCGATAAAAATGATCAGAGAGACGCCGTTGCCGATCCCCTTGTCGCTGATTTGCTCGCCGAGCCACATCAGGAAGAGGGTGCCGCCAACCATTGCGACGATCGCGTAGATCAGGTACCAGACGCTCGTGTCGTAGAAGACGCCGGAACGCTCCATCGAGATCGCCATGAACGTCGCCTGAACCGCCGCCAGAACGATCGTCAGCCAACGCGTGTACTGACTGATCTTCTTACGGCCTTCCTCGCCGCCTTTCTTCGCCATCTCCTCGAGCTGCGGCAGCACGACGGTCATCAGCTGCATGATGATCGAAGCGTTGATGTAGGGCGTGATGCCCATGGCGATGATCGAGAGCTTCTGAAGGGCACCGCCCGAGAGAAAGCCCAGCAAGTTGTAGAACGCGCCACTCTGGAGCACGCGCTGCCACGCCGCTTCGTTCACGTTGGGAAGCTGCACGTGGATCATGAAGACGAACCACGCGAAGGCGAACAGGACGAAAAGGATGCGCTGGCGGATCTCCGGGACGAGCACCGCCGCCCGTAGGTTGTTGAACACTACCCGTTCTCGGCGATCGTGGCGCCGGCGCCGACCAGCGCTTCGCGCGCGCTCTTCGAGAAGAGCACGTCACGCAGGCGAAGGCCTGCCGGCAAAGACGCTCCTGCGCCGGCACCGAGTATCTTGATGCCGTCGAGCTCAGACTTTACCAGGCCGCGCTCGCACAGCGATTCCGGCGTGATCTCCACGGACGGATCCCATTGCGTCAAACGATGCAGGTTGACGACCGCGAGCCGAGCACCGAAGTGGCCGCGATCGCGCGCCTTCTGTGAGTAACCGCGACGATGCGGAAGACGGCGCGCCCACGCGGTTTGGCCGCCTTCAAACGCCGGCCCCTTGCCGCCGCCCGAACGCACGGTCTGCCCTTTGCCGCCTTCGCCTCCGGTCTTGACCATGCCGGAGCCGTGCCCGCGACCAATGCGCTGACGCTTCGGCCGGCTGCCCGGCGCGGGTTTGAGTGCTCCCAACTTAAGAATTGATTTTTCTGCCATCGTTCTATGCCACGTAGATTTCTTTGACGGTCTTCCCGCGCATCGCGGCGACCTGCTCCGCAGTCCGCAACGATTTCAACGCGGCAACCGTTGCCATGACCACGTTGATAGGATTGTTGGTGCCCAAACACTTGGTCAGGATATCGTGAATACCAGCGAGCTCGAGCACCGCTCGCATCGAACCGCCTGCAATCACGCCCGTTCCCGGTGCCGCCGGTTTGAGCAGAACGGTCGCGGCCCCGACCTCGTAGCGCACCTCGTGCGGAATCGTCTTCTCGACCATCGCGACGGTAATCATGCTCTTGCGAGCCTGTTCGACCGCCTTGCGGATCGCTTCGGGAACCTCGGCGGCCTTACCGATCGCATAGCCAACCTTACCCTTGCGGTCGCCTACGACCACGAGAGCGCTGAAGCTAAAGCGTTTACCGCCTTTGACGACCTTAGCGACGCGGTTGACCCGGACGACCGTCTCTTCCAGTCCGCTGCCGTCGCGATCGCGACCACGATATTGCATTAGAAATTCAACCCCGCTTCACGCGCCGCGTCGGCGAGAGCTCGCACGCGTCCGTGATACTTGTAACCGCCGCGATCGAAGACGACCTCCGAGATCCCCGCGGCTTTTGCTTTGGCGGCAATTGCGCTGCCGACCGCCTTGGCGGCATCGACGTTCGTCTTCGAGCCGAGCTCGCCGCCGAGCGCCGCGTCGCGAGTCGATGCGGCCGCCAGCGTGTGGCCGCGCGCGTCGTCGACGAGCATCGCGTAGAGATGATGAAGCGAGCGGCGCACGCAGAGGCGCGGGCGCTCCTGCGTCCCCGAGAGTTTTTTGCGCAGACGAACGTGCCGTTCGCGCCGCGCTTGGGCTTTGCTCACTTCTTCGCCGCCTTTCCGGCCTTACCGAGTTTCTTGCGAATCCGCTCGCCCTCGTAGCGAATGCCCTTGCCCTTGTACGGTTCGGGCTTGCGAAGGCGCCGGATGTCGGCGGCGACTTGGCCGACGGCCTGCTTGTCGATTCCATCGACGTGAATCTTGTTCTGTCCCTCGACGGTAAGCGCCACGCCTTTGGGCGGCTCGAAGCTGACCGGGTGAGAGTAGCCCAAACTTAAGTTCAGACGCTCGCCCGACTTTGCGACGCGGTAGCCGACGCCGGTGATCTCAAGGCTCTTGCGAAAGCCCTTGCTGACGCCCTCAACCATGTTCGCGATCAACGTGCGCGTCAACCCGTGCGCGCTGCGATGTATCTTCGCATCGCCTTTGCGAGCGACCATGACCTTGCCGTCGTCGAGCGTCACGTCCACTGCGTCGGCCAGAATGTGCTGGCGCAACTCGCCCTTCGGGCCGGTTACGAGCACGGCGCCCGGCTCGATCTTCACCTGAACACCCGCCGGTACCGCGACAGGCAACTTTCCTATGCGCGACATGACTCACCACACATATGCGAGGACCTCTCCTCCGACGCCCTGTTTCTTCGCCCGCTTGCCGGACATGATGCCTTGGGGCGTCGAGATGATCACTAAGCCGAGGCCGCCGAGCACGCGCGGGATCTCGGTCTTGCGCGTATAGACGCGCAAGCCCGGACGCGAGATGCGGCGCAGACCTGTGATGATCTTCTCCTTCTCGGGTCCATAGCGAAGCGCGATGCGAATCGTGCCTTGCGGACCGGCTTCGATTCGCTCGAAGCTTTCGATAAAGCCCTCATCCCGCAGGATTTGTGCGATCGCCGCTTTGACGCGCGAAGCCGGCATGTCGACCGTTTTGTGGTTCGCCGTGTTGGCATTCCGAATGCGCGTCAGCATGTCGGCGATCGGATCGGTTACGGACATTTACCTCTCTCCCTCACCACGACGCCT
>DATASC010000181.1:0-2351 GCA_036269355.1 Candidatus Cybelea sp. | reverse complement strand
GCCGGCATCTACAAGTGCGATGGACCATCATCGTGCAGCATCTTTCTACCGATCGGGAGCATTGGCGGTTTGCTCCTTCCGCGGAACATTAACTTTGATAACAAGAATCCACAGAATCTTTGGGTCGCCGATGCGGCGGGATTCGTCGATGCTGTGAACCTCAACGGTCTTATCGTCTACGTTCTCCAAGCGGTCGGCGGGATTCTCGATCCCCCGATTGGAGTCGCGCCCGCGCCGGGTAGTTAGGGCGCGCGAGCGTGGAGAGGCGGACATCGGTGCGAAGGCTGGAACCGGCGCGATCCGCTTTGCGCGCGGTGGAGACGATCGACGAATTCGCGCCGCTTCTCAAGAGCCTTCGCATTGAAGCCGGGCTGTCTCAGCAAGCACTCGCGGACCGTGCGCTTATTAGCGTGCAGGCCATCAGCGCCCTAGAGCGTGGATACCGCAAAGCACCCTACCGCGCGACGCTCGACCGGATTGCCGATGCGTTAGAGCTCTCGCAGGAATCGCGAGAGCGGCTCGAGCGATCCAGCCATCGATCGCGCGGCCCGCGCCACTCGGAGCAAAACGTTCCAGCGAAGCGGCACAATCTTCCGCGACAGGTCACCTCGTTTCTCGGTCGCGACGACGTCGTTGCGGAGATCGAGCAGCTGCTCCGATCGGCGCCCATGGTCAGCATCGTCGGAACCGGCGGAGCCGGAAAGACGCGTACGGCCATCGAGGTAGGCTATCGGCTGCTAAACCAATTTCCGCAGGGAGTTTGCTTCGTGGAGTTGGCGCCACTCAACGATCCAAAACTCGTGCCGCACGCGCTAGCGGAGGCCTTGCGCGTGCAAGAGTCGCCCAACCGGCCGCTGCTGGAGACGCTCTTGGCGCATCTCGCGCAGCGACGCCTACTGATCATTCTTGACAATTGCGAGCACGTCGTATCGCAGGCGCGGGAGCTTGCGGGAGCCTTGCTTCGGCAGTGTCCGAGCGTCGCGTTGCTAACGACGAGCCGTGAAGCACTGAGCGTCACCGGAGAGCAAACGTATAAAATCCCCTCGCTCGCCGTTCCCAGACAGAGCCTGCCGTCGCCTGATGAGGCTTTGAAGTATGGCGCGGTCGCGCTCTTTGTCGACCGTGTTCGCACTGTCGACTATTTTTTCGAAGTAAATACGGAGAATGTGAAATCGATCGTCGAAATCTGCAGGCGCCTTGACGGATTGCCGCTCGCGGTCGAACTTGCGGCGGCACGCGCGAACGTGCTGTCGCCACGTCAAATCTGCGATCGCCTCGACCGGGTTTTCGACGTGCTCGCGGATGGCCCCCAGGTCAGCGCGGCCCGACATACGACGATGCGCGCGGTGGTTGATTGGAGTTACGACCTGCTCGCGTCGCAAGCGCAGCAGCTCTTCGAGCGCCTGGCCGTCTTCGCGGGCGGTTTTACTCTGGAGACGGCGACGAAGGTCTGCGCCGACGACGGCATCCCACAAAAAGACGTGTTGGTGTCCCTGTCGTCGCTGATTGCTCAATCGCTCGTCATGGTCGATTTCGCGCACGGTGCCGCGCGTTATCATTTGCAAGAGGCGACCAGGCAATACGCGATGGAGAAGCTGGTGGAACGAGGCGAACAAGACGCCCAAGCGTGCCGCCACGCGCTCGCGTTCCTAGAGGTTGCCGCGCGACTCGATCGAGAGTGGTACGACACTGCCGAGCAATCGTGGTTCCGCGAGGCCAAGGCCGAACTCGATAATTTTCGCGCGGCACTGGGCTGGACTCTTGGAGAACGCCGCGATCTCCGGTTGGGATGTCTTCTTGCCGGCGTCCTAGCGCGACTTTGGTATTCGATCTCGCCCGTCGAGGGACGGCGCTGGGTCCGCTTGGGGATCGATTCGATGACCGAGGCGACGCGGGCCGACGAACTCGCGCGGCTCTACATCGCCGATGCGGAGCTTTCCGGCGCGCTCGGGGAATCGACCGCATCTCTTGGTTCGGTGGAGCAAGCGTTGCGGCTGCAATCGGTATTCGACGACCTGCAGCTGGCGCGCGCACGCCACGCGGCAGGCGCCGCGCTTGCCGCCAACGGAAGGGCTTCGGAAGGCGAAGCGATTCTGCATGAGGCGTTGGCAGCCGCCGAGCGACTCAACAATCGCCGGCTCCAAGCCTTGGTTCTGAGCGATCTCGGAACCGCGCGCTCGCGCAGCGGCGACGTCGACGGCGCGCGCCGATTCTACGCCGAAGCGCTGGCACGATACGTGTCGCTCGGTCTTCAAAGACCGGCGGCGTCGATCGCCGGACATCTCGCCGAAGTCGAATTCGAGGCGGGCAACGCTGCTGCAGCGTTGCATCAAGCGGAGGAGGCGCGCTCG
>DATASC010000180.1:0-8135 GCA_036269355.1 Candidatus Cybelea sp. | reverse complement strand
GTTCGGGTCGCCGCGAACGACCGCGAGCTGCGCCGGCGCCAGCAAATTCCAGTCGACTGCTCCCGATCGCAACAAGAGCAGATTCGTCGACGGATCGGGGATCGCACGGATATCGAGGTGTGCGATCGGCGGCTTCCCGCGCCAGTATCGCGCGTTGGCGGCGTACCGCAGCGACTCGCCGCGCCGCCACTCGAGAAACCGGTACGGCCCGTCGCCGACGGTTGGCGCCGCGTTAAACGCGGCGCGCGCGAGCGGCGTTTCCCCCGCGAGCACGTGCGCCGGCAGAACGAACTGGGGCGAGAAACCGTCCGAGAAGTACGTGAGAGCGGCGGGCGCCCACGCTCGCCTAAGGTGAAAGGCTACAGTCAGCGGCCCAAGCGCCTGGGCGGTGTCGATCAGGTCGTATCCTTCGTGCGAGCGAACCGGATTGCGCGGATCGAGGATCGCGTGCAACGTGAAAAGCACGTCGCGCGACGTTACCGGCACGCCGTCGCTCCAAGCCACCCCGGCCCGCAGCCGGTAGCGAATCGTACGCCCGTCCGCGGAGAGGTCGCCGTTGCCTCGCGTCGGGATCTCACGTAACAGGATTGGGACCGGGCGCCCGCGCTCGTCGAGATCTACAAAGGGTTCGAACGCCAGCCGCGCGACCTGCTGCTCGACCGACGCGGCATCGGGGCTTAAGAAGAGCGGATTGAGATTCCGGGGGTCGGCGGCGAGGTCGAACCGGAGCCTATCGGCCGGTGCGCCGCTGCCTCGGACGCACCCGGGAATCGCGGCCAAGGCGGCCAGCAGCGAAAAAATCTGTCTGCGGCGGCTTGCGCCGAACGGATTTATGGTGTTATTGTTGTCAAGCCGAATATTTTTCGGCAAATCTTCTCCTATGTCGAATATGGTGCTGATCAATAACGAGCTCGACGAGCTCGACCTCCAACTCCTCGACGCGTTGCAGCGCAACGCGCGCTCTACCTTTACAGAGCTAGGAGCCGTCGTCGGCCTGAAGGCGCCGGCCGTTCACGACCGGGTCAAGCGACTCGAGCAACGCGGGTACATACGCGCCTACTCGGCCCAACTCGATTCCGAGCGTCTCGGCCTGCACCTGACCGCGTTCGTGAGCTGCTATACGTCGCCGGATTGCAAGTACGACGACTTTACCCGCCGCCTGAGCGAGATGCCGGAGATCTGCGAAGTCCATTCGGTCGCGGGCGAGGAGACGTTTCTCTGCAAAGTCGTTACCCGCTCGACGCAACATCTCGACGAGCTGCTCGCTCGTCTTAAGGCGACTCCCGGAATGTCACGGACGCGCACGACCATCGTGCTGAGCATGCCCTTCGAACGCGGCGGCGTGACGGTGCGATGACGACGAACGTATTGCGGACCTCCGGCCACCCGCTAGGGGCGCATCGCGTGCTCGATCCGCCGGGCGCGATGCCGCAAGACGCCTGGCGCATCGACAACACTCCGGTTGCCGGTTCGAACGAGATACTCTGCGAGGTCGAGGCCCTCAACATCGACTCGGCCTCCTTTAAGCAGCTCGGTGACGCTTGTGCCTTCGACCCGCAAAGCATCGGCGAGCGCGTTGCCGAGATCGTTCGAGAGCGCGGAAAGCAGCACAATCCGGTTACCGGCAGCGGTGGAATGTTCGTCGGGCGAGTTCGCGAGGTAGGCGAAGCGCTGCGCGGACGCATCGCACTCGAGCCGGGAGACCGAATCGCCTCGCTCGTTTCGCTGACGCTCACGCCGCTGAAGATCGAAAGCATCGAACGCGTCGACGTTGCGACGCACCGCATCTGGATCCGAGGAACGGCGATTCTCTTCGAAAGCGCCCTGTGGGCACGGCTCCCCGTTGACATCGACGAGGGCGTCGCGCTCGCGGTCCTCGACGTCGCGGGGGCGCCGGCCCAAGTTCGCAAGCTCTGCTCGCCCGGCGACTCGGTCGTGATCGTCGGCGCAGACGGAAAGAGCGGATTGCTCTCCTGTGCGCGGGCCAAAGAACGCGTCGGAAGCGGCGGCCGCGTGGTTGGAATCGTCCCGAGCGATCGCACGCCTGGCGCGCAGCTGCTCGCGCGCGAAGCGCTCGTCGACGAGCTGATCGTCACCGACGCGCGCAACGCCCTCGAAATGAGCGAACGGCTCGCGGCAAGCCTTCCGGGCCTCGCCGATATCGTCGTCAACTGCGTGAACGTTCCGGGAACCGAGCTCGCCACGATTCTGTGCGCGCGTCAAGGCGGCACCGTCTATTTCTTTTCGATGTCGACCTCGTTCACCGCGGCGGCGCTCGGTGCCGAGGGAGCGGGCCGCGACGTGAACATGATGATCGGCAACGGCTACACGAAGGGTCACGCCGACGTCGCGCTGCAGACGTTGCGCGATCATCCCGCGCTGCACGCACATTTCAACGCCGCGTACGGCAACGCGGCCGCCAGTCCCGTCGAGGAGTGAAACGAGGAACTATGAGCACGACATCGGTCAGCACGCATCTCAAGCCGCCGGCGCCGCCGGAGCAGTTCGAATATAAGCAGCTCAAACAGGGCGAGTTTTGGCGCCATATTCCGGCTTATGCGGAGGTCGCCGAAGCGACGTTCCTCGACCATATCTGGCAGGCGCGGCAATCGGTCAAGACGGCGGAGGAGTTGCTCCAGACGATCCGCGAGGTCTGTTCGCCCGAGTTCTATCGTGACGCCGAGGCGGGATTCCGGATGGCGCCGATGGCGGTTCGCGTCTCGCCGTACGCAATCGCGCTGATCGACTGGAACGATCCGGTGAACGATCCGATTCGCCGGCAGTTCATTCCGCTCGCGTCTGCCTCACTGCCCGACCACCCGCGCTTGACCCTCGACTCGCTGCACGAACAGCAAGACTCGCCCGTACCCGGACTCGTCCATCGCTACGTCGACAAGGCGCTCTTCCTGCCGCTCAACGTCTGCCCGGTGTACTGCCGGTTCTGCACGCGCAGTTACGCGATTGGGCCCGATACCGAGAACGTCGATAAGGTCGCGCTTGCCAAGACCCCGAAGCAGTGGCACGACGCGTTCCAATATATCTCCGAGCGGCCCGAGCTCGAAGACATCGTCATCTCGGGCGGCGACGTCTATCAGCTGCCGCCCAAGAACATCGAGCTCATCGGCAACGCGCTGCTCGACATTCCCCACGTGCGCCGCATGCGTTTTGCGACCAAAGGGCCGGCGATCATGCCGATGAAGCTGCTTACGCACGCCGAATGGGTCGATGCGATCACGGCGATCGTCGAGCGCGGACGTACGCTCGGCAAGGAAGTGGTACTGCACACGCATTTCAACGCTCCCGAAGAGATCACGTGGATCACCGAGAAGGCGATGCGCGTGCTATTCGAGCGCGGCATCTTCACCCGCAATCAGTCGGTGCTCATCCGCGGCGTAAACGACACGCGCGAGCGAATGCAGCTGCTCGTCAAACGACTCGGTCACGTGAACGTGCATCCCTACTACGTGTATATGCACGACATGGTGAAGGGCGTGGAGGAGCTGCGCACGACCATCGCTACGGCGGTCGACACGGAGAAGTTTGTCCGGGGAAGCACTGCCGGCTTTAACACGCCGACGTTCGTCTGCGACGCGCCGGGCGGCGGCGGAAAGCGCGACGTGCATTCCTACGAGTACTACGATCGAACGAACGGCATCGCCGTCTACGCGGCGCCGAGCGTTAAGCCCGGCAAGGCCTTCGTGTACTTCGACCCGATCGACCAGCTGGCGCCCGACGTGCAAGCCCGCTGGGCCGTGCGCGAGATAGCCGACGAAATGATTCACGAGGCGATTCTCCGCGCGGGTATCGGCGAACAGCAACTCGTGCTGGCATAAAGACGCAAGCAGGAAAGGAAGACGGTTCGATGGCTGCTTTGACGATTCGGACCGCGGCTGCGGCCGCACTGCTCGGAGGGTTGGCCGTTACGGCCGCGCCTGCGGCGCGCGCCGATCTTCCGTCGCTCATTCCTCGCGCGGTACTCTTCGGGAATCCCGCGAAGGCGGCGCCGGCGATCTCGGCCGACGGAAAGCTGCTCGCGTACCTCGCGCCGTCGAACGGAGTGCTCTCGATATGGGTGCGCACCGTCGGCAAGAGCGACGACCACGTGGTCGCGACCGACCCCGTGCGTCCGATTCGCAACGTCGTATGGCAGCCCGACGGAAGGCACGTCCTTTACGAGCAGGACAAGGGCGGCAACGAGAATTTTCACGTCTACCAGACCGATATCAAAACTCGCTCGACGCGAGATGTCACTCCGTTCGGCGACAAGGTGCGATCGGACATCGAAGCCGTCGATCCGCGCTTTCCCAATCAGATGCTCGTTACGTCGAACAAGCGCGACCCCAGCGTCTTCGACGTCTACCGGGTCGATCTGAAGAGCGGCGTCGCGACGCTCGATACTCAGAATCCCGGTACGGTGGGCGGATGGGCCGAGGACAATAATCTCGTCGTTCGCGGGGCGGTGGAGGACAATACCGACGGATCGACCGCGATCCTCGTGCGGTCCAGCGCGTCGGCGCCCTGGCACACGCTCTTGAAGGCCGCGCCCGACGATCAAATTGCGCCGGTCACATTCAGTGCCGATAACCGCTCGCTCTACGTCTCGTCGAGCGTGGATGCAAACTCGTCGCGGCTGCTCCTCTACGACCTCAGCAACGATCGATTCTCCGTCATTGCATCGGATCCGACCTACGACGTCGGCACTCCACTCGTCGACGCGAAGTCGCGCCGGCTCGCAGCAGTCTCCTTTCAGCGCGACCGTACCGAGTGGCAGGTGCTCGATCCATCATATCGGAGCGATTTCGACGCGCTCGCGAAGCTGCACGCCGGTGACATCGGCTTCCTCAGCAGCACCGCGAACGGCCGCCGCCTCATCGTCGCCTATCTGGTCGACAACGGGCCGGCATCGTATTACTCGTACGACCGCTTGACGAAGCGCGGCACCTTCCTCTTCGTGTCGCGCCCTGCGTTGTTGAAGTATCAGCTCGCTTCGATGCGGCCGATCTCGTATAAGGCCAGCGACGGATTGACCGTTCACGGCTATCTCACGCTGCCGGTCGGCGTGGAGCCGAAGAACCTGCCGATGGTCTTATACGTGCACGGCGGCCCGTGGGCGCGCGATACTTGGGGTTACAGCAGCTACGTACAGTGGCTCGCCAATCGCGGTTACGCAGTGCTGCAGGTGAACTTCCGCGGCTCGACCGGCTACGGCAAGAACTTCCTCAACTCCGGAAACCGGCAGTGGGCCGGCACGATGCATCAAGATCTCATCGACGGCAAGAATTGGGCCGTCGCGCAGGGCTACGCCGATCCCGCAAAGGTCGCGATCATGGGCGGGAGCTATGGCGGTTACGCGGTGCTCGCCGGCGTCACGTTCTCACCCGATGCGTTCGTCGCGGGCGTCGACATCGTCGGACCTTCGAACCTGAACACGCTGCTGCAGTCGATTCCGCCCTACTGGTCGACGGTCCGGGCAACGTTCGCCCTGCGCATGGGCGACACGACCGACTTTTTGAATTCGCAATCGCCGCTCTTCAAGGCCGACAAGATCAAGGTTCCGCTGCTTATCGGACAAGGCGCGAACGATCCGCGCGTGAACCGGCGCGAGAGCGATCAAATCGTCGCGGCGATGCGCAAGAACAACGAGCCGGTTGAATACATCGTCTTTCCCGACGAAGGCCACGGCTTCGCGCGGCCCGAGAACACGAAGCGCTTCGATGCCGCGGTCGAAGCTTTTCTCGGCAAATACTTAGGCGGACGCGTCGAGCCGGCCGGTCCGGACGAAAGCGTCACCGCCTTCGAGCACTAGCGAGCCCGTCGTGGACGAACGGCGCTTCCGGCTCGACTTTGTCATCGCGCTCGGAGCGCTGCTCATCAGCACGGTTGCGGCCGTGGCGACCGTCTATCAAACGCACGTCATCGCGCAGCAGTTCAGCGCGACCGTCTGGCCGTACGTCAGTTTCGACGAGAACAACTCGCCGTGGTCGGTGGAGCTCGATCTTCGCAACGACGGGCTCGGACCGGCGATCGTTCGTTCGGTGGGTGTGACGTTCGACGGCAAGCCGCAAGCGTCGATCGAGGCGATGCTCGCAGCGTTCGCGAAGCGCGAGCCCCAAGCGCAGGCGGCGGCTACGGCGGCGATTCGCGCGGGCGCAAAGCTAAAGATCACGACCAGCACGCCGACCTCCGGCTTGGTCATTCCGGCAAACACGCAGCACGTAATCGTGCGGCTCGAGGGTCCGGTGCTGGTGCGCTACTTCATGCCGGCGGTTAAGCGCGTCGGGATTTCGCTCTGCTACTGTTCGCTGACGGGAACGTGCTGGACGCAGAGCTTTCAGAGCCGCGACAGCGAACCAAAGGCTACGCCGTCCTGTCCTCGCAGCTAAAGTGACGCTGCGGCGAGCATAACCGGTCCGCCCGGACGCAGCGTGACGAGTGGCGCGATCCTCACTGCCGGCCCGGGTGCCAGGGTAAAGCGGTATCGCACGAGCAGCGCCTGCACCACGATCGACGCTTCGCGCCTTGCAAACTCCTCGCCGATGCAGCGGCGCGCGCCGCCGCCGAACGGAACGTAGGCGAAAGGCGGCGGATCCGCACCGAGCCAGCGCTGCGGATCGAAAGCGTCGGGATTTGGAAAGTACTCCGGCCTGCGATGCAAGATCAGGGGCGCGAGAAAGACGGTCGTCGTCGCCGGAATGAACGAACCGTCGCTCAAGGTCACGTCGCGAAGCGCCTCGCGTCCGACGATCCAGGCGGGCGGATAGAGGCGTAAGACTTCTTTCAGGAGACGGTCGATGTAATCGCCGTCGCCGCTCGCTGCGGCCGCGCTCGCACGCCGAGCGACCCCTTCGTGCTGCGCGAGCAGATAGAGCGTCCAGGTCAACAGATTCGCGGTCGTCTCGTGGCCCGCCATGAAGAGCGTCATGATCTCGTCGCGAACCTGCTCGTCCGACAAACGGTACCCCGTCTCGCCGTCGCTGGCCGCCAGCAAGAGCGAGAGCGCGTCGTGACGCTCGCTGCCGTCGCGCCGCCGGCGGGCGATGAGCCCGTAAATGATGGCATCGAGCATGGCGCGCACGCGCCAAAAGCGCCGGGTGTTGCGCAGCGGCAGCCGCTGGCGCAGCGCGCCGAGCGGCGTGAGCATCGCCGGAAACTCGTTCATCATCAGCCGCAGCGCCTCCGCAACGGCTTCCGACGAATCGCTCTCGTCGCTTCCGAAGAGCGTCTCGGTGGCGATCCGCAGCGTGAGCTCCGTCATCGCCCGATGCGCGTCGAATGGGCGGTCGCGCTCGAGTCGCTCGGCGAACTCTGACGAATCGCGCTCCATGATCTGAGCGTACTCGGCGATCCGCTCGCGATGGAACGCCGGTTGAACGATCCGGCGCATTTGCCGGTGCAGCGGATCCTCGCTGGTGAGCAGTCCGTTCCCGAGCAAGAGCCGCAACACGCGCGTACCGAGCGATTTCGAAAAAGCGTGCTGCTGCGTCACCAAGATGTCTTTGATCAGGGCGGGCTCGTTTACGAAGACGTACGAGCGCCAAGGGAGCGCGAACGCAACGATGTTGCCGTAGCGCCGCGTCGTTTTACGTAGGAAGTCGGGAAAGCGTTTGAACGGCACGGGAAGCAGCCCGCGCAGCGTCTCCCAGCGGCCCGGTCCGCCGATCTTACTCGGCATCGGCCGTTCGGTAGGCCGCAACGTTTCCATAGCGGCAGACGAGCTTATACTCGCCGCGCGCGACCTCCGCTTCGACCGCCGGGCGAACGCGCGCTTGATACGTTTCGTTCGGGTAATCGGCCGCATAGACGAGATACTCGACTCCGCGCGCGCGGTCGATCGTCGCGCGCGGCCGTTGCGCGGCGATTGCCGAGAACCATTCGTCGTGCGTCGAAAGTGACGCGCCCTTCGGCACGCAGCCGAACGCGCGCCGCGCGTCGCCGAGATCGGCGTAATACGCGTGCAGGTAATGCAACGGGTGCGCGGGATCGAACGCGACGAGGAATATCGCGCAGAGAGTTCCGGCGAGCGCGGTCGCGCGGACTGCGGCTCTCTCGCCTCGCGCGCGGCCGAGCGACGCGACGCCCATCACCGTTCCCACGAGCAGCCAGGGGATCCAGAGCGCGGCGTAGTGATCGCCCAT
>DATASC010000179.1:0-42986 GCA_036269355.1 Candidatus Cybelea sp. | reverse complement strand
GTACGAAGCGGCTTAGCTCGGTCTTGCGATCGAAGATGGTTACGGCACCGTCCTCGAGATCGGTCCAGATGTAGCGCGGATCGATCGGGTCGGGCACCGCCCACATGCCGTCGCCGCCGATCACGTCGATCCAGTGACGATCGAGAATTCCTTCGTTGTCGAGCGAGTTCTCGGGACCGCAGAAGCCGCCGTTATCTTGAAACGGCGCGCAGACAAGGTACGGATTCTCGTTGGAGAGGCCGACGTGATAGACCTGGCCGATCGTCAGGTTGCGGGAGAACGACCAGTGTTCGAGATCGGCGGTTAAAGCATAGCCGCCGTCTTCCCCAACGATGATGCGCTTCGGATTGGTGGGATCGATCCAGATCGCGTGGTAGTCGACGTGTACGCCCTTCGCGATCTCGGTAAACTTCTTGCCGCCGTCCTTACTCTCGGAGAGCATCTCGGAGACGGCGTAAACGTGGTTTGGGTTCTTCGGGTCGACTGCGATGTGCGTGAAGTAAAACGGACGCTGATCGACGAGCGTATCGTCGCTCGTCATCGTCCAGTGCGTCCCGGCATCGTCGGTGCGCCAGAGGATGCCCCCCTTTGCCTCGATCAGGGCGAAGACGCGATTCGGCCGGCTCGGCGCTACCGCTAAACCGATGCGTCCGGTATAGCCGCTCGGCAGACCGTTTCCGGTAAGCCGCTTCCAGGTGCGGCCGCCGTCGCTCGACTTGTAAAGTCCGTCGTCGGGGCCCCCGCTGGTGAACGTCCAGGGCACGCGGCGAAAGTGCCACATGCCCGCGTAAACGACGTTAGGATCGACCGGATTCATCGCCAAATCGCTCGCGCCGCTCGATGGACCGAGGTAGAGCGATTTGCTCCAGCTCTGTCCGCCGTCGAAGGTGACGTAAACGCCGCGATCCGGCGAATCTTTGTATGGATCGCCGAAGGCGGCTACGACGACGTGGCGCGGATTCTTCGGGTCGATCGCGATGCGCGAGATGCTCCAGACGCCGGCGAGTCCGACGCGAGTCCAGTTCTTCCCGCCGTCGGTCGACTTATAGAGCCCGTTTCCATAGCTGACGTCGTTGCGCGGGTTCGCTTCCCCGGTTCCAGCCCAGACGACGCGTTCGTCGCGCGGATCGATCGCGACCGCGCCGATCGCGCCGACCGACTGTTTTTCAAAGGCCGGCTCCCACGTCGCGCCGCCGTTGATCGACCGCCACACGCCGCCGCCGGCAGTGCCCAGATAGTAGAGCTGATCGTCCTGCGGCGTTCCCGCAACGGACGCGACGCGGCCGCCGGAGACGGCGGGGCCGACCGAGCGCCAGGATAGATTAGCGTACGCCGCCGCAGCGAACAGAACCGTCGAAACGAGCATCATCGTTAAAGTGTTTGACGACGGAATGCGTCCTCATTCCGTTATAGTAAAAGGGGGCCATCGCCGAACCTACAAATTCGTGCCAGGTTCCGATCGTGCCTCAGGCCATTTTTCTGAAAGGGACAACGATGCGAATTGATTTCTTCAAGGGACGTCTGGTCCGACCGTTCTTATTCGTCGTCGCAGCCGCGTTGGCGGCCGGCTGCAGCAGCGGCAGTGTAAACCCCTCCGCGCCCTCCGCAACATCGAACGCTGCGATGCCGGTTCACGACGCCAACTACGTTTCGCGGCAGATCGCGACGGGAGCGTACATCCCCGCTTGTCCGGCGCTCACCTTCGGCGAAGCGCGCTGCTTGGCGATCGGGTTGCGCGACACGTCACGCGCTCCCCGTTCGGAACGCGGCCGGCAAGGCTCGGTGCAAGGGTGGGGACCCTCGCAGCTCCAAGCCGCGTATAACATCACGCAGGCCGCCAAGAATAATCCTGGCGGTCTCGTCGTCGTCGTCGAGGCCGGTGGCTATCCTAAGCTGGACGCCGACCTCAAAGTCTATCGCAAGCAGTTCGGCTTGCCGACGTGCGACGTGCACTCGGGCTGCCTCCGAATCATAAATCAGGATGGTCGGATCAAACCTCACCCGCCGATCATCAAGGGCTGGCTCGCCGAGCAGGCTCTGGACGTCGACATGGTCTCCGCGAACTGTCCGAAGTGTAAGATACTCGTCGTTGAAGCGAGCACCAGCCTCGGCATTGCCGAGCGAACCGCCGCCAAGCACCATCCGATGGCGATCTCCAACAGTTGGGGCGGAGGCGAGTTCAAAGGTGAGAAGCCCTCGCAAGATCGCCTTTTCCATCACCCCGGAATCGCCATCACCGCATCTTCGGGTGACGGCGGATACGGTGTGATCTTCCCGTCGGCGGCCAACACCGTCACCTCCGTCGGCGGTACCTCGCTCTACTCGGCTACGGGTTCCCGCGGTTACTCGGAGGTCGTCTGGGGCGGCGCCGGCAGCGGTTGCAGCCAGTACATTCCGGAAACCACCTGGCAGGCGCCGATCGAGCAACAGTTGGGCGGCTGCAGTAATCGCATCGACGCCGACGTCGCGTACATCGCGGACCCCGAAACGGGCGTCGCGGTTTACGAGTCGCTTCCGGGTGACGGTGAATCACCGGGCTGGCAAGTCTGGGGCGGCACGAGTGTCGGATCCCCCGCGATTGCGGCAATCTACGCGCTCTCAGGAAACACGGCCGGGATTCCCGCGTCGATCGCATACGCGAACCCCACCGATCTCTACGACGTGACGAGCGGCAGCAACGGAAGCTGCGTACCGGCGTATCTTTGCACCGGCGAAGTCGGTTACGACGGACCGACCGGACTAGGAACGCCGGACGGCGTAGGGGCTTTCTAAACAGAGCCTCTTATTCGAAGTCCCCGCAGCACGTGAAGATTCGCTGCGGGGACTTCGACGAACGGATCAGCCGTTGATCGGCTTCACGACCGGCAGCGCTTTAATTCCGGCTTGCTGCAGCGCCGCATTGACGCCGGGTAAGACGCCGGTCACGAACGTGTTATACCGCGAGACACCGTCGCGATAATCGGCGTTCACGCGCGCGATAAGACCCTCGCTCGCCGGCGTGACGAGCCCCTGCGCGTTGAAGTATGCGCCGAGTGCGTCTTCGTGCAGTTTCCCCTCATCTTCGGTGCCCTCGCCGCGAATGTTTACCGCAAGCGAATCGAAGAGCGTCTGGCGCGCGGTGGAGGCGTCTCGCAGTTTCGCCGTCAGCGCCGCGTTGTTCGCTTTCTTCGCCGCCGCAAGCGCCGTGTCGATTCCCTTTTGCAGGTCGTCGAGGTTGTTGAGCATAGTGTCGACCTGCGAAAGCACGCCCATCTGGCGCATCGCGGTGTCGAAGGAGCGCTGGTAATCGGCCTGCGTAAACTGCGAACGTGGGTCGGGAAGGACTCTAAAGTGTTGTACGCTCGTATGGCCGCCGAGCGTCATCCGCACCGAGTAGTCGCCGGGGACGACGCCCGGGCCGTTCTCGGGACCCTTCGAGAAGTCGTTTCCGGCATTCCACCGCACCGGGCCGTTGACGCTAAAATTCCACGTGTAGCGGTTGAGACCAACCTTGTTCGTAATGTACGGAACGTCCTTATCGCCGACTTTATGAGTTCCCGAGACACTGCGAATCACGCGCCCGTGCGCGTCCAGAATCTGCAGCGCCGGATCGCCCTTCTGCTTCTGATTCTGATAGAACGTGATCGTCACGCCGTACGAGGGATTATCGGCGGCGTAGTTCGTGTACGTGCCCTCGTCGTTTTGCGTGAGCGACCACTCGTACGCTTGGCGTGGGGTGAAGAGCCAGTTTCCGCGCGCGACCGCCTGGTTAAGCTGCTGAACCGGTGCCATGTCGTCCATAATGTAGGCCGAGCGTCCGTGCGTGGCGATCACGAGATCGTCGTTCTGCGGCTGCATGCGAATGTCGCGAACGGAGACGGCGGGCAGATCGTTTTGGAACGATTGCCAGGACGAGCCGCCGTTGAACGAGATCCAGATTCCCTCTTCGGTGCCGAGATAGACGAGGTCGCGCGTGCGAATATCCGGGCGAATCGAACGCGCCCACTGATCGGCCGGCAGGCCGTTGACGATCTTCGTCCAGTGCGCTCCGTAATCGTGCGTAACGAAAACGTATGGCGCGCTGTCGCCGGTGTAATGGCCGTCCGCCGTCGCGTACGCCGTCCCCGCGACGAGCGTCGAAGGTGCGACGGTCGCGAACCGCGCGAACTGCGGCGCTCCCTGCGGCGTCACGTTCGTCCAATGCTTTCCGCCGTCACGGGTAAGCTGCACCAGCCCGTCGTCGGTTCCAACCCAGATCTCGTTGTGGCGCAGCTGCGAGCCTTCGATGTCGAGAATCGTGTCGTTGTACTCGGCGCCCGAAACGTCGTTGGTGATCGGGCCGCCCGCCGCTTGCTGATGGTCCTTGATGTTGCGCGTGAGATCCGGACTAATAACCGTCCACGAACGGCCTCGATCGATCGTTTGAAAGACGACGTTGCCGCCGTACCATGCGATCAACTTCCCGGCCGTCGACTTCCACGGCGCGAACGCAATCGGCGACTCCCAGTTGAACCGGTACTTGGACGTTGCCGGTACCCACGATTCTTTCGAGGTCTGCGGGTAGGGATCGGCGCTCCATCCGTCCTTCGTCACGCGGTTGAAGACGCCGAGGCTGCCGTCCTGAGAATCCGACCAGATCCAGTTCGGATCGTCCGGTTCGGGGATGGCCCACTGACCGTCGCCGCCGGTGGTGGAGATCCAGTCTTTGTTCTGAATGCCCGACTGATCGAGCGAGTTCGACGGTCCGCACCACGCGCTGTTATCTTGTAAGCCGACGCAGACCGTGTATGGATTGTCGTTGCCAAGTCCGACGCGATAGATCTGACCAATCGGTAAGTTCATGGAGAAGAACCAGTTATCGCCGCCGTCGAGCGTCAGAACGTAGCCGCCATCTTCGCCCAAGATGATTCGACTCGGGTCGTTCGGTGCGATCCAGATCGCGTGAAAGTCCGAGTGAACGTCGTCTGCGATCGACTTGAACGTCTTCCCGCCGTCCTTGCTGAGCATAACCTGAAACGAGATTCCGTAGACGCGATCGGGGTTTTTCGGATCGACTTCCACGTGCGAGAAGTAGAACGGGCGCGCGTCGACGCGCGTGTCCTTACTCATCATCGTCCAGTTCGCGCCGGCGTCGTCGGATCGCCAGAGCACGCCCTCGTTCGATTCTATCAGCGCGTAGACCCGATTGCCGTTGCTTGGCGCGACCGCGAGGCCAACGCGCCCCACCGGCGATGCGGGGAGTCCGTGACCCTCGAGCTTCGTCCAGGTTGCGCCGCCATCGGTCGATTTATAAATTCCATCCTCCGCGCCGCCGCTCGTGAACGTCCATGGCTTGCGCTGAAACTTCCAAATGCCGGCATAGATGACGCTCGAGTTTTGCGCGTCCATCGCGAGATCCGAGGCGCCGCTCTCCGGGCCGACTGAGAGCGTCTGCTTCCAGGACTTTCCGCCATCGTCGGTGACGTACACGCCGCGTTCGGAGTTGTCGGCGAAGACGTCGCCGAGCGCGCCCACGATAACGTGATTGTGGTTGCGCGGATCCACGAGAATTCGTGAAACGTACCGGGTGGCTTTCAGGCCTACGTTCGTCCAGGTGTCGCCGCCGTCGGTGCTCTTATAGACGCCGTCGCCATAACTGACGTCGTTACGCGGGTTCGATTCGCCGGTTCCGACCCAGACGATGTTGTTGTCGGTCGGATCGATGGTCACCGCGCCGATTGCGCCGACCCCCTGCTTCTCGAAGACGGGATCCCAGGTTTGACCCGAGTTCGCCGACTTCCAGACGCCGCCGCCGGCCGCGCCAACGTAGTAGAGCTTAGGGTCGCTCGCTGAGCCGGCTACCGACGTCACGCGTCCGCCGGCGGTCGCGGGTCCGATTGCACGCCAGCGCATGTTTCCGAACGCCGGACCGGGGCTTGGCGTGGGCGACGGCGAGGGCGTCACGACCGGCTTGGTCGGAAGTGCCGGGGGCAACGGGGACGCAGACGGCGCCGCGGCGACGACAACCGTTAATAAAAGTGCGTGGACGATCAACTCCAAAAACCTCCTCGATTTGCTCTAGCGACGGGAGCGCGGCGACTCCTTCGCGACCTTACTCAAAGAACTATCAAAGCAACGTCTCAATGCGTTGCCGTGTGTCCGTGCTGCGCTTGGTACCTCGGGACGTTGACGTGTATGGCGTACCATTGCGACCACGCGATCATCGCGCACATGACGAGCAAGATGACGACGACGATCGCGAGCGCTCGCCAGCGATACCGAGGTGCGCCGGGCGGCGCCGGCCCGGAAGGCGGCTCTGAGGTATGGCGCGAACCCACCGGCCCCATATGCGAAGGACCGTCGCCGGCTTCCTGGCGAGAGCCTTGTTCGTGTGTGGCTCGCTCGTTCTTACCGCCGCACCCGCGCTTGCCTCTAACCGTCCCGTCCCTGCAACGCCCACGGCGATCGCCGTTTACGCGAAAGTGCTGCGCCACATTAATCCGCAGATGCCCGGCTGGCAGAGCCGCGATTTGGCGCGCAGGGTGCTCGTAAACGCGGAGCGCTGGCGGATCGACGCCAACATGCTTGTTGCGATCGTTACGGTCGAGTCACGCTGGCACACGCACGCCGTCTCGTCGGCGGGCGCCATCGGGCTCGGTCAGCTCATGCCCGGGACTGCCGCGCTGCTCGGCGTGAACCCGCGCGATCCCAAACAGAACCTATCGGGTGCCGCTCGCTATTTGCGCGGACTCATCCAACGCTTTGGGCACAAGAACTACGATTTAGTCTTCGCCGCCTACAACGCAGGCCCGCACGCGGTCAGCGAGTACGGGGGCATTCCACCGTACGAGGAGACGCAGGATTACGTAATCCGCGTGCTCTCCACTTGGGAGCGGCTTGCCCGCAGCGTCCATCTGCCTGCCAGCGCCTTTGCCGTCACTTTGCCGGCGCGCGGGCTCGACATCGACTACTGGCTCGAGGGCGGCACGCAGTAGCTTCGCCCTTCAACTCGCGGCGCTCGGTCAGGATGACAGAGCGGCGAGGATCGTTTCGACCGCTTGAGCTAGCTCGGCTGGGCCGGAGATCCTGAGCGGAATTGCGCCGGCGTTGCGCGCGGCTTCGACGTCGCTCTCACGGTCGCCGACGACCACGCAGCACGAGGGTTCGACCCCGAGCGCACGCGCCGCATCGAGAATCAGTTTCGCCTTGGGCTTGCGGCATTCGCACGCATCTTCGGGCGCGTGCGGGCAGACGAAGAAGCCGGCGAACGGACCGAGCAACTCGTCGACTCGCCGGTTCACGGCGTCGACCTGCTCCGACGTGACGAATCCGCGGCCGATGCCGCTCTGGTTGCTTACGATTGCCAGCGGTAGCCCCATCGTGCGCAAGCGGTCGAGCAGAGCGCGTGCGTTCGGAGCCGGCTCGACGCGCTCCGGATCGCCGTTGAACGGAACGTCCACCACGATCGTCTCGTCGCGATCGAAGAGCACGGCGCATGGCCGGCGCACTACGGCGGTTCCGGCGAGCCGAGCTGCCGCGTCAGCCACGATGCCAGCAGCGTAAAGTACGCCGGCGCGTTTGGCACGTCGCGAGCGAGCGCGGCCGGAGTGACCTCCATCGTCTCTTTCTGCACGAAGCGCATGTCGTGATCGACGCCGGCGACTACGGCGTACTCGACGTTCGGTTTGCTCTTCACGAGCGATCGCAGGCGATCGACGGTGGTCGCGACCGGAATCCACGGATCCTCTCCGCCATAGACCAAAAGCAGCGGGACGCGCACGCGTTCGACAGCCGCCAGCGGATCGTCGAGCAGCTGTTTGCGCGCCGACGGGTCGCTGGGTTGCGCTGCGAGCTGCGCGGACGACGGCAGGTACATCAGATCGAACCACGGCTTCGTATCGATCTTCGAAAGCGCGGTCACCGCCGCCGAACGCGGCGCTTCGCCTTGCAAGTACTCGACCCACACTTTGCGGGCAGCGAGCATCGCATCGATGTCGGATCGCGAGTACCCACCCACGTGCAAGACGTTGGCCATCGCAAACTCCATTTGCGCCTCGGGCGTGACGAGCGGCGCCGAAATGGAGACCGCGAAGGCAGCTTGAGGATCGCGCTCGGCCGCGAACGCGGCGAGCCATCCGCCTTGACTCAGGCCCCAATAACCGATGCGCTTCGGATCGATCGCCGGAAGGCGCGCGATCGCGCGGGCGCCCGCGATTCCGTCATCGGCGAACGTCTCGTAGCTAACGTTGCGCTTTCCGGTCGATTGCCCGGTGCCGCGACGATCGAAAACGAGCACCGCTATGCCCATCGCCGGCAACCCCTGGCGCAAATGCGCGTAGAGCGGCGCATCGGCCGCCGGAACCTGCGCCGCGTGAAAGACGACGACGGCGGGAACGCGCCCCGACACTGCGGGCCGATAGAGCGTTCCGCGAAGAACCGCGCCCGCATTTGAGAAAACGACCGGCTGCGAGAGAACGGGCGGCGTCCCCGGCGCCTGCCACGGCGGCGCGGACGCCGCACCGAACGTCACCGCGAGAGCGGCAACCGCGCTCGCTTTAGGAAACTGGAACGTAGACTTCCGCGCCCTGATCGACGAACTCGCGGGACTTTTCCGCCATGCCGCGCTCGGCGTATTCGCGAACCTCCTGCGTGATCTTCATCGAGCAGAAATGCGGTCCGCACATCGAGCAGAAGTGCGCGACCTTGGCGCCTGGCGCCGGCAGCGTTTCGTCATGAAATTCGCGGGCGGTCTCCGGATCGAGCGAAAGGTCGAACTGGTCCTCCCAGCGGAACTCAAAGCGCGCCTTGGAGAGAACGTCGTCCCAATGGGCGGCGCCGGGGTGTCCCTTGGCGAGGTCCGCGGCGTGCGCGGCAATCTTATAGGCGATGACGCCGTCTTTAACGTCCTTTCTGTTCGGCAATCCGAGATGTTCTTTCGGCGTGACGTAGCAGAGCATCGCCGTACCGAACCAGCCGATCATCGCGGCGCCGATCGCGCTGGTGATGTGGTCGTATCCCGGCGCAACGTCGGTGACGAGCGGCCCGAGCGTGTAGAACGGCGCCTCCTTACAGACCTCGAGCTGCTTGCGGACGTTCTCTTCGATCATGTGCATCGGCACGTGCCCCGGACCTTCGATCATCACTTGCACGTCATGCTTCCACGCGACGTCGGTGAGTTCGCCGAGCGTCTGGAGTTCGGCGAACTGCGCCGCGTCGTTCGCGTCGGCGGTGCAGCCTGGACGCAGCCCGTCGCCGAGCGAGAACGCGACATCGTACGCCTTCATGATCTCGCAGATCTCTTCGAAATGCTCGTAAAGGAAGTTCTCGCGATGATGCGCGAGGCACCATTTCGCCAGAATCGATCCGCCGCGCGACACGATGCCGGTGATACGGTTAGCGGTAAGCGGAACGTAGCGCAGCAGCACGCCGGCATGGATCGTAAAATAATCGACGCCCTGCTCCGCCTGCTCGACCAGCGTGTCGCGGAAGAGCTCCCAGGACAGCTCCTCGGCCTTGCCGCCGACCTTTTCGAGCGCCTGATAGATCGGAACCGTTCCGATCGGAACCGGGGAGTTTCGCAGAATCCACTCGCGTGTCTCGTGAATGTTCTTGCCGGTCGAGAGATCCATGACCGTGTCGGCGCCCCAGCGGGTCGCCCAGGTCATCTTCTCAACCTCTTCGTCGATCGACGAGCTCACCGCCGAGTTGCCGATGTTGGCGTTGATCTTCACCAGGAAGCCGCGGCCGATAATCATCGGTTCGCTCTCGGGATGGTTGACGTTCGACGGCAGAATCGCGCGCCCGCGCGCGATCTCGCTGCGAACGAACTCCGGCTCGGCGTTCTCGCGCAGCGCGACGAACTCCATCTCTCGGGTAATCTCGCCGCGGCGAGCGTAGTGCATCTGCGTTACGTTTGCCCCGGGCTTGGCCCGGCGCGGCCGCGGCGGCGCTGGAAAGCGCAATCCATCGAGCTCGCTCATCGCATCGCGGCCTCGGCGGTAGATCGACGTAGGCCGTTCGAGCTCGTCGGTATCGCCGCGCGCGGCAATCCAGTCCTCGCGAAGTGGCGATAGGCCGCGGCGAATGTCGGTGGTGCTCTGCGTGTCCCCGTAGGGGCCGCTCGTGTCGTAGAGCGTGTGGACGGTGCCGTCCGTCAGCGCGACCGCGCGCCGCGGCACGCGAACCGAGGGGTCGGATCCCTCGACGTAAACCTTCATGTTCTTCCTCCCTACGCCGGCATTATCCGGATCAGGTATTGCGGTCGGCAGGTCGCGCTCGCGCGGACCGGCCCTCTCAGCACGTGGCTCCCGCTTCGGCGCTTTTACCCGTCCTTCGACCCCGCACCCTCCGTGACGCCGAACCGACCGGGCTGCCGATTGGATGAGGTCGTTTGGAAGAAATGGGCTGCACCGGCTCAAATGAGCCTTGCAGCAATGTCGACTTTACTTCCCGATCCCGATCCTCAAGAGACGCGCGAGTGGCTCGAAGCGATGCGCGGCGTGCTTACCGTCGAGGGGCACGAGCGAGCGAGACAGCTCATCGCGAGCCTCGTCGATGAAGCGCAGAGCGGCGGCGCGCACATCTCCCTTGGATTCACCACGCCGTACGTCAACACGATTCCCGCGGATCGCCAATCGCCGATGCCGGGCGATCGCGAGCTCGAGGCGCGGCTGCGTCACTACGTTCGCTGGAACGCGCTCGCGATGGTCGTGCGCGCAAACAAGATCAGCTCGGAGCTCGGCGGACACGTCGCGAGCTTTGCATCGGCGGCGACGCTCTACGATGTAGGCTTCAACCACTTTTTCCGCGCGCCGAGCGAATCGTTCGGCGGAGACCTCGTCTTCTTCCAAGGACATTCGTCGCCCGGGGTCTATGCGCGAGCCTTCCTCGAAGGACGCGTCACCGAAGAGCAGCTCGAGTACTTCCGCCAAGAGGTCGACGGTAAGGGCCTCTCCTCGTATCCGCACCCGTGGCTCATGCCCAACTTCTGGCAGTTTCCGACGGTCTCGATGGGCCTCGGCCCGATCATGTCGATCTATCAGGCGCGGTTCATGCGCTACCTGCACGATCGTGGGCTGATCGACGCATCCGGCCGAAAAGTCTGGGCCTTCGTCGGCGACGGCGAGATGGACGAGCCCGAGTCACAGGGCGCGATCTCGCTGGCCGGACGCGAGAAGCTCGACGATCTCATCTGGGTCGTCAACTGTAACCTGCAGCGACTCGACGGGCCGGTACGCGGCAACGGCAAAATCATCCAAGAACTGGAGGGCGTCTTCAAAGGCGCCGGGTGGAACGTCATCAAGGTCATTTGGGGCAGCCGCTGGGATCCTCTGCTCGCCTCGAGCTCCGGCGCCCGGCTCGCGCAGTTGATGAACGAGTGCGTCGACGGCGACTATCAGACGTTCAAGTCGCGAAACGGCAAGTACGTACGCGACGAGTTCTTTGGGCGGTATCCCGAAACCAAGGCGCTCGTCGAAGACTGGAGTGACGACGAGATCTGGGCGCTGCAGCGCGGCGGCCACGATTCGCTCAAAGTCTACGCCGCGTACAAAGCCGCGTTCGAGCATCGAGGACAGCCCACGGTCGTGCTTGCAAAGACCATCAAGGGTTACGGCATGGGCGAGGCGGGCGAGGCGCAGAACATCGCCCATCAAGCGAAGAAAATGGAGGTCGAGGCGATGCGGGTCTTCCGCGATCGCTTCAAGTTGCCGATTTCCGATGAAGCGCTTTCCAGCGAAAAGATTCCCTTCTTCAAGCCGCCCGAAGATTCGCCGGAGATGCGCTATCTGCGCGAGCGGCTCGCCGCGCTCGGAAGTGTCCCGGAGCGACGGCGCAAGTCGGCCGCGCTCACGGTTCCGGAACTCTCCGCGTTCGACGCACAACTGCAGAGCACGGGCGACCGCCATATCTCGACCACGATGGCCTTCGTTCGCATTCTCAATGCGATCGCGCGCGACCGCGAGATCGGTCCGCGCGTGGTGCCGATCGTCGCCGACGAATCGCGCACCTTCGGCATGGAGGGGATGTTCCGCCAGCTCGGCATCTACTCGTCGGTCGGACAGCTCTATCACCCGCAAGACGCCGAACAGCTCATGTGGTATCGCGAGGATAAGCTCGGACAGATTCTCCAAGAAGGCATCAACGAAGCCGGAGCGCTTTCGTCGTGGATCGCCGCCGGCACGTCGTATACCAACCACAACGTGCCGATGATTCCGTTCTACATTTTCTACTCGATGTTCGGCTTTCAGCGCGTCGGCGATCTAACGTGGGCCGCAGGCGACAGCCGCACGCGCGGCTTCCTGCTCGGCGCGACCTCCGGCCGCACGACGCTCAACGGCGAAGGGCTGCAGCACGAGGACGGAAGCAGTCAGGTCGCGGCCTCGTTCGTTCCGAACTGCATCAGCTTCGATCCGACCTATGCGTACGAACTCGCCGTCATCATTCAGGACGGCGTCCGGCGTATGCTCGCCGAGCAAGAAGACGTGTATTACTACATCACGCTAATGAACGAGAACTATCAACACCCCGCGATGCCGTCCGGCGCGATCGACGGAATTCTGCGAGGCATGTATCTGCTGCGTGATGGCGGAACGGCGAAGGGGAAGATGCCGCGCGTGCAGCTCTTCGGTTCGGGCGCGATCCTTCGCGAAGTGGAGGCAGCCGCGGATTTGCTCGCTAACGACTGGAACGTGAAATCCGACGTGTGGAGCGTAACGAGCTTCAATGAGCTTCAGCGCGACGGCGTCGCCGCGCGCCGCTGGAATATGCTCCATCCCGAAGAGCCGCCGCGCCGCTCCTTCGTTGAAGAGTGTTTGCAGGACCGGCCGGGTCCCGGCATCGCCGCAACGGATTACATACGCACGTTCGCCGAGCAGATTCACCCGTTCGTTGATCGCCGCTATGTCGCGCTCGGCACCGACGGTTACGGGCGTAGCGATTTCCGGCGCAAGCTGCGCCAGTTCTTCGAAGTCGATCGGCATTTCGTAACCGTTGCGGCGCTTACGGCGCTCGTGCAGGAAGGAACCGTCGATCGTAAGATGGTGCGCAAGGCGCTCGAGAAGTATCACATCGATCCCAACAAGCCCAACCCGATCACGGTATAGGCGTCGCGCATGAGTCAGACGATCGAGGTCCGCGTTCCCGACATCGGCGACTTCACGGAAGTACCGGTCATCGAAGTCTTGGTCAAGCCCGGCGATCGCGTCAAGAAGAACGACTCGCTGATCACGCTCGAGAGCGAGAAAGCATCGATGGAGGTTCCGGCAGAGATCGACGGCGTCGTACAAGACGTCAAGGTAAAGGTCGGCGACAAAGTCTCCGAAGGCGCGACGATTTTGGTCTTGAGCTCCGACGCGGCGGGAGCGCCGAAAGCTGCGCCTCCGAATCCGGCGCCGAGCACGTCGGTCGAGGTTCGCGTTCCCGATATCGGCGACTTTAAGGACGTACCGGTCATCGAAGTCTTGGTCAAACCCGGCGATCGCGTCAAAAAGAACGATTCGCTAATCACGCTCGAGAGCGAAAAAGCCTCGATGGAGGTTCCGGCAGAGAACGACGGCGTCGTGCAAGACGTCAAGGTGAAGGTTGGCGACAAGGTCTCGAAAGGAGCGATCATCGCCGTTCTCGGTTCGGAAACGGCGCCGGTGAAATCGGCCGCCCCGGAAGCTGCCGCGCCGCCGCAAGCACAGCCAGCAGCATCGCCGCCGCCTCAAGCGCAAGCGCCTGCCGTGCCGGCGGTCGCGACTCCGGGCGACGGCATGGTTCACGCCGGCCCCGCGGTGCGCCGTTTCGCGCGCGAGCTCGGCGTCGAACTTCGGGGTTTGCGCGGCAGCGGACCGAACGGACGCGTTACCCGCGAGGACGTGCAGGGCTTCGTCAAGAGCGCGCTGCAGAGCCGGCCCGCGGCGGGGGGCGGTTCGCCGTTCCCAGGTTTGCCCGCGTGGCCGAAGCTCGACTTCGCGCAGTACGGCGAGGTCGAACGCAAACCGCTCTCGCGCATCAAGAAGCTCTCCGGCCCGAACCTGCATCGCAACTGGGTGCAGGTGCCGCACATCACCAACTACGACGAAGCCGACGTCACCTCGATCGAAGAGCTGCGCGCCGAAGTCAACGCCGAACAGGCGAAGTCGAAAGGCCCGAAGCTCACGATGCTGGCGTTTCTCATCCGAGCTTCGGTCGCGGCGCTACAGCGCTTTCCCGAGTTCAACTCGTCACTCGACGGTGACGAGATCGTTCTCAAACACTACTACAACATTGGGTTCGCGGCCGACACGCCCGGCGGTCTCATCGTTCCGGTCATCAAGAACGCGGAGTCGAAGGGCTTGATCGAGATCGCGCGCGAGGCGCAAGAGCTTGCCGGCAAGGCGCGCGACGGGAAGCTCACGCTCGCGCAGATGCAGGGCGGCAGCTTTACGATCTCCTCGATCGGGGGAATCGGCGGAACCGCCTTCACGCAGATCGTCAACTCGCCGGAGGTCGCGATCCTTGGCGCGACGCGTACCGCGACGAAGCCGGTCTGGGACGGAAAGCAGTTCGTTCCGCGGCTAATGCTGCCGATCAGCGTCAGCTACGACCATCGCGTCATCGACGGCGCCGGCGCCGCGCGTTTTCTCGTTTACGTCGCGGAGCTGTTGGCCGACTTCCGCCGCGTCATGCTCTAGGGCACCTCGCCCCAAATATGACAGTAAGTGTCATGATTAGCCTGTTACTCTTTAAGCACAGCACTCACAACGGCTAACCAAGAAAGGCCTATAATGATCAAGGGTATCGACATCGCGGCGTACTTGGTAAAGGATCCGCAGGCGCAGATCGCCTTCTATCGCGACGTCCTCGGCATGCGGCCGACCGAAATCGACGAGCAAAGACGCGGCGCGGAGTTTACGCTCGCCGACGGGTCGACGTTCGGCGTTTGGAAGCCCGAGGGCGGCGAGAGCGGCGGGGCGATCATGTTTGCCGTGGACGATGCAAAGGCCGCGGTCGAGCATTATCGCGCGCGCGGGCTGCAGCTCAGCGACGTCACGGAGTCGCCGGTGTGTTTCATGGCATTCGGCCAGGACCCCGAGGGCAACGGGCTCATCATTCATCAGCGCAAGGCGAAAGACTAGCTTTCGTACCGTCGCACGGCGCGCCGCGCGCGATGTACGATCGCATCGCGCAGTTCCGGCGACCCGACAAGCTCGGCGACGTCGGCCCACGCGAGCGTCTGAAATATTGCCATCTCCGCACCGGGAAAGGTTATCCGTACGAGGGAGTCGCGTGTTCGGCGCGCGACGACCTCGGCGGGCCAATACGCGGTAACGCGTTCGACGGCGTCGTTGCGCACGCGCAGCGTGATCTGGTGCTCGGCATTGCGCGACGACTCGGAAAATCGCGCCGACGACTCGCTCCAGTAACGCTCCAAGTCGAACTCCTCGGGGCGCGCGAAGCGGTCAACCAGCTCGTCGGCGGAGCGAATCCGGTCGACGCGAAAGCTGCGAAGCTCTCCGTCGTGGCGCGCGACCAAGTACCAGATGCCGGCCTTCGAAACGAGGCCGAGCGGATCGATCGTACGCGTGGAGGGCGCGCGATTGCGGTCCTCGTAGCGAATGCGAACGCGCCGGTCGTCCCACACCGCGTGGCGCAACGCCGATAGCAGCTCGCGCGGCGGCTCGGCTTGATTCCAGCGGCGAGCGTCGAGATGGATGCGCGACCGCGATTTCTCCGCGGCGCGCTGCGCGACGTCGGCAAGACCTCCGTGAAGCTTTTCGAGCGCGCGCTTAAAACCGGCGTCGAGCCCCAAGTCGGCGAGCGCGCTCGCTCCCGAAATGAAGAGCGCCCGGATCTCTTCTTCGTTGAAGTGGGTGAGCGCGCGGCGGTATCCGTCGGCCAAAACGATGCCGCCGTTCGCGCCGCGCTCGGCGTAGACTGGTACGCCGGCCGCACAGAGCGCATCGACGTCGCGATAGATCGTGCGCTCCGAAACCTCGAGCCGCTCGGCCAGGACGCGCGCCGATGACTGGCGGTGCGATTGGAGCAATAAAAGAAGCGAGATCAGCCGGTCGGCCTTCACGACCCCATCAAACTACGTAAATATGACAGTTCCTGTCAAGTATGGGGGGGGTGCGAAGTTCCGGTCAGTTTTGCGAGGTTTGTTGCGGCCGCGTTGCGAACGCCGCGCGCCATATTCGTTCGCCGACCTTTAGCACCCAGACGTACGTGCGATCGGGCGCGAGCGGCATCGGCGCGATGTTGATCGCAAACGGCACGTTGATGTCGGCGCCCGGCTTCGTTCCGGGCGGCCGGCCGACTTCGATCTCGTTTTCGATGTGCATGCTCGAGAAGCTGTCGGGCCCGGTCTGAAGCACGACCGCGTTGCCATCGGCATCGAGCAGGTCGAGCGTCCATGTGATGCGGCGGTTCGTCTCGTCCCATGGAACGTGAAGGATGAAGGCGACCGCCGAAGGCGCCGCCATGGGGCTGCCGGTTTGCGTCCAGCCGATGCCAAGCGCGTGCAGCTTTCCGTCCGGCGTTGCTTGCGCCGAATCCGCGAGAAAGAACGTCGCCTCCATTCCTCGATGCCCCTTACTGTGACGCGCCAGAGGAAATGCGGCGCAGGTTGCGCAGCACGTATTGGAGGATGCCGCCGTGCCGGTAGTACTCCGCTTCGTTCGGCGTGTCGACGCGTACGCGCACGTCAAATTCGATCGCGCGTTTGCTACGCGGATCGGTCGCTCTTACGTGCAGCCGCATGCGTGGCGTAAGTCCGGCCGATAATCCGGTGACGTCATAGACCTCCTCGCCTTCAAGTCCGTAGGTCGATCGATCTGCGCCGTCGATGTACTCCAGCGGAAGCACGCCCATACCGATGAGGTTGCTGCGGTGGATTCGCTCGAACGATTCGGCGATCACCGCCTTGATGCCGAGGAGAAACGGACCCTTCGCCGCCCAATCGCGCGACGATCCGGAACCGTACTCTTTTCCGGCCAGCACGATCAGCGGCGTTCCGTCCGCCGCGTACCGCTGCGACGCATCGAAGATCGAAAGCTCTTCGTTGTCCGGCAGATAGCGCGTGAAGCCGCCCTCGACGGCAGGGACGAGTGCGTTACGCAGCCGCACGTTCGCGAACGTGCCGCGAACCATCACCTCGTGATTGCCGCGTCGCGCGCCGTACGAGTTGAAGTCGCGCGGCTCGACGCCGCGTTCGGTGAGATACTTTCCGGCCGGGCTATGCCGCGCGATGCTGCCCGCGGGCGAGATATGGTCGGTCGTCACGGAATCGCCGAGCACCGCGATGGCGCGCGCGCCGCGTACGTCCTGCAATGGTGCGGGCTGCGCCGGCATCCCTTCGAAATATGGCGGCCGCTTTACGTACTCAGAGTGCGGATCCCACGCGTAGCGCTCGCTCGCGGCGACGTCCAATCCGCTCCAGTTCGCATCGCCTTTGAATACGTCAGCGTATTCGCGCTCGAACATCTCCTCGCTAATGCAGCGCGCCATCGTCTGCGCGATGGCGTCGTTGCTCGGCCAGATCTCCTGCAGATAAACCGGGTTGCCGTCGCTGCCCGTGCCGAGCGGCTCGCTCGTCAAATCGAGATCCATGCGCCCGGCGAGCGCGTACGCGACGACGAGCGGCGGTGACGCCAGATAGTTCGCGCGAACCTGCGGGTGAATGCGTCCTTCGAAGTTGCGGTTTCCCGAGAGCACCGCGGCGACGATGAGATCGCCGTCGGCAACGGCTTCAGCGACGTCGCTCGGAAGCGGGCCCGAGTTTCCGATGCAGGTCGTGCAACCGTATCCAACGAGGTTGAAGCCGAGCCGGTCGAGATACTCTTGAAGTCCGGCCTTGGCCAGGTAGTCGGTGACGACCTTCGACCCCGGAGCGAGCGACGTCTTGACCCACGACTTCGTCTCCAGACCGCGCTCTAGGGCGTTGCGCGCGAGCAGGCCCGCGCCGATGAGCACCGATGGGTTCGACGTATTCGTGCAGCTCGTGATCGCCGCGATCACCACCGATCCGTCGTCAACCTCGTCGAGCGTCTGCACCGTCGTCGCCGTACCGCCGCCGCCCTCGTCTTCAAATCGCGAGACGGCGCCGTTCGGGCGATCGCGCTTTGCGACCCACTCGCGCAAGGCGCCCTCAAAGGACTCTTTGACGCTGCCCAGCGGTACGCGGTCTTGCGGCCGTCGCGGACCGGCGAGACTCGGCTCGACTTCGCCGAGATCGAGTGCGAGCGTGTCGGCGAACTCCGGATCGGGCGTCGCGTCGGTTCGAAAGAGACCCTGCGCCTTCGCATATGCCTCGACGAGCGCGATCTGCTCCTTCGGGCGTCCGGTCAAGCGCAGATACTCAAGCGTTCGATCGTCGATCGGAAAGATTGCGACCGTCGAGCCGAACTCCGGCGACATATTGCTGATCGTCGTGCGGTCGACGACCGGCAATCCGGAGAGCCCCGCACCGTAAAACTCGACGAACTTTCCGACGACGCCCTTGCGCCGCAGCATCTCGGCAACGGTAAGCACGAGATCGGTTGCGGTAACGCCCTCGCGAAGCGATCCATCTAACCGGAAACCGACGACCTCGGGAATGAGCATCGTCACGGACTGACCGAGCATCGCCGCCTCCGCCTCGATGCCGCCGACGCCCCAGGCCAAAACGCCGAGACCGTTGACCATCGTCGTGTGCGAATCGGTGCCGACCGCCGTGTCCGCATACGCAAGAGGCTGCGCGTCCGCGTCATCCGGATCTTGTCGAAGGACGGCGCCGAAGACGACGCGCGCGAGATATTCAATGTTGACCTGATGAACGATTCCCGTGCCCGGCGGGACGACGCGGAAGCCCGAAAGCGCCGATTGGCCCCACTTGAGAAATGCGTATCGCTCGCGATTGCGCTCGAACTCGAGATCGGTATTCTTTGCCAGCGCATCCACGGTGCCGAAATAATCGGCCTGCACCGAATGGTCGATGACGAGCTCGACGGGCTGCAGCGGATTGATCGCCTTCGGATCGCCGCCCATCGCCGCCATGGCGTCGCGCATGGCCGCCAAATCGACGACGCACGGCACGCCGGTAAAGTCTTGCAAGAGAACGCGCGCCGGAGTGAATGCGATTTCCCGCTCGTGGCGCGACTGGCCGCCGCGCGCGAGCGCTTCGACGTCGTCGCGTTTGACGACGAGCCCATCTTCGAAGCGCAAGAGATTCTCGAGCAAGATCTTAAGCGAGAACGGCAGCCTTGCGAGCGTGGCGATTCCGGAACGCTCGAGCGCGTCGAGACGAAAATACCGGTACGAGCGATCCGCTACGCGAAGCGTGTCGAGCGCGTCGAAGCTATTCGGGTGTCGATTCATCGGACAGGCGTACTTTGGGATCGCCGTGCGCGTAGCCTTCGATTTTGAGCGATGCATCGCCGCTGAGCAGACGCCAAAGCGGATCGGCGACGAGCGAGAGGCGCCACGGCTGCAGCGCAAGGACGCGCTCGAATGCGGCTCGGTCTTGCGGCACTTCGCGCGCTAGCCGCTCGATCGTAGCTCGGGGAACGAGCAGACTTGGCGGCAGGGCGGCGTCCCTCGCGATCTCCGCGATCGCGGCGCCGAGCAGCGCAACGACCGCGTCGCGAGCGGGCGCAGCCGGCCTCGCGGGGCGCTGCGGAAGGTCGGCTTCGTCGAGCGCCTGCCCTCGCGCGACCGCCTGCAAAATCGCGTTTCCGAGCTGGCGTTTCATTCCCGCGTCGAGCCGGCGCAACTGTGCGAGGTCTTCGGTCGATGTGGGCTTGAGCGCCGCAAGGCCGCCGACGACGTCATCGGGCAAAATGTAGCGAACCGGAAGGTCGCGCTCTCGCGCGATGCCGTCGCGCAGCCTAACCAACTCGCTAAGAATGCCGAGCTCCCGGCGGCTCATGCGCATCGCGCCCGGGATGCGTAGATATGCGCGACGCTCGTCGACGCGATAGCGTTCGATGTCACCCAGCTCGGCGCACTCCTCGTAGACCCACTCGTATCGCTGCTTCTCCTCGAGGCGCGCGCGCAGCGCGTCGTAGATGGGCAAGAGGTAGGCGACGTCGTCGACGAGATATTCGATCTGACGCTCCGAGAACGGACGAGCCGACCAATCGCTGACGGTCTGCGATTTCGCGAGCCGCACGTTGCAGACGTTGCGCACGAGATCGGCGAGCGAAACCTGCATTCCGTAGCCGAGAAACGCCGCGGCGACCTGCGTGTCGAAGACGCGCGGTGGAACCAGCCCGAAGCGCTCTGAGAAAATCTTCAAGTCGGCCGAGAGTGCGTGCCCAACCACCGTCGTTTGAGTCAGCGCGAGCGCGAGCGCGCGCAGGTCGGGGAGCGCGAGCGCGTCGACGATCGCCGCGCCGTCGTCGAATGCGAGCTGCACGACCATGAGTCTCGGCGAATAAGTTCGTTCCGCGTGAAACTCCGTGTCGATTCCGACGCGATCTGCTTCGCCAACTCGAGCGCAGAGCTGCTCGAAACCGCCGGCATCGGTGACGATTTGCGGTGCGCTCACGGTACCGGTGAAGCCGTTTCCGTGCGCCGGAAGTGAAAGTGGGGGCATCGATGCGTCTCGCAGTAATGACGAGCGTAGTGCCGTGCCCGCGCTTCGTATCCGTGCAGCGCCACCGTCACGCGGTCGCCAAAGATCGTTAAAACGGCACAGATCGGAATGGCGATCGCGCACATCGTCCAGACGTGCACCCAGATAGGAACACGAAATGCGGCGGCGCTCGCGGTCGCAACCGTCCCGCCGAAACCGGGTATGACGCGGACTGCTAGCAAAAATGCGGGCGACCCGACGGGGAAGCGTTTCACCCACGGCGGCAACCTGTGCAGGTACTCTTCGAGACGCCAGAGCCGCGTCGCGTGACGATTGATCCAATATCCGAGCAGCGCCGCTCCGACCAGTCCGAAGATGTCGACGAGCGTTCCCTTCACCGGACCGAAGATTGCACCGTTCATGACCGCCAGCGCGTCGGTGACCGAAAACGGCGCCGATGCGACCACCACGAATAAAGCGACCGCAAGAGGGTACGCTAAGGGCCCGATGGTGCGAATCTCGTGCGCGACGCGCGGCTGGTGGCGAATGACCAGATAAGCCAGCAAGAACGAGGCGACGAGTAGCGCGAGGGCCGCACACCGGTGAAGGAGGCGATTCAAGCGATGATTGTCAAGGGGGTCATCACGTTATTGTGCGGAGTTGGTCTCTACGTCTCGCTTTTCATGCTGAACAAGAGCCGCCGAGCCGCGCGGGGCGAAATCGAGGGCCCGAGCGTCGTACAAACGCCCAGGGCGCACCTTTTTGGGGTACCTAACTCGCTCGTCGGCGCGCTCTACTATGCCGCGGTCGGGATCGCCGTATGGTTCGTGCGCGGAGCGGGGGGAGAGCTCGTTCTTCTCGCGGCCATCCTCGCCGCTGCCGCAACCTCGCTCTATTTAGCGTACTCGTTGCTTTTCGTTACCCGGCGGGGCTGCCCGTTTTGCTGGACCTCACACGCGCTCAATTGGGCGCTGCTGCTCCTCGGCACTTGGTTATTTCTTCCGAACGTATTGAATCGGGGCGCCTGATTTTGCTAAAATCGGCCTCTCGGGTTTTGACGGCCGACTCTGTCGCCGCCTCCGAGAGAGAGGGCCGGATTCGTAGCGTGAGTTCTACGCTCCGGTGAACGGCAGATTCTTGGGGGGTGGGGCGAGTGCCCCACCCCCCCTGCTTCTTTTGCGCTGTAACGCACCGTTGGCGTTGTCGCGCGGACCCTCGTGACGGTCGTGGTTCACTACGGGTCCGTGCTCCTTGCGTTCGGCGCGTTACAACGCAAAAGTCAGCTTGGTCTTTACTATTTCTTTACTTTTTGCGTACGTCGTCGATCATGGCACGATACGCGGGATCGCTCGTCGGCACACCGGCAAACCAGGCTTCGAGCATCTCTTGCGCGACTGGAATCGAGGTCGCACGCAGGCTCATGCAAAGCACGTTGGCGTCGTTCCATTCGCGCGCTCCGCCGGCGGTCGCCGCGTCGCCGCAGAGCGCCGCGCGTGCACCAGGAACCTTATTCGCGGCGATGCTCACGCCGGTGCCGGTCCAGCAGCAGAGCACGCCGTACTCCGCTTCGCCGCTCGCGACGGATTGCGCGACCGCTCGGCCGACCGAGGGCCATGCGTCTTCGTCGCCCGGCGCGAGCGCGCCGAGACGCGACACGTCGTGCCCATGCGACCGCAACCAGCGGTCGATTGCCTCCGGAAGTTCCCCTGCCATATCGCTGCCGAGCGCCACTCGCATGGAAAGGTATTCGCCGGGGATCGCGGGCAGACTAGCCGTTCGTGAGCACGGTACGCTTGGCGGCGACGGTGATCTTGGCGCGCCCACCCTTCGAGGTCTATCTCACACGGCGCAGTGCGAGCAGCGCCTTCGCGCCCGACGCATTCGTCTTTCCCGGCGGAACGATCGCACCGCAAGATCTTACCGAGGCCGCACGCGAGCAGACGCTGGGGCTCGAGACGAATCGCGTCGATGGCGAGTTCCGCGCAACTCTTCCCGAAGAGCTGGCATGTGACGAACCTCCGGTCGAACGCGAATCGGCACGCGCGCTGATCGTTGCAGCCCTGCGCGAGCTCTTCGAAGAGACCGGCGTGCTCTTGGCGCGTAGGGCCTGCGGAACGCCGGTCGACGGCGCGTCAGAAGATTGGCGGCAAGTTGCCGAAGAGCGGATCGCCGTTCGAGACGAGCGTCTGACGTTCGCGGATTTTCTCAAGGGTCACGATTGGTATGCCGACGCGCACGCGCTTTCGCTATTCTCGCATTGGATCACGCCGCCGAGCGAACCGCGCCGCTATAACACGCACTTCTTCTTCGCAGTCGCGCCACAGGGTCAAGAAGCGCTCGCCGACGCATTCGAAACGCACGACGGCATTTGGATCTCGCCCGCCGCGGCGCTCCAACGCCTGCGCGACGGAACGATGCACCTGGTCTATCCGACGATCAAACATCTCGCACGACTCGCCGCCTTCGATTCGGTCGATGCCGCACTCAAGTTCGCGCAAAGCAAGCCGGTCCTGACGATCGTACCGGTGGACGCCGGCGAAGACTTCGATATTCCGGAGGCGCTCGAAGACGCATGGTAACGCTCGTACGCGCGCCCAACGCATCGGCGATGACGCTGCAAGGCACCAACACATACGTGCTCGATTGCGGCAACGGCGAAGCGCTCGTCATCGATCCTGGGCCCCCGATCGATGCGCACATCGACGCGATCGTCGAAGCGGCGGCGGCGCGCGGACTGATGATTCGGACGGTGGCGATCACCCACGGTCATCCGGACCACTGGCTGGGAGCGCCGAAGCTGATCGCCGCGACCGGCGCGACGCTCTACGCACATCCGAACAGCAAGGTCGCGCACGACGCCGACCTGCCGATTGAAGGCGACCTGCGCGCCGGCGAACTTACGCTGCAAACGATCGACGCGCCGGGTCATACGTTCGACCATGCGATCTTCTACTTGCGCGACGAGGGCGCGCTCTTTACCGGCGATACGATTCTCGGCGAAGGAACGACGGTGATCGCGCCGCCAAGCGGTGCGATGCGGCCGTATCAGCAAACCCTGCGGCGCCTCGCAACTGAGTTCGGCGAGGCGCGAACGATTTACGGCGGCCACGGTCCGCCCGTCAGCGATCCCGCTGCGAAGATCGAGGAGTACGTCGCGCACCGGCAGATGCGCGAAGAGCAGATTCTCGATGCGCTGCGCGACGGGCCGTCGACGATTCCCGATCTGGTAAAGCGTATCTACTCGCCGCAGCGCCAGGTGCTCTGGCCCGCGATGGCGCGGCAGATTCTCGCGCACCTGATCGCGCTCGAGGGCGAAGGACGCGTCGTTTCGCAACGGCTCGCCCGTGAGATGACGAGCGAGGAAGCGGCGATCCTCAATCCGCGCATCGAGGAGATCGTCGGTCCAGATGAGGCCGCCTTCATCGTCGCCGAACTCGGAACGGAGTTACGCTTAGAGTCCCTGAACTCGTACTCGCTATGAACGCCCGGCTTCCGGTCCTCCTCGCGGCCGTAGCCCTCGCAGCGTGCTCGCCGCAGGGGCTAACGAACCCGGCGCCTCCAAGCTCGAATAGTGCCCGCGGAAATCCGCAGTCCTGTTACGTCACGAAGGTCGACCCCACGAAGGTGCGCGCTACGATTACGTTTTACGGGTGGCCGGACAACTCGCCGCCCGGAAATCAGATCGCCCACCCGGTGATTCACAAACGCGCCGGCGGCGACGGGACGTACTGCAACCCGACGACGTTCGCAACCGAGCGCGCAAACGACAAAACGGTTCCCTATGGGATCAAGATCTACGTGCCGTTCATCAAGCAGTACTTCATTCGCGAGGATCTCTGCGCCGCGTCGGGTCCGACCAGCGGCAGCGGCAGCCAAGGGTGCCACAAGCTCTGGTTCGATCTCTGGATCGGCGGAACGGCGCGGTCGAAGCCGCACGACGTGATCGCGTGCGAACGCAAGCTGACGCCGGGGAACGAGGTGTCCGTCGTCCTTTGGCCACACGATGGAATGCCGGTCGCACACGCGGGTCCGATCTATCGCGACCACCCGTCGCCCGACGGAAGCTGCGACGGCAAATCCGAGCGCTAAGCGACGCTGACGATTATTTTTCCGAACTGACCGGCGACCGCTAATCGCTCGAAGGCAGCGACGCCGTCGTCGAGCGTAAAGACGCGATCGATCGCCGGGCGCAGGCCTTCCTCAAAGAGCTCCAGCATCGCGGCAAAGTCCTGCGGACTTCCCATCGACGTTCCGAGAATCGTCACGTGTTTCCAGAAGAGCGGAAAGGGCTTGATCGTCGCGTCGCCGTTCGTACCGCCGTATATGACGATCCGTCCGCCAGGACGAACGGCATCGAGCGCCTTAGCGAGCGTTTCTCCACCCGATGAGTCCACGACGAGATCGACCGGTCCGGTCGAGCGCAGCAGCTTGTGCCACTCCGGCGTCGCCGCGTAATTGATCGCGAGATCGGCTCCGAGTGCTCGCGCGCGCTCGAGTTTCTCCTCGCTGCTCGACGTGACGATTGCCCGAGCGCCGGCATGCTTGGCGAAGAGCAGCACGAACGTTTGCACGCCGCCGCCGACACCGGTGATGAGCACCGTCTCGCCCGGTTTCACGGCGCCGCGCGTGAAGAGCGCGCGGTACGCCGTTAGTCCGGCAAGCGGTATCGCCGCCGCTTCCTCCATCGAGAGGTTGGCCGGTTTGCGATAGACGTTGTCGATCGGCACCGCGACATATTGAGCGAACGTTCCCTCTCGCGGCATTCCCAGAATCGTCGAAGACGCAGCGTCCCAAACCCGCGGATCGTCGCCCCACCCGAGCATCGGGTCGATCACGACCTCGTCGCCGTCCTTCAGATCGGCGACGGTCGACCCAAGCGCCGCTATCTCGCCCGCGCCGTCGGAGCCGAGCGTGACCGGAAGACGGATCTTCGGATAGAGTCCCTGCGTGATGAACAGATCGCGGCGATTGAGCGCGGCCGCGCGCACGCGCACCAATGCCTCGTCGTCGCGAATCTCCGGAACGCCCACGCTGTCGACGCGAAGGCTCGCGGGCCCGCCGACCTCGTGAAGGCGAAGGGCCCGCATCGACTCCGTCATTCGTGGAACGTTACGATGAACTTCACCGCCGCCGGCTCGACGTACAGCGCGTCCGTCGGATAGTTGGCAAGATACGACGTGTTGTTCGGGCCCGGATAGAGCCCACGATACGGAACGCCGGCGTCGTAGAGCGTGAATGGACCCGATGCGGCGTTGAAGATGTTCGTGGCCGCGATCGTGAAGTCGAGCCGCCCGAAGTTCCTGCCGATCGCACCGTCGACGAGCGTATAGGGCGGCTGCGAGAGCGTATTGTTGTGACCGGCGAACGTAAACGCCGTCGACACGTGCCAGCCGTTGTGCGCCCAGGTGAACGCCGCCGATCCCTGCTGCTGCGGGACGCCGAGAAACTGCTGATAATCGACGAGCGTTCCGCCGGAAGTTGGATTTGAAACCCACGGCCCGAGCGCGTACGGATATGCGACGTTGAGCCCGTACGAGAACGTCGCCGTAAGATTCAAGCGCGGAAAGGTCTGCTTATAGCGCGCTTCCGCGCCTTCGTAGACGGCATTGCCGATGTTGATCGGAATCTCATAGGCAAAGCCGAGCGGAGTTCCACAGAAGCTCTGCGCTCCGCCGCCGGGATAGTAGTTTTCGATCGTGTCGCGCAGATTCGAGCGGTAGATCGAGACGTCGAGGCTCGAGCGCGACGAGAAGAGATGCGAAAACCCGAGCTCGTACTCGGTGGCGTGCTCGGGCTGCTCGGCGGGGTTTCCGTTGGGCACGACGCAGTTTTGGTCGAGCGGGCCAAGTGCCGGGTTCGGCTCGACTTTTCCGTTGACGGTAACGGCCGGAAAGAAGTAGCGTTCGGCGAGCAACGGAGCGCGGAACCCGGTGCCGACCGAGAAGCGCACCACGCTCGACGTTCCGAGATCGTCGCTCAATCCGGCTCGCCAGTTGAGCGTGTTGCCGAAGGTTGAGTACTGCGAATCGTAGATGCCGCCGGAAAGGTGCACGTTATTGCCGAGCTGCTGCGAGCCGCGGAAAAAGTACGACTGGATGCTCTGTGCTTGAGTGTCGGAAAAACCTAATCCGGAGAGCGCCTCCTGGCGCAAGTAGCCGCCGAATGCGAACTCGCCTCCATCGAACGAACGACCCCACGAGAGTCCTTCGTTGTAGCGCGTGTCGAGGTGCGAAACGTCGTACGGCGAGACTGCGCCGCCTTGAAAGTCGACGTTGTTGTCGGTCGCGTAAAAATCGGCTAGGAGAATGCCCGATCCGAGCGGCGTGCGCGAGTATCCGTCGTACGCGCGGATGCTCTGCGCGAAGTTCGCGCTGCCCGGACCGACGTGATCGCCGTAGACCGGATTCGCGACCTCGTTCGGGGCGCCGGATCCCGACGGTCCGAACGCGCAGCTCGGGCCCGGCCCGCTAAACACGCAGGTGGGATTCCCGGCGATGCCGTTGAGCGCGCTCGATTCGTCGCGATTGTCTCCGAGGGTGAAAACTCGAAACCCGACGTCGGAGCGCTGCGAGAAGTTGTAATCGAGGTTGACGAGCCCGAGCCGCGCCGATATCGACGAGCCGAGGTGAGTCTGGACCGGACAGTTCGGCGTTTTGGTCTTCGTCTGCGGCCCGCAATAGATCGGCAGATTGTTCGACGGAACGACCGAGTCATATTCGTTGACTTGACCGATCTGCTGAAAGTTGTCGCCGGCGATGGCGTATCCGAGTTTACCGAGCGACCCCGTGGCGTTGAGCCAACTCTGCGTCGTTCCATACGAGCCGGCCGACGTCGAGAGGGCGAAGTGATCGTCTTGCGTCGGACGCAGCGAGACGAAGTTCACGGCGCCCCCGAACGTGTTGCTGCCCTCCAAATCGGTCGGACCGAGTCCCTCGGTGACGTTAACGCTGTTGAAGGCCGGCACGGCAAACTGCGAGAGATCGATGTCACCGGTATTTCCGTCGTTGAGCTGCTGGCCATCGAGCGTGACCATGGCCTCCGATGGATCGGGGCCGCGCAGCGAAACGACCGCCGGCGCCGTCGGCGCGCCCGCGTCCGGACGCTGGATGACGACGGAAGGCACCTGCTGCAGCGCCTCGATTACCTGCGTGTATCCAAGTGCGTCCATTTGCGCGCGCGAGACGTCCATCTCGGGAACCACGTTGCGGTCGAGCGTATAGCCGCCGTTTACGGTTACCTGCCCGATCGTGCGCAGCTTCGGCGTATCGCTCGGCTCGAGCACGATGCTGAGGCGCGAGCCGTCGCCGACGTCGCCCGTATTAACGGTAACGGTCGCGTAGCCGCGCGCGACCACCGTGAGATCGTAGCGTCCGGGAGGTATCTGAACCGAGAAGTTTCCTTTGACGTCGGTCGTCGTTTGCGCGGAGGTCGGACCGCGAAGCGAGACCGCAGCTCGAGCAATCGGCGCGCCGCCGGGCGTCTGCACCGTGCCGCCAATAACGCAGCACGCCGCAATGAGCATAGGAAGCATATCTGCCCTCGCAATGTTGATGAAGTGTTTTTGAGTGGCGTAGGGCATGATGGGGAGGGGCGCGCTTGCCGCGCCGCAGTGCGGAGAGCCTGCGCGGGCATATTGGAGCATCGGCGAAGGTTCGCGACCGCCGAAGGCCGGTAAGCACTTGCGAACGTGCGCGAGTAAAGCCGACGATCGCGGCTATGATGCGCTCTCGGTGCGAGAGAATCCAGCGTGCCAATGCGAACACCGCGATTGCGGTGGCGGCCGCGCATGCGAGTGTCGTGACCAAACCGAGGAACACGGATCCGCCGAACGCGTCGTCGAGGTTCGTCAGCGCCGTACCGGCCAATCGCGAGTCGAACACCTCCATCGCAGGAACGATGAACGATGCCAGCAGCATCGTCGCGCCCACGAAGAAGGGTGCGCTCTTCCAACTCGGCGCCCGCGTCGACGCAAGCGTTCGATTGGCCGCCACGTCGCAGCAGAGCCGCAGGCCGTGCAAGGCGACGATACCGGCGAACAGAGCGTCTATGGTGACGACCAGTCCGCGCGAATCGTGGCTGGAAACGTCGTCGTAACTTGCGTGCGCGACTAGAAAGTCGGCGATAACATCGATCGTCCCGTGCGCAATCACGGCCGCAGCCGCGGCCGCGGCGATTAGCAACGCAAGGAGCGAACGAGAAGTGCCGGTCACCTCCTGCTCGCATTCAGCGCGGCACGAGCCAGGCCTTCCTTAGTGGCGCGCCGTAGAACGGGCCGATGAACACCCCCGGCCGTTCCCTGCGCGCGTTCTTTCGCGGTCTCGCTCGCGTCCAGCGCACCTTCACGATCGAGATTGGGCCGCTGCGCGCGAGCGGCATACCGGCAGTTCTGCTCGGAGTTACCGGCATCGTCCTCGCAAGCGGCGTCACCGCGGCCTTGACCAAGGGCGCGACTCGCCTCCCCGAGACGCTCGGCGAAGCGCGCGGGCTGGCAGAAGCGCTCAATTCGGGCTCCTCGCCGCGACTGCGCTCGTGATCGAAGACGCGGCGCTCACCGATCTGATCCGCACCGAACTGCCCGACGCGGAGGTCGGCATCGTCGATCGCACGGGAACGATGGACCATTTCAACGTGACGGTACGTTCGAAAAAATTCCGGGGAAAGAGTTTGATCGAGCAGCACCAGCTGGTGTACGGCACGCTCAGAGACGCACTAAAAGACGGCCGCGTTCACGCGGTCGAACTCAAAACGATCGTTGCGGAGGGTTAAAGCGATGGATTATCAGGAAGAGATCGAGCGAGAGATCGCCGAGAACACGGTTCTCGTTTACGGGAAGGGCACGAAAACGATGCCGCGTTGCGGCTTCACGCTCGAGACGATCGAGTTCTTCGACCGCTTCGGTTATCCGTTCGAGGTAATCGACGTCTTGGAAAACATGCCCAAACGCGACGCGCTCGCCGCGATGACGAACTGGCCAACGCTGCCCAAGGTTTTTATCAAAGGGAAGTTCTACGGCGACACCGACATTCTCGGACCGATGGCCGAGAGCGGCGAACTGCAAACCACGTTGGAGGAAGCGTTCGGCGGCCCATCACCGTCCTCGAAAGAAACGATTCAACTCCGCTAGTGGCCCTTACCACGATCATCGCGCCGCAAGAGCTTAACGAACGGCTCGGAGCGCGCGATCTCGTCGTCTTCGATTGTCGCCATTCGCTCGCCGATTTCGCGCTCGGCCGGCGAATATACGACGAGTCGCACGTCCCCGGCGCGTTCTTCGCCGACGTCGAAAGCGACTTGGCCGGAACGAAGACCGGAACGAACGGTCGCCACCCGTTGCCGCAACCCGAGGCATTCGCGAGCTTCTTGCGCTCGTGCGGCGTTAGCGACGCGACGCAGGTCGTCGCCTACGATGCGGGTGCCGATATGTTCGCGCCGCGCTTCTGGTTTCTCACGCGCTGGATCGGTCACGACGCGGTCGCCGTGCTCGACGGCGGCTTAACCGCGTGGAACGCCGCCGGATATCCGGTCAGCGCCGAGCCGTCGCGCGCTGCGGGTGAAGGGAATCTCACGCTTCGCTTGCGTCCCGAGTTTCTCGTCGACGCCGCGTACGTGCGCGAGCATCTCGACGATCCGGCGATGCAGCTGCTCGATGCGCGGGCGCGCGAGCGGTTCAGCGGCGAGACCGAACCGATCGACCCCGTCGCCGGCCACATACCCGGCGCGCTCAATCGCTGGTTCAAAGAGAACTTCGCACCCGACGGCAAGATCAAGCCGCGCGACGAGTTGCGCGCAGAGTTCGGACGCGCGGAACTCGACCCCAAGCGCGTCGTGCACCAATGCGGCTCCGGCGTGTCCGCCGCCGCGGGTCTCTTCGCGATGCATCACGCGGGCCTCGAAGGCTCGCGCCTGTACAACGGCTCGTGGAGCGAGTGGGTCTCGGACCCGTCGCGCCCCGTCGCAAAAGGCTAATAACTCATGGAATATGCTTGAGCCTTCTGAATTGAACGTGGTCGTCTAACAAGCGGTTTCCCATCCGTTCTTTCTCCAGCTTTCCAGCAGGTCGTTTGCCGAGAAGTAAAAGACGTATTCATCGCCGCCTGCGACGCAAAGCGTGATCACGTTTTCAAATTGAAGGACGATGGTGTTACCACCCACTTCATAGGGTGGACTATTTATGGCACCATTAAATGGTCCATGTCCACCGTATCGGTCAGCAAGCTTGAGCAATTCCGGTTTTGTCATCCCCTGATGAACCTCGCTCACGAACGCCATTTCTCCGATTCGGCCTGGCAGCCCGAAAAGATAGGGATTCAGAAATAAAAAGGCGAGAAAAGCAATGACAAGGATTACGACGAGACGCTTACGCCGCTGCATCACAGCGTGCGTCTTAGGAATAAGGGCTAGTACACCCAGCGCAATAACGAGCGCAAAAATGCCGAATACGGGCACAGGGTGATATTCGCTAACTCGCGACCCGTGGCGAGGGGTTCTGCGAGCAAAAAAACGTGATCGAGGACTCTATCGCTTTGCGGGCGGTGGCACGGCGTTGGGTTTTGCGACCGCGCCCGCGGGCGAGACTTCGAGATGCGCGAGCTCTTCGGCGGTTGGTGCCTGCGAAAAATCGCGGCAGGTGTCGACGAAGCAGAAGAATCCAAACGCCGTCGGGCCGCGATTGACGAACTGATGTAGTTCGAGCGGAGCGACATAGATCACGTCGTCGGGACCTACCTCGGTCGCGGTATCGCCGATCACCGCATATCCGAATCCGTGGCGCACGATGACGTAATGCTCGTGTTCGTGTTTTTCGAGACGCGATGCGGCCCCGGGCTGCACTTCGAAATACCGCAACTCCATCTTCGGTCCGGGCTCGCTGGGGGCGCTCTTTCTGCTGCCCACGATCGTATGCCGGGTAACGCCGGTGCCCGGCGCGTCCGGCGAATAGCCCGCCGGCTCGATACCATCCCAACCGTCACGCGTAGCGCGGACGACACCTCTCGACATGCCGAATCAAGATAGCATATCGCGATGGGCTAACGCCAGGATTTACGTGCAAAAGGCCCAAACCGCGCCCGCTAATGGCACGCTACTGGCTGCTCAAAACGGAGCCGAGCGCCTTTTCCTTCGAGCAACTGCATACCGACGGGACGACGCCGTGGACTGGGGTGCGCAACTTCCAGGCGCGCAACAACATGATGGAGATGCGTCTCGGTGACCTCGGTCTGTTTTATCATTCGAGCGTCGCACAGCCCGCGGCCGTCGGCATCTGCAAGGTCGTGCGCGAGGCATATCCCGATTTTACCCAGTTCGAACGCGACGGCGACTATTTCGACGGGCGCGCAAAAAAGGAAAAGCCGATCTGGTTCATGGTCGACGTCGCCTACGTCGAAGCGTTCGAACATCCGGTTACGCTGGCAAGCATGCGGGCGGAGCCGCGCCTCGTCGGCATGGCGTTGTTGCGCCGCGGTCAAAGGCTCTCAGTGCAGCCGGTGATGCCGCACGAATGGAAGATCGTGCTGGAACTCGCTACCCGACCGCCTGCGCCTGAGTGAGAAAGACGCGCTGGGCGTCGATCGGCATCTCCCCAGGTGCCGGCGTAAGTCGTTTGTAGCTGCCGTCTTCCTGCAGTTCGCGGCTCTTGACGTTGTCGGCGAGCAACACCGTCACTATGTGCGAAGCGAGAGTCTCCGCGATGACGGGATCGAGCACCGGAACGGCGAGTTCGACGCGGCGGTCGAGGTTGCGGCCCATCCAGTCGGCGCTCGCAATATGCGATTCGCGCTCGCCGCCGTTTTCGAAGACGTAGATTCGAGAGTGTTCGAGAAACCGCCCAACGACGCTGCGGACGCGAATATTCTCGCTAACGCCCGGTACTCCCGGGCGAAGCACGCACATGCCGCGCACGAGCAGGTCGACCGGAACGCCGGCCTGGGAGGCGCGATAAAGCGCCCGCACGACTTGAATCTCGGTTAACGCGTTGATCTTCGCGCGAATTCCGCAAGGACGACCGGCGCGAGCGTGCTCCGTTTCACGCTCGATCCGCGCGATAAGCTCGCGATGGAACGTTACCGGCGCGACCCACAGGTCTTCGTAATCGGTGACCTTCGAGAACCCGGTGAGCGCGTTGAAGACCTGCGCGTCGTCGGTCCCCAGCTCGGGGCGGCACGTGAAGAGGCTCAGATCGGTGTAGAGGAGCGCCGTCTTCTCGTTGTAGTTACCGGTGCCGAAGTGCATGTAGCGCCGAAGCCCGTCTTCATCCTCGCGCACCACCAAGAGGGTCTTCGCGTGAACCTTTTGATTCGCGAAGCCGTAGACGACGTGCGCGCCCGCGCGCTCGAGCCGCTTTGCCCACTCGATGTTATTCTCTTCGTCGAAGCGCGCCTTGAGCTCGATGATGACCGCGACCTGTTTCTCATTCTCGGCTGCGGTGAGGAGCGCTCGCACGATCGGCGAGTTCTTCCCCGAGGTACGGTAGAGCGTCGCCTTAATCGCCAGCACTTTCGGATCGACGGCGGCCTGGCTGACGAATTGAATCACCGGATCGAACGACTCGTACGGATGGTGGAGCAGAATATCGCCTTCGCGGATCTGGGCGAAGATATCGGTAACTCCAATGAGCCTGCGTGGAATCGCCGGCATGAACGGTTTGTCGCGCACGCTTTCGTAATCCGGCAAGTTTACGATCTGCCACAGATCGCTGAGCGCCATCATGCCGTCGATCTCGTAACAGTCGACCGCATCGAGTTCGAGCGAGCTACAGAGAAAGTCGCGCATGTACTCCGGCATTCCACGTTCGATTTCGATGCGCACCGGCTCGCCGAAGCGGCGCCGCCGCAACTCCGACTCGATCGCGCGCAAGAGATCGTCGGCTTCGTCTTCCTGTAAGTCGAGGTCGGCGTCGCGCGTGACCCGGAAGAGGTACGAGTCGCGGACGTGCATTCCCGGGAAGAGCACGTCGAGGTGATGCGCGATGAGGTCTTCCAGCAACACGAAGCGGCGCTCGTTCGCGGCGCCGCCTTCGACCGGCACGAAGCGGGGAAGCGTCGGCGGAATCTTGACGCGCGCGAAGTGCAGCTCGACGCCCTCGCGCGTCGTCTCTTCGAGCTCCACCGCAAGCGAGAGCGACAGGTTAGAGATGTACGGGAACGGGTGGCCGCTATCGACGGCGAGCGGCGTCAGTACGGGAAAGACGCTCTCGTCAAACGTTCGCTCGAGCGCGTTCTGCGTGTCGTCGTCGAGCTCGCCCACCCGCAAGAGACGAACGCCTTCGCGCTCGAGCGCCGGTAGCAGGTCGTCGTTGAGCAAGTGCATCTGCAGCGGCAACGAAGCGCGCAGCCGCGCCGAGATCGCGGCGAGGTGCTCGGTCGGCGTCCGGCCGTCTTCGGAGCGGCGCACGACTTGGGCCTCGATTTGCTGCTTGATGGCGGCGACGCGAATCATGAAGAACTCGTCGAGATTCGTTCCGTAGATCGCAACGAACTTGAGCCGTTCGAGCAGCGGGTTGCGCGAGTCGAGGGCCTCTTCGAGCACGCGATCGTTGAACTCGACCCACGAAAGTTCCCGGCTTATGTAGAGCGACGGATCGTCGAGTGACGCAACGGAAACCGTTGCCTGCTTCGGATGCGGTTGGGTAATCATAAAATCTCTATACGTTGCTTTAGCGCTACGTGCTGGGTTTCGCCTCCCGAGCGGCAAAAACTGGCGTAGTAATGGGCGATTTCACGGCGCACGTCGGCGAGCACCTCGCTCTCGCCCTCTCGGCCCTCACGCTCGCGCTCTCGGCTGGGCTGCCGCTAGGCGTCCTCGCCGCGGAGTCAACGCGCGTGCGCGGCGCGGTGCTGGCGCTCGCGGGAATCGGGCGAACCCTCCCGAGTCTCGCCGTCTTGATGCTCTTGCTCCCCTGGCTCGGCGTGGGGGCCGCGCCGGCGATCGTCGCTCTCGCTCTGCTCGCGATTCCACCTATCGTCATCGCCGTCGACCTGGGCATACGCGGCGTGCCGAGCGCGATGCTCGATGCGGCCGCGGGCATGGGGATGACACGGAGGCAGCGTTTCGTCCGGGTGGTCGTGCCGTTTGCGCTGCCGCTCTCGTTTGCCGGCCTGCGAACTGCGGCGACGGAGACGATCGCGAGCGCAACGCTCGCAACGTTCATCGGCGCCGGGGGCCTCGGCGACGAAATCGTTCGCGGCCTGCAGACCGACGACCCGGCCTTGCTCTTCGAGGCAGCAGCGGCGGTCGCGGTGCTCGCGCTCGGGGCCGATTTGTTGCTGGGCTTCGCCGGACGGCGGGCGGCAAACGCGTGAAACGGACGCGCGCGCTCGCCTTGATCGCCGCGGCACCGCTCGCGGGCTGCGCGTTCGATCCCTCGGCGATCCGCGTCGGCTCGAAGAACTTTACGGAATCGTTCGTCATCGCCGAGATCTACGCGCAATCGCTCGAGTCCGCCGGTATGCGCGTTGCGCGGCTCTTCAATCTCGGCTCGACGCAGATCGCGATCGCCGCGTTGGAGCGCGGCAACATCGATCTCTATCCCGAGTACACCGGCACGGCGCTGATCGACGTCTTGCATCTTCCGCCGATCAATAGTTCACGCAACGCCTATGCGGTGGTGTCGAAGGCCTTCGCCAAGCGCTACGGCGCCGTCTGGCTGACGCCATCGCCGATGAACGACTCGCAGGCGCTCGCAACCACGCACGCGATTGCCGCGCGTCACCGCTTGGCAACCCTCTCGGACGTGGCTCGAGCCGCGCCGGCGTTGCGCTTGGCGACGATTCAGGAGTTCCTGGCCCGACCGGACGGCCTGCCCGGGCTACAGCATTTCTACGGCGGTTTCGACTTTCGTGAGGTTCGCACGTACGACATCGCCCTGAAGTACCGCGCGCTGCTCGAAGGCAAAGCCGACGTCGCGAGCGCGTTTTCTACCGACGGTGCGATTGCGTCCGACGGCCTCTTGGTGCTGCGCGACGACCGGCATTTCTGGTCGGCATACAATGTAGCGCCGGTCGTCCGAGCCGCGACCCTCGCCGCTCGCCCCCAAATCGCGCGCGTGCTCGACGCAGTGTCGCCGAGAATCACGGATCGCGCGGCGCAGGCGTTGAACGCCGCCGTCGAAAACGACCAGGCCGATCCGGCAGACGTCGCCGCGGGATTTCTGCGCTCGTGAATCCAGCCGCGCTGCGATTCGACGGTGTAGCCGTGCGCTATCCCGGATCGGATCGCTACGCCGTGCAAGGCGTCACTCTCGACGTTCGCGGCGGCGAGCTCGTGGTGCTGCTCGGACCGTCCGGCAGCGGCAAGTCGACGCTGCTGCGAACGGTGAACCGGCTCGTCGCCCGCGACGCCGGGCGCATTTTCCTCGACGGCAAGGACATCGACGAGCTCGATGCCGTCGAGCTGCGCCGCAGCATCGGATACGTGATCCAGGCCGTCGGTCTCTTTACGAACATGACCGTCGCGCAGAACGTTTCCGTCGTTCCATCGCTGCTTGGCTGGAGTCGCAGCGAGACGGCCGCGCGCGTCGACGAGTTGCTGCAGCTCGTGGGACTCGATCCCGCGCGTTACCGGGAACGGCGCCCGAGCGAGCTCTCCGGCGGCGAGGCGCAGCGCGTGGGCGTCGCGCGCGCAATCGCGGCGAGGCCGCGAGCGCTGCTGATGGACGAACCCTTCGGCGCAGTCGACGTCGTCGTTCGCACCGCTCTTCAGCGCGAGCTGATACGCATCGTCGCCGAGCTTCACACGACGACGCTCTTCGTCACCCACGACGTGGAGGAAGCCTTTCGCTTAGCCGACCGGATCGTCGTGGTTCGCGACGGGCGCATCGAACAGGCCGGCGCGCCGTTCGAGCTCTTCGAGCAACCCGCAACGCCGTACGTTCGCGAACTCATTCATGCCGGCGACGACGTCTATCGCCAGTACTTCACGCGCGGGCGCGAGATCTTGCGGTCGCCATGAACTATCTCGCCGCGCATCCCTGGCGCGTCGCTTCGCTGACGGGCGCGCACGTCGAGCTCGTGGCGCTCGCGCTCGCGGTCGCATTGCTCTTCGCCGTTCCGCTCGGACTCCTCGCCGCGCGCCGGCCGCGACTCTCCCCGTGGCTCTTCGGGACGCTCGGCGCCATTTATACCATTCCAAGCCTGGCGCTGCTGGCGATCTTCGTCGAGGCGTTTGGGCTCGGCTTTACGCCGATCTTCGTGGCACTCGTCCTCTACGCGCAGTTCATGCTCGCTCGCAACGTGGCGGCCGGAGTTGCCGGCGTCGATCGGGCGCAAGTGGACGCGGCGCGCGGGCTCGGGATGTCGTCAAAGGAAATTCTCTGGCGCGTCGAGCTTCCGCAAGCGCTTCCCGTGGTCATCGGCGGCGTGCGGATCGCGACGATCGCGATGATCGCGATTGGAACGCTTGGGGGTTATGTCGGCGGCGTCGGACTCGGCGTGCTGATCTTCAACGGCCTGACGCTCCATCAACCGCAGATGATCGTTGCGGGGAGCGTTGCCGCGTCGTTACTCGCGATCGCAGCCGATGCAGCGCTGCGCCTCGCCGAACGGCGCGCGCGCTACGGATAGGATTGGACGCAGGCGGCGGTCGCGTCGCTGACCATCTCCTGCATCGTAAACTTCCTCTTCCCGAACGGGTCGTTCTCGATGTTAAAGAACGCGCAGACGTCGGCAATCTCGCCGCCCGGGCCGTCCCACGCCGTCGAAGGCGTCGGATCGGTGATCGACTCGCCGATCTCGTGACCCGCGATGATCGTCACGCCCTCGTCCACCGCGCTTTCGCCCGGCGGCGGCTTTATGCTGCTCGCGCCGCAGCTCGGCCCACCGTCGGGCATATACGGAAAGTACACGTAAGCGATGCTTTTATTTTTCGAGACGGTCGTGTTGTGATACGCGCACCAGTGATCCGGAAAATTCGCCTCGCTGCGACCGTGCGGCGTAACGACGAAGTATACGCCGTTCGCATCGTAACCAAAGTGGCCGACGGCTTTGATCGCCTCCGCCGCAATTTGCGGATCGCTCGGGATCTTCGGAACGGCTGCGGTGTCGATCCAGCTGCCTCCGAACTGATTGGCCGGATTTGTGATGAACGTTTTCGTGCTGCCGGAGATCTCTTCGTAGTACTGCGTCTCGATGTTATTGTGGCCGCTTCCGCCCATGGCTTTCGCGTAATCGATGAGGAGGGGGCGTATCTTGTCGGGGTCACCGTACTTCTTAAATCCCCAGAAGTCAAAATAAATCTTGGGGTCGGTTATGACGGCGCCCCCCAGGTACGGCACGTAGTCGTGACCCGCGGGAAGTATCGACGCGAGCTTGCGATTCGGGGCGTAATGCGGTAAATGGTAACGCACTCCGCCGGCCTGGATCCACTGCGAACCGCTCTGCGCCGCGCTTGAAGAGCTTTGCGGCGCAAGTTCGACCCCGCAACCGGCGAGTGCAAGAACCGCGAACGGTAAGATCGCGGAGGAGATGCGCGAAAGCGTGCGCGCGAAGACCACGAGGGACTCCTTACTCTTTGACCAGGAGGTGGAGGCTGAAGCGATTCGAGCGGTCGCGCCAGGCAGACTCGTGCCGGAATCCGGCGGCCGCACCGAGCGCGACGATCTCCTCATCACTAAACTTATACGAAGATTCGGTATGAATTCGTTCCCCCGAGTGGATACGAATCTCCAGGCCGATCGACGGAATCGAAACGGTTGCGCCCTCCCGCGCTTGCAGAAACGAGTCGACCGATCCGCGCACGTCGTCGTATCTCGCGACGTGGTCGAAACTCCGAACGTCGAAGTTCGCGCCGAGCTCGCGATTGATGCGCGCGAGCACGTTCCGATCGAACGCCGCGGTGACGCCGGCCGGGTCGTCGTAGGCGAGTTCGAGTGTCGCGCGATCCTTCTTTAGATCGGCGCCGAGCAAGAGCCCATCGCCGCGCCGCAGCGCCCCCGCAATTAACCGTATGAGCTCGGTCCTTTCGAGCGGCTCGTAGTTGCCGATGTTCGAGCCGAGCAGCATCGCGAGCGTCTTGCGGCCGAGGCGAACCGCGTGCGATTCGAGTACGTCGAAGTAATCGCCCGCATACGCGCGAACGCGCAGCGTCGGGAAACTCTCAACCAGCGCCAGCGACGACGCGCGCAGCGCCTCCGTCGAGATGTCGATCGGACTGTAACAGAGCTCGGTCTGCACGCGCAGCGCCTCACCGATGAGCAGCCGCGTCTTGATCGCGCTTCCGCTCCCCAGCTCCAAGAAATCGACTGGCGCATCGAGCAGGCGAACGATCTGCCATCCCCACTCGCCTAGAATCTCGGCTTCGGCATTCGTGAGATAGTATTCGGGCAACCGCGTGATCGTATCGAACAGCGCCGAGCCGACGTCGTCGTAGAAGTACTTACAAGAGAAACGTTTCGGCTCCGAGGTGAGGCCGCGGGCGACGTCTTCTGCAAACGAGGGCACGCCTCGTGATTGCGGTACGGTAACGAGCTCGAACCGGTCGCCGGCCGCGATGTGAATAGTCAAGGACCGGCGCTTCCAGTCGGGGGCCGGACCAACCCTCTTTTTCGGCAGTCTTAAGGTTCTATAAGCTTGACGCGAAGCCGCGAGTTACGGAATCCGTATAGCGCGTAGATGCCGATGCCCACAAGAAACCACACACCGTAACGAATCCACGTCGCGACCTGCAATCCGGTCACGAGATAAAGGCACGAGGCGGCGCCGGCGATGGCAAAGAGCGGCAAAAGCGGCGCGCGGAAGGGCCGTTGCGCCGACGGATTGACGACGCGAAGGACGAGCACGCCCGCGCAAACGATCGCGAACGCCGCCAGCGTGCCGATGTTCACCAGCGTGAGCAGTTCGGTCAAGGGCAGCACGGCGGCGAATATCGCGACGATCGCTCCCGTAACGATCGTCATGCGCGCGGGCGTTCGGAACACATGATGGATGCGCGCGACGCCGGGCGGCAACATGCGGTCGCGAGCCATGACGTAGAAGATTCGCACCTGTCCGAGCAGCGACGTGAGCATGACGGTCGCGTTGCCGGCCAGGCCTCCGATTGCGACGATCCAATAGAGCGCGTGACTCTTGCTCACGGCGCCGAGCGCGTCGAGCATCGCCGCGCCGTCGGAGAGACGATCGAATCGCAACACGCCGACCGTGCAGAGCGTCAGCCCGACGTACAGAATCCCCCCGATGCTCAGCGCGAGAATAACGCCGATCGGTACGTTGCGTTCCGGGTTCTTCGCTTCTTCGGAGGCCACCGTTACGGTGTCGAAGCCGATGTATGCGAAGAAGACCAGTGCCGTGCTGGCGAGCACTCCGTGGTAACCGAAAGGCGCGAATGGCTGGAGATTCGCCGGGTGGACGGCGTGCGCGACTGCTACGATGAAGACGATCATCGCAAGGATCTGCAACACGACGAGCGCACCGTTGACGGTCGCCGACTCGCGAATGCCGGCCGCGACGAGCAGCGTCACCGCCATCGTGACGATCGCCGCGAACAGGTCGATCTGCGGGTGCGCGGCGTGAAGGTTCGCCGTCTGCGCCCATCCTGGGAAGACGATCCCGACGTTCCCCAGCATATGCTGGAAGTAGTCCGAGAGCGACGACGCCGTCGGGGCGAGCGAGAGCCCGTACTCCAAGATCAGATCCCAACCGATGATCCAGGCGACCAGCTCGCCGAGCGTGGCGTACGCATACGTATAAGCGCTTCCGGCGACGGGAACCATCGAAGCAAACTCGGCGTAGCAGAGTGCTACGCACAGGCTCACCAGCCCCGAAAGCACGTAGGCGAGAATCACGGCGGGACCGGCGGCGTGCGCGCCCGCGCCGATCGTCGGGAAGATGCCGCCCAGCATCGTGCCCAAACCGATTGCGGTGAGAGCCGGCCATCCCAGAACGCGCCGCAACTTCGGACCCTGACCCTCGCTTGCAGTCCAGCCCAACGGCTGGCGTGCGAGCAGCTGGCTTAGGACGCGGCGGGGCAAAAGACTAGGTCTTCGCGCAGAGTTCCCGCAGTGCGCCTTCGGCGTCCGGATTCGGCTGCAATCCGAGCGGCCGCGCGTACATCGCGAAGTAGGTGGCGCCATTCAGATTGGCCATCACCATCTCGGCGCGCGTTTGATCGCCATGCGAGGACTTGCCGCGCGCCTCGAAATATGCGGCCGGCTGACTTCCGCAAATCGTGATTCGCTCGCGCCTTTCGATGGTCAGGTCTTTCAGCGAGCCGTTCACGCTGGGGTCGGAGAAGATGTCGTTCTCCTTAATCGGCCGCGGACTCTTGAAGAGCATCAAGATCTCGCGGTCGCCGGCCGGCGGTCGCCAAAACTGCATGAACCCCAAGATGCCCGGTGAGGGGCGCCAGCCCGGTGGCGCCTGAAAGCGCAGGCCGTCGGCGGGGCTAGAGTTGAACCCACAGCCCGCAGCGCCAAATGCGATGAGTATCGCGATTCCAACACGCGTAAGCCTCATTTCGCGCTGTTCTTCCCTCTCCAACCCGGCTGCGCCTCGCTAGCGCTCCGATGACGCCGAGTCACTCGTAGGAAACGATGCGCGCCCACCGGTCGTAGATCAGGGCGACGTACTCGCGCGTCTCAGCGTATGGCGGAACGCCCCGATACCGAGCGACGGCGAGCGGCCCGGCGTTGTACGCTGCGAGCGCCGTCGAATAGGCGTCGGCATAGCGGTCGCGATACGCCGCGGCGTACTCACCGAGCAGCGCCCCGGCAGCATCGATCGATGCGAACGGGTCGTACGGATCGACGCCCACGCCGGCAGCGGTATCCGGCATGAACTGAGCGATGCCGATCGCCCCGGCAGCAGAGAGCGCATGCGGATCGTACGCGGATTCTTGCAACAGCGTCGCGCCGAGGAACTCGGGGGGAAGCGCATTCGCGCGCGCCGCATCCGCGGTGGCTCCGGCAAGAAGCAACGCAGCGGCTTGTGTGAGACGAGGATTCGTGTGGAGAATCGCCCGCGCGATTGCGAGCTCCGGCTGCCGGACCGCGGGTCCGTCGCGAACGAGCACCGCGCCTTTGAGCGCGTCGACGTTTGCAGGCGCCGGCCAGCTTAACACGATGTTAAGCGCGCGCGCCAGATGCACCGATGCGACATTTTTTGGTTTCGTGTGGTATATGGAGTGAGCCGTGCAGCCACACAACATCGTCGCGATTATTCCGTTTATTACCGCTCTCATCGTCACGCTCGTTGCCGGAGACTTCGGGTCGACGTTCTTCTATCACGTCCCTCAGCATCTTTGGTTCACGCTGCACTTGCGAACGCATCACGATCGCAAGCGCTCGTATTTCGACCACGCGGTCCTCACGACCGATCCCGCCGTGTTGCTCGACGGCTTCCTCGGCTCCGTCCCCTATCTCATCGTTGCCGCCTTGCTCGCACGGGTCTCCTGGCCGGGCGCCGTCGCGGGACTTGCCCTGGGCCAGCTTCACGTCTGGTGGCGCCACACCAGCCAGCTCGGGTGGCGTACCCCAGGGTGGCTGCGAAGACTGCTCCAGCCGCTGGCGATCGTGCTCCCCGAGGACCACGATGGCCACCACCGAAACCCCGAAATCGAGTTTGGCGATATTTTTCGCTTCTTCGATGCGCCGGCTCGAGCGCTCTTGGGTAAGCTTGCTCACACTAGCCGTCGAGCGCGCAATGCCGGCAGGCGTGCGACCAGGAGGGTGCCTGCCAGAGCCTAATCGGGAGAGTGAATGACCAAACGGGCCCTTCTGTTGATTTCGGATACCGGCGGCGGCCACCGCAGCGCGGCGAATGCAATTGCCGCGGCACTGGAAGAGACGAAGAACCCAGCCTACGAACCCCGTATCGAAGACGTCGCCGCGCACTGCGCCTTCCCCCTGACCCAGCTCGGCCTGGGCTACAGCATGGCCCTGAGGTACGCCCCGCCGATCTACGGCGCGCTCTACCATGCGACGAACGGCCGCCGGCGTTACCGCGCCCTCGTGCGTTTCTGCGAGCCGCTCTATCGCGAACGCTTGCGCGATCTCTTCATCAGTTATCAGCCCGACGTGATCGTTTCGATTCACCCACTGCTCAATCACGCGGCGCTGCGCGCGCGCGACGACGCGAACATGCGGCACGTCCCCGTCGTAACGGTTATTACCGACCTCGGGAAGGTCCATGAGTCGTGGCTCGTTCCCGAGGCCGACGCCATCGTCGTGCCGGCGCGCGAGGTTTACGCGCGGGCTCTCGCGCGCGGCGTACCGCCGGCGCGCCTGCGCCTTCTCGGACATCCGATCCATCCGAAGTTCGACGACGTCACCGGAAGCAAGGCCGATCTGCGCGCGCAACTGGGACTCTCCGCCGATACTCCCGCCGTCATGTTAATGGCCGGCGGCGAAGGCGGAGGCAAGCTGCTCTCTACGGCGCTCGCACTCGCACGAGCGCATCTTCCGGTCGAGCTCGTCGTCGTCTGCGGCCGAAACGAACCTCTCGCACAGAAGCTTGGCGAGCTCTCCGCGACGCTCCCGACCAAAATGCAGGTACTGGGCTTCACCGACAAGATTCCCGAGTATTTC
>DATASC010000178.1:0-9858 GCA_036269355.1 Candidatus Cybelea sp. | reverse complement strand
AACGCAACGATCTGCGCTCGGGGTGTCTTCTCGCCGGCGCGCTCGCGCGGCTCTGGTATTCGCTCTCTCCCCTCGAGGGACGGCGCTGGGTACGCCTCGCGATGGACTCGGTCACGTCGAAGACGCAGGCCGACGAGCTCGCGCAGCTCTACATCGCCGAAGCGGAGCTCTCGGGATCGCTCGGCGAGGCCGCGGCGTCGCTCGCGGCGGCGGAACAGGCGTTGCGGCTGCGTTCGGTGCTCGATGAGTTGCAGGTCGCGCGTGCCGAACACGCGGCCGGCAGCGCGCTCGCTGCAACCGGAAAGACGTCCGAAGGCGAAGCGTACTTGCAGAGCGCGCTTGCCGCCGCAGGGCGACTTCAGAATCGCCGGTTGCAGGCGCTCGTCTACGGCGACCTCGGCACCGCGTGTGCGCGATCCGGCGATGCCGCAGGTGGCCGCCGCTATTACAACGAGGCGCTGGCGCGGTACGCGGCGCTCGGTCTCGAACGCCCCGCCGCATCGATTGCCGGACATCTCGCCGAAGTCGAATTTGCGTCCGGCGATGCCGCCGCGGCGCTGCATCGGGCCGAGGAGGCTCGCGTCGGTCACGCCGCGACGCAGAATCGCCGGTCCGAAGCGGTCGATCTGACGAACATGACGGCGTACCTCGTCGCACTCGACTGTTTCGACGACGCCCGCGCGTACGTGACGCAGGCGCTCGAAGCGGCGCGCGACGTGCGCGCGACGGTGCTCGCCGCGTATGCGCTCCAGCACGTTGCCGCGATCGCCGCGCTTGAACGCACAACGGAAGACCTCCCTGCCGCGACCCGCCGGGAAAAGGCGGCGATGCTGCTCGGCTTCGTCGATTCGCGGCTCGCCGCACTCGGTGCCCTGCGCGACTACACCGAAAGGCAAGAGTACGATCGCGTCGCCGCCGCGCTTCGGAACGACCTCGGAGAGCGCTTCGATGAAATCGTCAAACTCGGCGCCCACTGGGACGAGGACGCCGCATTCAGCATCGCGCGCGAACTGACTTGAGCGAACTCGTCGGTCGCGACCGCGAGATAGACGCCCTCGCGTCGTATCGTCGCGAGGCCGCCGATGGACGCGGCCGAATCGTCCTTGTCGCCGGCGATGCCGGCGTCGGCAAGTCGCGGCTGCTGCAAGCCTTCGAAGAGAACGTAACGAGCGGCCGTGCCATCGCGGCATCGGCTCGCTGCGTCGAGTTCGTGCAGACGCCGCTGGGACCGTTGCGCGAACTCTTGCTCCATCTCGGAAAACGCGGCACCGCGTCGCTCGACGCCAAGGCCCAGGCGCTGGTGGAACGACTAACGTTCGAGCGCGACGCCGATCCGAACGCGGGCGGCCACCCGAGCGGCGCGCTCTTTGACGCCATCGACGATGCGTTCGCGCGCTATGCGCTGCGCGGCACGGTCGTTCTCCTCGTCGAAGACGTTCACTGGGCCGACCGTTCGACGCTGGGCTTCCTCACGTATCTCGCCGACCGCATCGGCAAGCGGCGCACGCTGGTGGTCGCAACCTACCGCTCCGATGAGGTCGGCGCAGGTCATCCCAGTCTGCGCGAGTTTTCGGTCCTCCTGACCAAACCGAGCGTCGCACGCATCGCGCTCGCGCCGCTCGACGAACGTTCGAGCAACACGCTCGTGCTTCGTGCGCTGCCGCGTCCCGGCGCGCTCGATCCGGCGACGATCTCGCACGTCGTCCGCCGCAGTCAGGGCAATCCGTTCTTCGCCGAAGAGTTGCTCAAGGACGCGCTCGAGCGCGGCGCGGGCAGCAGCGCGACGGAACTGCCGCTCTCGATTCGCGGTGCGGTACTCGCGCGTGCCGCGCTGCTGGCCGCACCCGAGCGCGAGATCCTTTCGCGCGCGGCGGTGCTCGGCGAGCGTTTCTCCGTGGACCGGCTGATCGCGCTCTCCGACGGGAGGCGCGACGCGGTACTCTCGGCGCTCGAACGCGCGCGTTCGCTGAACCTCATCGACGACCGCCGCACGGCGCCGGGCGAGCTCACGTTTCGCCACGCGCTAACCCAAGAAGTGCTTTACGACGAGCTGCTCGCCGAAGGACTGCGGCCGCTGCACGAAGCCATCGCTCAGGAACTCCAGCGGCTTCCGGACCACCGAACGCGTAGCGTCGAGCTCGCGCACCACTGGCGGCGCGCCGGCAACCTCGAACGCGCTGCGTCGTACGCCGAGACCGCCGGAGATCGGTCGTTTGCCATCGGCGCTATCGCCGACGCCATCGCGTACTACGAGCGCGCGCTCGCCGACCGCAAAGCCGATACCGCGGAGTACGCGACCCTCATCCATAAGATCGGCGTCGCGCTGGGCGCACTGAACGACTTTGCTTCGGGAGTGGTGCGATTGCGTCGCGCCGCCGAACTGTTTTGGACTGCCGGCGATTACGAAGGCTTCGCGACGAACGCGTCGGCACTCGGCGCGCAGCTCTACAACGCGGGCGACACGGCCGGCGCGATCGAGTTTTACCGGCAAACGATCGCCGCGCTCGCGCCCAAGGTGCCGTCGGCGGCGCTCGACCTCCTCCGCTCGCGCATCGCCTACAACTGCATCGCCGCGCTCGACTTTGAGACCGCGCTCGCATTCGTGAGCGAGGTGCAAGAGCCCATCGCCGATGCGCTCGCAGCCGATCACGTTTATCAGGCGCGCTTCAAGGTCGAGGCGATGCGCGGCGACGTTAACGCCTGGCGAGCCGACGTGGAGCGCGCGCTCGCGGCGGCGCGGCAGATCGGCAACCGCGCCAGCCTGCGCCACACGCACTCCCAAATCGCGCTCGATGCGCTTGGGCTCGGCGAGATCGACCTGGCGCGCGAGCACTTCCACGCCGCAATGCCGGAAGAACCCGACGCGAACAGCTGGACGCTGACCACGTTAAACTCGGCGGCCTCGGCCTTCGAACACGTGTTGCGCGGCGACTTCAAGGGGGCGCGCGCGCTTCTCGGCGACATCCGCGACACGCCGGGCCAAAGTTACGCAATTCTCGTCCACGTCAAGATCGCAAGCTTCGCGCTCGGCATCTGCGCCGGCGACGACGCTCGCCTGCGGCGCGACGACAGCGAATCGTTTCTTCGCTATGGCACCGAGCGCGGGATGAAGCTCGCGATTGGGCTGGTCGGCGGTCCGTACGCGTGGACACTCGGTCTGCGCGGCGAGCTCGAAGACGCCGCCGCGTGGATCCATCGCATCGCGGAGATCATCCCCGGGCCGCATCGCTTTCTCTTCGCTTATCTCGCGGCCGCGCAGTTCGGCGCGAGCGACGACGTCGCACGCATGCACGAACAGCTTGCACAAGCTGCGACACGGCCGCAAGATCGCGTGAACAAAGCGGCGCTGGCGCTCTTCGAAGCGTTTGCGAGTCAACGCGGCCTGATGGCGACGCCCATTCAGGAGCGTGCGCTGGAGGCGGCCGCACGCTTCGATGCGATCGGCTGGCCGTGGCTCGCCGCGCGCGGATACGAGCTCGGCGGCGAGCGCAAACGCGCTCTAGAAACATATCGAGCGCTTGGGGCGCTGCGCGACGTCCGCCGCCTGGAGACGGTGCGCGACGACGCGACCGTCGCGCTGCTCTCGGCGCGCGAGCGCGAGGTCGCCGAGCTCGTCGCGGCCGGACACTCCAACGACGAGATCGCGCAAGTTCTGCACATCAGCCTGCGAACGGTCGAAAAGCACGTCTCCTCGTCGCTGCACAAACTCAACGTCCGCTCGCGCCTGCAGCTAGGCCGCCTGCTAGGGTCGCCGGGCCCGGCTCGGTAGGGGAGCCGGCGCCGTTCGCTTCCCGAAGGGAGCCCGCGAGCCACCCACCCGATTCGACCGTCGGTAGACCCGCCATGCCTGCGCGAACCCGGCGACCTCGCTCATCATCGCTTTTGGCGAGTGGCCCGTCGATGCGAGAAAACACCACTTGTTCGGGAGACTGCAGCGTGGGAATAATCCGACGGTGCTGATTAGCCGGTTCCAACGCACGGCGGCGCTCGCTCTGCTCGCAGTCGCCGGTTCCACGCTTGCATTCGCGCCCCCCACGGCCGCCGCTCCGACGGAACTCGTCGCCGTCCCCGGGCGGAACTCGAATCCCACTTCTTCCTGCGATCGAGCCTGTTACTACGTCAACGCAACGGGCGGCTCGGATAGCGCGAACGGCCGAACTCCATCTACGGCCTGGCGAACGTTGAGGAAGGCGTCGGAAAACGCCGGCCCGGGCGTCACGGTCATCGTGGCAACCGGCGACTACGCACCCCTGCGCATCACGACGTCCGGATCGCCCGACGCCTGGGTCAAGTTCGTAGCCGCGCCGGAAGCGCATCCCGTCATCCATCTGAACGCTTCGCGAATCGGCATCGCAACGGGGAGCGGCTCGTACATCTTGATCGACGGGTTCGAAGTCGTCGGACAAAACCAAACCATCTCGCCCGCGCAAGGTCACGCGAACGACGGCTCGCAGCCCGAGCTCAACGAAAACTGCATCCTCGTCGGACGGATCCCGTCGGACGGCAACTCGCGAGCCCTCGCCCACGATGTGATCGTTCGGAACAGCATCGTACACGACTGCAGCGCGAGCGGCATCACCACTGCCTTCGCCGACAGCATTAGCATCGTGCATAACGTCGTCTACAACAACTCGTGGTGGGGCGTTAACGATGGCAGCGGGATCTCAATCTGGATGCTCACCGATGCCGTGCCGGGCGACCACCCGTACAAAAACTACATCGTCGGAAACTTCGTCTACAACAACTACTGCAATCTCCCGTTCCGCTATTTCAAGCCCGTCCCCGCGATCACCGACGGCAACGGGATCATCGTCGATACGAACTCCCACATAACCCGAATGCCGAACGTGCCCGCGTACCCGGCGTATCAAGGCCGCACTTACATCGCCAACAACATCGTCTTCGCCAATGGCGGAAAGGGGATAGCGCTAAACGCGTCCTCGCACGTTGACGTGGTCAACAACACGGTCTTTAACGACGAGAAGAGCGACTCTCCCTACGTCAACGTCGGCGAGCTTGCGGCTAACCGCCTGTCGCATGACGTCTATTTTTACAACAACGTCGCCGTGAACCTCAACGGCAAGGAGGTCGATAGCGGCGTCGGCGGCACCTACGACTACAATGTCCTTCATGGCTCGGCGATACCCGATGTCGGGCCGCATGACATCGTTGCCGACCCGCTGCTGGTAAACCCGCTCTCCGCCGCTTCTTCGGCGAACCCATCGCCGCGGGACTTCGCACCGACCGCGAACTCGCGCGCACTACGCAGCGGCACGGACGTTCGCGCACCGGCGGTCGACTTCTTCGGTAACCCTCGGCGCGCCGGCAGCATCGACCGCGGCGCAATACAAGTCTCTCGCGCGTCACCCTGACCGCTATGTCACCCCGACCGCTATGCCACCTGACCGCTACGCCATCTGACCGCTACGTTGCTCTGATCTTTTTGTCACCCTGAGCCTGTCGAAGGGGCGCCGAAAACCTGTCGGACGCTTCGCTGAAAGAATCTGACCACTTTGTCACCCTGAGCCTGTCGAAGGGGCGAAAAAAAGCCGTCGTACGCTACGTTGAAAGAATCTGAGGTCTTATTGCGCCTTTGAACTTCGAAGATTCCATAACTCGAGTGCTGCAAGAATACCGGAGAAAACGGACGTCGTGGCGAGCACGAGGAGAGTCCAAACGAAGAAAAACGGTCCACTAGACTCGGCGAGCGAGCCGGCCGGCAGCCCTCCTGCTCTGCTGTCGTGAACGGCGAAAACGACGATGCCCGCGACCGATCCGAGCAGCATGATCGCGTACCCCGATCGCCGCTCGGCGAGTACCAGCGCCCCGTACAGCCAGATGACGAGAATGGCGATTACCACGACGTTTGAGACCGGCGACCTATCGCCCCCATAGACGATGTCGTCCGTCAAGTGAAGCGAGAGGAGCACAATCGAGAGCAAAGACATGATGATTAAGACGGTGTTGCGCCTCATATTTTAGCCTTTCTACACCAGACCTATCTTCATAATGTACAGGTTCAACCTTCGCTTTCAGCATCATTGACGCCGGCAACGATACAACCTGTTCTGTGTCTCCGGCAACCGGTCTATCTACAACGTCTACCTGGAACCTCAAATCAAAGCGCTGATGCCCTACTACGTTCCCGCGCTGACCGCAAATCCGTACGACCACGGCCCGGCGCCGTGGGCCGGATCTTGCACCAACACCTGCGTTCCGCTCGGGTATGCGAACTCGGCCGGCGTTGCCGCGATGTACGAGAGGCTTTGCACGATATAGGCGGGCGCGTAGACACGATTGCCTAGCAATGCAAAGAACTTGAAGACCGTTCCCCAACCCGTTCCGCCGTATTGAATCGTGCTGGTCGGCTTCTTCGAGCCACGCGCAAACGTAAGAATCTGATTGAGCGTCGCGTCGGCTTGGACGTTCTCAACGACCAGCGCGCCGCGCGGCGTCACTTCAATGCCGCCGAGCTGTGGACCGCCTGGAACCTGCAGGTTTAAGGCCCTTCCCTTCGTCGACCGATTGGCGTATTTGATCACGTCGCTCTCGACGAAGCCGCTCGACGGATAGTACGAGTACGTCAGATAGAGGTTGCCCTTCGCGTCGACCGCCAGCGCGCTCGGACAGCCTGGGAAGCCGCTAATGATCCGTGACGGCGTCGTGCTCCCGCTATCGTACTCGACCACGTTCCCGCCGGGGCCGCTCCCCTCTCCGCAACCTCCCCCGCCGGCATTCGCCAGATTCGCCACGTACAGCGTGCCGTTGTGATCGACCGCGACATCGACCGGCGCACTCAGCCCTTCGGTATACGTCTTGCTCGGCTGTGTCGCTCCGCGCGGGAAGACCTCGACGCTCGGCGTTCCCGAGCCGAGAGTCGCGATCGCAACGTAGAGGTTCTGCGCGGCATCCACAGTCAGACCTAACGCGACCGATTGCGGCGGGAGCGCGAGCTTTCCGGCGGCTTTGAAACCCCGCGGTCCCACGGCCGAGATCGCCACAATGCCGGAGAACGGCTGCGACGTGTACACGAGCGTCTCATTGCTACGGCTCGAGTTCCAGCTGTGGACTGCCGGGTGCGTTGTGGTGAGGAGTCGCGTGCACATCGCAGGCGTCAGCGGCAAATTGAAGGCGCACCCAGCGCGCAAGCGCGGCGCCGCGCCGTGCGCCGCTCCCGCGCACATCGCGAGGATTGCGGCGCCGATGAGAATTCGAGTATACAACACTGTGATCTCCTTTACTTTGCCGGTTGAAAGACCGCGTCGTTACCGGTCACGTTGTAGACGCTCCATGCCGGCTGTGCGGTCCCGGATAGGTAGCCGACAATGGCCGGTGCATATCCAAACCACTCTTCGCTGCCGATCAGCGCGAGCGAGAGCGGCGCACTGGCGATCAATACGTCGCCGGGCTTCGATACCGAAAGCATCATCGATTCTGCGATCGTGCTCTCGGAATTATATGGCGGCCCGGGCACGACGATCGTCCGCGATGGCGTCGTGGACCCTTGCGCGTAGACAGTGACGTTCGATGACGCACCAAGGTAGTTGCTCACGTAAAGATTGCCGTTGCGATCGAGCGCAACGCCAACGGGACGGCCCAAGCCTTCTAAGCGAAGCGATTGCGGCGCCGACGAACCGGGCGTCAGCTTCAGAACGTCATTGGCCGAACTGTCCGCGATGAAGAGATTGCCCGCTTTGTCGACGGCCAAGCCGTCGGGGCCGTTCAGGTTTTTCTTGATCGTTTTGCTTGGAGCACTTTTCCCTTTAGGGAAGACCACGATCGAGCCCAAAAACTTGTTGCTCGCGTAAACCGTTCCGTTGGAATCAACCGCCACGCCCGTCGTCGTGTTCAGTCCCGTCGTCAGCGTATGTGCGGGTGACGTGCTCCCGCGCGGATACTCCGCGATCTCACCGGCCCCGCTGGCATCGGTCTGCGCATTGGCCACATAAAGCGTGCCCTGCGCGTCGACCGCCATCTGCGCGGGATCCGAGACACCGTTGAGCTGGCCGGTCGGTGGCAAGAAACCGCGACGAATGTCGCCGCCGTTCGCCGAGCAGATCCAGACCGCGTTGCTGTCCTCATCAGAGACAAATACCACCCCGTCGTAGCGGCCCGCGTTGCCTCTGTCAATCCGCGCAGTCGCGGCCGCGCCGGCCGGCGGCGCGACGTCCGAGCCTGCACCTCCGCAAGCCGTCAACAGAGCAAACGCGGCAACACCGATGTGGGTGCGGTAGAAGCCGAAGTGCTGCATGCAATCCTCTCCTTTCGTCGCTCGCTCCCAGCCCAGGAGCCGGGCCTCCTCCGGCGCGGCGGAAATGTGGCATTCTTTACACACTTTGATCGCGCGCCCGAAGAAGAATGCCGTCGCCGCAGAAATAAGATTCATGGCGCGCAGGTCTGACCGAGAGGACCCGCTCTCCGAAGTTCGGCGATCGTTACGAAGGCTGCGAGGCGCCCCAAGCGCACAGCCAAGAGCCGCGCTGCTCGGCTCCGTCGAGATTGCTCTGTTTCGACTGCCTTCGCGCCAGCAAGCGATCGTGCGACGATACGATCTGAATGGAGAGCGCGCGTCGACGATTCAAGGCGACTTAGGCCTCTCGCCACGCCAATTTTTTCGCGATAGGCGCGCCGGACTAGCCCTGCTCAGCAGCTACCTCTTCGAATCGGAGCACATTCAGCAGCCCGCCAGGGTTCGCGCCACGCTCGAAGCGCCATGCGACGCAGGCATCGCCGCGCGCGCGTTCGCTCGCAGCCTCGCCCAGGCGGGAGACACGCGCTGCCTCGGTGTATTGCGCGAACTCGCCGCAACCGCTCGAGAGGCCGTCGATCGCGCCGATCTTCTGCTCGAGCTCGCGGAAACGGCGGCAGATTGCAGCGACGAAAGCGTCGCGGCGGAAGCAACTGGCGAGGCGTCGCTGATTGTGAACTCCATTTGCGAGCAGCAAGCCGGCCAGCTACTCCGCGGACGGCTGGCGCGCGCGCGCTCGCGGCTTAGCCTAAGCCTCGACGACGCCCTTTCATCGATCACCCAAGCGCTGTCGATTCTTCGCGCCGGCGTTGCCGGCACCAACGATTCAAAATCAGCCTCGGCGCTCGTCGATGCCCTCGGCGACACTGCGCTGCTGCACTTTTCGCTCGGAGCCTACGCGCGAGCGCACGCCTCGTCCCTCGAAGCCGTTGCGTTAATCGACACGTTCGAGCTGCGCAGACGTCCAAAGGCACTCGAGATTCTCGCGATGCATGCGGCAATCGAAGCATGCATCGGCGGCCGAACGTCGGCTGCGATCGCTGAAGTCACATCGCTTCTGCGACTTGCCGTTGACTCGGGCTGGTCGTCCACGGCCTGCCGGCTTGGCGCCGACCTCGTAGGACTCCACGCGATCTGCGGCGACTACGACGAAGCTATCCGTTGGTATCAGCACCTGCTGTCTTTTTCGCATGGCGGAGCACGCGCGAGCGATCGCGCAAATCTCGCGATGGAGGCGGCCCATTCATACACGATGGCGGGGCGCTCCCGCGAAGCGCTCGTAATTCTCGGATACGTTCGTCCCGAGAATGGCTGCCCGCGCAACGAATTGCCGAGCTGGCACGCAGTGGCCGGCGCCGCGCTCGCAAATCTCGGTGATGGAAGCGCGGCCATCGCCGAGGCGCGTTCCGCGCTATCGGGCTACAGATCGCGAGGAGTGGAACGCGGCGTCGGAGACGCACACCATCTGCTGGCCATCTGTCACGCGCGCCGCGGCGACGCACGACGCGCCCGCGAACATATCGGTGAAGCGCGTCGCCTTGTAGAGCGGTATGGAGTGCCGTACGCGCTGCTGCTCACGCTTGTCTCCGAGGCGGCCATCGTGCGAAGTG
>DATASC010000177.1:0-7321 GCA_036269355.1 Candidatus Cybelea sp. | reverse complement strand
TTTATCGGTGACTTGCACGGCGATGCGCTCGTCGGGTTCCGGAGCGCCGTCGATGACGAGCGGGCGAAGTTGGGCGAGTTCGCGAGTCGGCGGCCCGTCGCCGACGAGCGATCTGCCCAGGCCGAATAACACCTCGCATTCATGCGGCGCGCGCGGATCCAAACCGGCACGACGATGGACGCCGGCGCTGAGCAGACGCCGCGCCCATAACGCTTTGAACGGCTTGCCCCATGCGTTGATAAAGCCGACCCGATTTGGCGCGGCGACGGCCGCCGCCAAGCGATACCCGCCCGGGTCTTCCGTAGCGACGAGCGCGTGGCTGTAACCATTCGCACGGAGCCCGTGCCCGAAGCGCTCGATCGCCGCGAGATTCGATCGATCTGACGAACGCAGTGCGAAGCCGGCGACGATGGCGCGTCGCGCGGCGCGCGCGGTAAATACGCCGGCGTTGGCACGCGAAAGGACGACGTCGACCGGGATGGCGCGCCGGCGAAAGGCTGCGAGCAGCGGCGTCAAGGCGAGCGCGTCTCCGATTGCGTCGAGGCGGATGATAAGCACCGACGGTGAAACCTCCGGCATGCCCGTCCCTTCGTTTCTTACGCCGTGATCGCCCGCGAGGACGTCGTCACCTTCGACGAGCTCGACGGTTATCGCACCCTGCGCAGTTTCGGGTATGTCTCCGGAAGCGCGTCGCGTCCGCGTAACCGTCTGCGCTCGACGTTTCGCAGTCTCGGCATGCTCATCGGCCTGTCTAGCGCCGAGTTTTTGAGCGACGCGGAGCAGTTGCGGAACGATGCCGTCGAGGCGCTTAGGCGACGCGCAGACGTGCTGGGCGCCAATGCCGTCGTCGGCCTGCAGTTCTTCGTATCGGAGGGAACCGACGGATCGTGCGAGGTCGTGGCGTTCGGACGCGCCGTTTCGGTCGAGCAGAGCGGAGCGCAAACAAATGGATGAGTCCGAGCGCGGGCGGCGCGCCGGCCGACTCTCTCTCGCGTCGATCGCAGCTGCGGCCTGCCGTCGGTGCGAGATCGGGTACGAGCGGCGCAACAACGTCTACGGTGAGGGCGATGCGTGCGCGCGCTTGATGGTGATCGGTGAAGGACCGGGCGAGACGGAAGATCAGCTCGGACGTCCGTTCGTCGGTCGCGCGGGCCAGTTGCTCGATCGCATGCTCGCGGCGATCGGGCTCGCGCGCGAAGAGGTGTACATCTGCAACACCGTCAAATGCCGCCCCACCCTGCCAGGTCCAAGCGGCTTGCGCAACCGCGCGCCGGAGCAGCACGAAATGGAGAGTTGCCGCCCGTTCCTAGACGAACAGATCGAAATCATCGCGCCGGCGGTGATTCTCGCGCTCGGCGCTCCGGCGGCGAAATCGTTTCTCGGTCGCGATTTTCAGATCACGCGCATGCGCGGTCGCTGGTACGTCGGTCCGCGTGACGTACCGCTGATGGTGACGTTTCATCCGGCATATATCTTGCGCCAGACCGGCGGCGAGATCGAAGCCGTGAAGCGCATGGTTTGGGCCGATCTCAAGGCCGTACGCGTGAAGCTCGACGAGCCCCTAACGCCAACGGCGGGCGTGCTGGAGGTCCGGCAAGAGAGTCTCTTTGAAGCCACTTGATTCTTGGCTGCGCAACGTCGTGGGCCGTGCGGGTTTCTCCGATGCCGAGGAGTTCGCGCACCATTACTCCCTCAAGCCGTACCGGCTGCGCCAACTCTACCATGCGGCGACAAAGGAACTCCTTGGTGGCGTTGACGAGGTCACCACGCTTCCGAAAGATCTGCGAGCGGGGTTGAAGGAACGCGGAGTCACGTTTTCGGCGATCGAGCCGATCGCGGTGCAGCACTCGAAGGACGCACAGACGACGAAGGGTGTCTTCCGGGTTAGCGACGGCAAGGAAGTTGAAGCGGTGCTGATGGAGCACCATGGGAATCGCACGACGGTTTGCATCTCGTCGCAGGCAGGGTGCGCGTTCGCATGCGCGTTCTGCGCAACCGGACAAGGCGGCTTCAACCGGAATCTGTCCGCGGGCGAGATCTTCGATCAGGCATGGTTCTTCGCGCGCGAACTAGCGCGCAAGGACAAGCGCATCACGAACGTGGTCTTCATGGGCATGGGCGAGCCGTTCCACAACTACGAGGCCGTGATTGAAGCCGTCGCGCTGCTGAACGATCCGAACGGCTTTGGACTCGGCCACCGCCACATCACGATCTCCACGGTCGGTCTCGTCGACAAGATCGATCGTTTTGCCGGCGAGCACGTGCAAGTGAACCTCGCCATATCGCTCCATGCGCCGACCGACGAGCTGCGCTCGCAGCTAATGCCGGTCAATCGGCGCTTTCCGATCGCCGAGCTGATGGCCGCTTGTGACCGCTACGTTCGCAAGAGGAACCGGAAGGTGTTCTTCGAGTACGTCATGCTTGCGGGGATCAACGACACGGACGCCTGCGCGCGCTCTCTCGCCGAGCTGATGCGCGGACATCTTTACCATGTAAATTTAATTCCATATAACAGCACTCCGGACGCTCCATACCATGCGACCGCCGAGGCAAACATTTGGAAGTTTGCCGGGATTCTCGAAGCATCGGGCGTTCAAGTTACGGTCCGTCAGAACATGGGACGCGACATCGCCGCCGCCTGCGGGCAGCTACAAGCTGAAACACAGCCAAAGGCGCATCACACCGTGTCATCCTGAGCGAAGCCGACCGGCGATATCTGATCGTCGACGTTGTGGAGGAGCAACAGCCTGAGTTGCTTGGAGCGATTCGCGAGGTGTTCATTTGTTAAAGAGAACGAAGCGCCACATTACTGCGGCGCTTCGTGCGTTTCGATGTGTCGACGGCTCGATACGCTGCCGACGTTACCACGTCTGCGCCGACTTCGCAACGGTTATTTGTTTCGTTCCGGCTGGAGCGCCCGGGAATCGAACCCGGAGCCGAGCGCTGTGAATCCATCCCACGATTTGGCCGGTCGGCAAGGCGTCGTTCGATTATTTCGCGGCCGCCTGCGGGCAATTACGAGCGGAAAGCCAAACCCGAGCGCATCGCGTAACTCTGCCGTTTTATATGCGGCGTCACCTGAGGAGCGCCTCATAGGGCGCGAGTCGAATGATAAGGGATAATGCTACTACTCGCTATGACGCTCCATGCATGGGCGAATACCGCGCAAGCTGCGGCGCTTAGAGCGATGTATGTCGATCCCAAGCACTCGGCCATCGTTAAGCGCGTAAACGTCGTGGGTACCTTTGCAGCGGTTCTAACGGAAGGCGGCAGAATGGAGGGAGATCCAGTCACCTTCGCAATTCTAGTGGAGCGATTTCCCTTTGGATGGCAAGCGATCGACGCTCTCAACTTCTACTGCAACTTGGAAGCGCATCATCTTGGCCAAAACAACGAGAACGAACTAATGCGCGGAATGCCCAGGCCGAAAGACGACCGACCATGCATGGGGGCGTTGCCCAGGGATGCCGGCCGTCGCGACGATGTCGAGGCTGTACGTGAGATGATGCGCGGTCCACTGATCCCTTATGTTGTTGTGTCAGGAGCCTGGGCGATCGGTGGGTGGTACGGCGCCGGCGGCGGAGAGTCTCTGTACCAAAGGCGGGCCGGCCGCTGGCACCTCGTAGAAAGCGGCGGTGGCGCGATGGGCGTCGACTATATGAGGAAATATGGCGTGCCGCAATCGGACTGGTGCAAGTTTGGCGTTTTTGATGCAAAATGCGGTAAGAAGCGAGGCGCCGCATTGCTGCGGCGCCCCAGCCGTTCTCCATCCCACTATTTCCCATGACTGACAAGCATTTAGAGCATAGCGATGCCGCTTGAGCTAATCAATACCGCGGCAGGCCTGCTGACGGTCACGATTGTGGCGGCGGCGGCCTTGGCCGCGCTAATCCAGCTACGGCACCTCCGCGCCGCCAATCAAATCAATGCCTTGCTTGCGGTCGGCGAAAAACTCGATAGTCGTGACTTTACCGACGCCATAACGCTGCTAAACAGCAATCTTGAAGTGGTCTTAGCCGATCCGGAGTATCGCCGCTACGAACTTGCGATACGCCGACGGGTGCCGCCCCCAATAGTTGAATCACGATTCGCCGAAATGCACCACGCGTGCGTCCTGGTTGGCAACACCTTTGAGCTCATGGGTTTGCTTGTCAAGAACGGGATCGTCGATCAGACCTTGTTCGTCGATCAGTATTGCGGAGTTACGCTCGGCGCCTGGAAGCGGCTTGCCGCGTTTACGGCGTTCGGAAGAGAGGCGGGCGATCCCAACGGATGGGAATACTTCGAATACTTAGCCGTGCTCTCCGAGGATTGGCTGAGCTCGCATCAGGAGTCGTATCCAAAAGGAATCCGAAGATATCCGCTTCGTAACCCTTGGCCGTTGCAGTGACTTGGATTAACAGCTCTTACGGCGAGCGGTGCGTAGCGATCTGCCAGTCGTTGCCCCACGGATCGCGGACCGTTGCCCGGCGATCGCCGTATGGCATCTCATCAGGCTCCTCAATAGCCGAGGCGCCGGCAGAGAGAGCGCGCTCGTACGCTGTGTCGACGTCGGGGACGTAGACATACGAACTGGAGCGCGTTGCCTCGCGCGGACCCGTACCGCTTACCATGATCTTGGAACCGCCGACGTCGAGGGTCGTCGGCCGATCTTGCTCGAGCTCGCCAGTTGCTCCGAACACGTGCTTGATAAACGCGACGCACTCAGCGGGTTGCTTCACGAAGAGACGCGGTGTGAGGCGCGGCCACCCGGGGGGAATCCAGGCTCCCATAACGTTATCGGGCTTTAGGTGCGGAAACGACCGCGGCCTGTCGAAGGGCGCAACTTGAACTTGCGCCCTGCGATTTATCTGTACTCGTTCGCCACGGTCGCCGCCGGAGTCGTCGATCTCGTTTGGGGAGACTTCGAGCGCGCGCATCAGCCAATCCAAGCATTCGGCGACAACATCCCGCCGCATACGATCTTCGCGTATGCCGTTGCGTTCGGGCTGATCGTTGGCGGCGTTGCAGTCTTGTCGCCTAGGAGCGCCCGCCGGGGAGCGGCGATACTCGGCGTCGTCTATACGATCTTTGCGATCCTCTGGCTGCCGCGTCTCTACACGGCGCCGCACATTCTGGGTCAACACATTCCCGTCTACATCGGCGTGCTGGGAGGGATGGGCACGCAGGTCATCGTCGCGGCCGCGGCCGCGATCGTCTACGCGGCATCGTCGAAACAAACTACAGCGCAGGCCGACCGGACGACGCGGATGGTCCGCTGGATCTTCGGCCTGTGCGCAGTCGCCTTTGGGTTGGCGCATCTGACCGGGATTTCGGGCAACGAGGGTTTGGTGCCAAAGTATATGCCGTTTGGACAAGCGTTCTGGACGATTTTCACCGGCGTCGCGTTCGTGCTGGCCGGCCTGGCATTCGTCACGGCGATACTCGACGTTTTGGCCGCGCGGCTCCTGGCCACGATGTTCTTCGTCTTTAGCGTGCTCGCACTGGCGCCGCTGATCTTCAAGTATCCGAACGCCGAAGGTTCGTGGGGTACCAACGCCTACAATCTCGCGGCGGTGGCTTCGGCGTGGATCTTCGCGGAATGGCTTGCAGCGCGCCGATCATTGGCCGCGCAACCAATGACCGTGGCCTGAGCCAATGGCATCTTGGAGCGACGTACGTCGCATCGCGCTCGCTTTGCCCGGCACGAGTGAGGAGACGACGGCACACGTTCGGCGCGCGTGGATCGTCAGCAAGAAGCTCTTCGTTTGGGAACGCCCGCTGCGAAAGTCGGATCTCGACGCGCTCGGAGATGCGGCGCCGACGGGCCCGATCTTGGGCGTCCGAACCGCGGACCTGGAGATGAAGGACGTGTTGCTGGCAAGCAATCCGCGCGTCTACTTTACGACGCCGCACTTCGACGGTTATCCGGCAGTGCTGGTTCGCCTCGACAAGATCGCCGCGAAGGAACTCAAAGACCTAATTACTGAGGCATGGCTGGCGCGTGCCGGGAAACGCGCGGTGGCCGCGTTTTTGAAGGAACGATAAGGTGGCGTCGAATCTACGCCCGATGGAAGGGGCCGCCTTGGAGAAACGCGTCACGATGGAGGAGATCACCGCACTAGCGAAGCGGCGCGGCTTCATCTTTCAATCGAGCGAGATCTACGGCGGGCTGAACGGATTTTGGGATTACGGCCCGCTCGGCGCCGTGCTCAAACGCAACGTCAAGGACGCCTGGTGGCGCGATACGGTCGAGCTCCGCGATGACGTGGTCGCGTTCGACTCCTCGATCGTGATGCACCCGCTGGTTTGGAAAGCCTCCGGTCACGTGGATGCCTTTCACGACGTGATGGTCGACTGCAAGGTCTGCAAGCATCGTTTCCGTCTCGACCATCTCGCGAACCGGGAGCAATGCCCGGATTGCGGCAGCAAAGACTCCTTCACGCCGCCTCGCAACTTCAATCTGATGATGCGCACGTCGGTGGGTCCGATGGAAGACACGTCGGCGATGGCTTATCTAAGGCCCGAGACGGCTCAGGGCATCTTCGTTAACTTTAAGAACATCTATCAGTCCGCGCGACGACGACCGCCGTTCGGGGTCGCGCAGATCGGCAAGTCGTTCCGCAACGAGATCACCCCCGGAAACTTCACCTTCCGCCTGCGCGAGTTCGAACAGGCCGAGCTCGAATATTTCGTCCCCGACGACGGCAAGGACATGGAAATCTTTCAGCAATGGGTGGAACGGCGCAAAGCGTGGTACGCGCAGTACGGCATCGCTTCGGAGCGGCTTCGGTTCTACGAGCTGAGCGAGGTGGAGCGCCCGCACTACGCGCGCGCCGGCATCGACGTCGAATACCTCTTCCCGTGGGGCTGGGGAGAGCTCGAGTCGATCGCGCACCGAGGGACGTACGACCTAGACGCACACATCGAGCTCTCAGGCAAGGATCTGCAATACTTCGACGAGGCGGCCAAAGCGCATTACACGCCGCTGCTGATCGAAAGCTCGGCCGGCATGGACCGGACGGTGCTGACATTTCTTATCGACGCTTACGAGCGCGAGCGTAGCGCCGATCCGAACGGCAAGGAGACGGAGCGGACCGTCCTGCGTTTTCATCCGGCGATCGCGCCGGTGCAAGTCGCGGTCTTCTCGCTGGCGCGTAACAAACCCGACTTGGTCGAGCGCGCGCGCAGTATCGAATCCGCGCTGCGTTCGTCGTTTCGAACGCAGTACGACGAAGGCAACATCGGCCAGCTTTACCGCCGCCAAGACGAGATCGGTACGCCGTTCTGCGTTACCGTCGATTACGAGACACTTGACGACGGCCGCGTGACCGTGCGCGCG
>DATASC010000176.1:0-17509 GCA_036269355.1 Candidatus Cybelea sp. | reverse complement strand
CCTCCCAGCCCGCGCGCAGCGCGTCGGCCGCAAAGCGCGCCGCATCGAGGCCCGGCGCGATCGACAATACCGCGCCGATCCGTTCGCGCGACGCGGCCAGCGCGCCCACGACGTCGAGGAGAAAGTCCGCATCTGCGTACGCGCTCTCGCGGCTTCCCGGAAAGAGCGCGAGCGCGGGCGCAAATCCCGCAACTGCGGCCTCGATGCGCGCATCGTCCGGCGAAGCGAAGAGATCGACGATCGCGTTCGCCGCTTCCGCCTCGACGCCGTGCGCGCGCAGTGCCGATGCAGTTGCCTCGTCGCGCACGAACCGAACTTTCGCGCGCGCCAGAAGGCGTTCTTCGAAGGGACCGTAGGGAGCGACGTCCACGCTTTTTGCGCTTCCGACGAAGATTGCCGGAGCCCGGGTCAGGAGCGACATGACGAGTGCGTAGACGTCCCCAACCGCAACGACGGCATCGTACTCGCCGCGCGCGGCGCGGAGAAACGCCGTCTGCGACCACGTCAGCCTCAGCAATCCCGCGCGCACGTCGCGCGCAAGGTTGCGCGCATTTCCCATCGCGATGAGTCCGCCACTGGGCATCGCGCGGCGCGGACCCACCTCGCGCATTGCCGACTCGAATCGATCGCCGACGAGCGCGAGGTGATCGAGCCGCGCGTCAGGCAGAAGCGCGCGGAGCTCGGCACCGATGCACTGCGCGATCGCGGCCTCTCCGTGACCGTTGGTGACGAAGAGCACGCGCTTCACGCCGCGTTTCGTTCGAGCAGCGGAACGAGAGCGAAATCGGCCAGCGTAAAGCGCCGCCGGGACGCATCGTACTCCAAAGCGCTGTCCGATACGAAGCGCCCGTACGGGCCGGCGTGCACGATCGGAACGTCTCCGGCATACTCGGGCTGCAACAGCGTGTCGTGACTGTGACCGCCGAGGATGAGATCGATGCGCGGAACGCTTGCTGCGAGGCGCCGGTCGAGCCTGAGGCCGACGTGGGACAATACGACCAAAAGATCGCCCTCGGGAACTTGGCTGGCGTACGGCGCGATGGCGCTCGCCGGGTCGAGGAAACGCCAGCCGAAGAGCCGCTCCCATTTGCTGCCGGTGCGATACTGCATGATGAGCAGACCGAGCACGTGCACGCGAACCTGCTCGCCGCGATCGCCCGTCGCGTCGATTCGGAGCGCCGGCACGAACGGCAGCTTTCGCCCCTTGGTATCGTGCAGGTTCGTGCAAACGAGCGGGTGGCCCATTCGCGCGGCGCGTGCCCGAAGCAGCGGGAACAGATAGTGAAACTCGCGATTGCCGATCGCCTGCGCGTCGTATCCTGCTGCATCCATCTCGGCGATGATCGGCTCCTCACGAAAGTACATGCTCTGGCTGCCGCGCAGCGCGTCGCCGCAATCGAAGAGCAGTCCGGGCCGGTGCGCGCGCAGGGTGCGCAGCGGACCGGCGATGCCACGCCGGTCGTGGAGATCCGACGTGTGATAGATGCGAATCATGCGGCGCCGCGCGCCAAACCGACGGCGTAGCGCGCGCAGCGGTCGAGCGCGTCGGCAGGTCCGAGCGCCGCGCGCAATGCGACGAACTCCCCGTACTGCCGCGATGGATCGGCGAAGAGCGCCTCAACCGCGTCGGCGAGCGCCTCTGGCGTCGCCCGCTCCTGGAGCATCTCGGGAACGACTTCGCGCTTTAGCACCAGATTCGGCAGCGTGATGAAACGATGGCGAATCATGCGGTGCCCGTACCGGATAAGAATCGGAGGAATGACGTAAATAGCGACGGCCGGCACGCCGAGTAGCGCCGTCTCCAAAACGGCGGTCCCCGAAGCGACGATCGCCGCATCCGCATCGGCTACCGCGCCGGAAACTCCACGCAGGACGTTCACATCGCGCACGCCCGCGCTTTCGATCGCCTGGCGTATCGTTCGCTCACCCCGATCGTCCGCCGCGCCAAATACGCCGCGTGCGTTCGGACGGCGCTTCTGCAGCGCGGCCAGCGCGGCCAGCATCACCGGAATGTGCCGGCGCAACTCGCCCGCGCGGCTCCCCGGCAGCATCGCGACGACGCCGCCGTCGTCCGGCGGCGACTCGCGCAACGGCCGCATCGCATAGCGGCTCGCGAGCGGATGACCGAAAAACTCGATTTCGCAGCCGAGGCTGCGATAGAAATCGCGCTGATGCGCAAAGGCCGTCACCGGAAACGACACGGCCGCGATGTTGCGCGCTTTCACGGCACTGTCGAGCCACGTGCCGGGCGGAAAGAGATCGAGAATCGCACCCTTGTAGTGCAGATACCGCCGGAGCGTATTTGCGAAGCGAAGATTAAAGACACCGAAGTCAACCAGCACGACCAAATCGGGCTTCGACGCGACGATGTGGAAGGCCGTGCGCAGCATTGCCGCGAGCAGCTTCGGAATGCGCGGAATCGCCGCGAGCGGACCCATGCTCGCCCAACCGCGATTATTCATCCAAAGCGCGAACCCCGCGGCTCGCATCCGCTCGCCGCCGATCCCCTCGAACTTTGCATCGACGTCGATCTTCCTGATCGCGTCAGCGAGATAGATCGCGATCGCCTCTCCCGATGGCTCCCCGGTAGAAAAAAAGTACCGCACTCTATTCTTTCCTAACGTCGCGCGGCGGAGACGCTTTTACGTGCTGGGAAGGGGCTCCGACGCGAGCGCCATTGACAGGAGGTCATAATTTTCCTTAGCAGGTGGCGCGAGCGCGGCGCAGCAGGAGCGGAGCATGGATGCGGAGCGACGAGCGACCCGACACAGCACGTGAAAGCGTCGACGCGGCGTCGACGTTCTCACTTCAAAACTCCGCGCTCGGACGGGGCTTCGAGAAACGCGATGATCTCGCGTCCGGGATCGGTGCTGACTTGCTTCTTCATCGCCTCGGTCGCTTGGGAGACGTTGAGCTTCGGATCGTAGAGCAGCTTGTAGAAGTCTTTGATCTCTTTGCGCTCCTCGGCCGAGAAGGCGGCGCGACGGAGTCCGACGCTGTTGAGGCCGTAGGGGCGGCACGGATTGCCTTCGACGAGAAAAAAGGGCGGCACGTCTTTAATGCACTTGCTCATTCCGCCGACCATTGCGTTGCGGCCGATGCGGGTGAATTGGTGAACGCCGGTCTGTCCGCCGATCGTTACGTAGTCGCCGACGTTCACGTGTCCCGCGAGCTGCGCGAGATTGCTCATGGTGACGCCGTTGCCGAGGATACAGTTGTGTGCGATGTGCACGTACGCGAGCAGCAGGCAGTCGTCGCCGACTGCGGTGATTTGGTCGTAGCCGGTTGCGCGCTGAATGCTGACGTATTCGCGCAGGGTGGTGCGGCTCCCGACGCGAGTGTAGGCGCGTTCGCCCGCGTACTTGCGATCTTGGGAGGCGGCTCCGACGGTGGAGAATGGGTAGAGAACGCAGTCGTCGCCGATCTCGGTCCAGCCGTTCACCACGACGTGCGCCTGCAGCACGGTGCGCGCGCCGATGCTCACGTGCTCGCCGACGATACAGTAGGGGCCGATCTCCGCGTTTTTACCGATCTCCGCTCTCGGGTGAACGATCGCGGTAGGATGAAGCACTACGAATCGCCGTGCGGCTTAGACATGCAGCACGCTGGAATCGGCGCCGAACATTCGCGGATCGGAAGCAATCGAGAACATCAATTCGGCCGAGCAGGCGAATTGACCGTCGACCGTCGCTTCGCCGCTGACCCAGCCGATGTTGCGTTTGTGACGCAGCATCCGGACCTCCATGTCGAGCCGGTCTCCAGGAACGACCGGACGGCGAAACTTCGCCTTGTCGATGCCGGCCAGGTACGGCGTTTTGCGCGAGAACTCGCCGGGTTCGAGAATCATGGCCCCGCCGAGCTGCGCGAGCGCTTCGATCATGTAAACGCCCGGCAGAACCGGATTCCCCGGGAAGTGCCCGGCAAAAATCTGCTCGTTATAGGTGATGTTCTTGTAGCCGCGTGCGCGCACCATCGCTTCGAACTCGAGAATCCGATCGACGAGCAGCATCGGATAGCGGTGCGGCAAAATCTCGAAGATTGCGCGAATATCTAGCTCGGCCAACGGCACCCTCCTAGGCGGATGGAACGCTCACGTGCGCGCGCAACGCGCGCGTCATCGATGCGTGGAGTTCGTGACCGCTCTTGATCGCGACGACTTCGCAGTGCGGCCACGATCCGAGTAGCGCGAAGTCGCCGATGAGATCGAGGACCTTGTGGCGCACCGGCTCGTCGGGCCAGCGCAGCGCCTGCACCGGACCGTCCGGCGCGAAGACGAGCGCGTTCTCAAGGCTTCCGCCGCGCCCGAGGCCGCGCGCCCAGAGCGCTTCGATCTCGTGCAGGTAGGCGAAGGTTCGCGCGCCGGCGATGTCCGCTTGAAAGCGAGCCGAGTCGACCTCCTCGTTAAAATACTGCGTACCGATCGGCGCGGGAAAATCGGCGACGAAACGCACCCGGAAAGCGTCCGACGGAAAGGCCGCGATCATGCGGTCGTTCGCGCGAATCCATACCGGTTCGTCGAGCTCCAGTACGCGCCGCGGTTCGTGCTGCTCGGCTAAACCACACTGCGATATCGCCGCAACGAACTCCGCCGCGCTGCCGTCGCGGGCCGGAATCTCCGGTCCGGCGACGTGGATTTCGGCATTCGTTACGCCCATCGCGAAGAGCGCGGAGAGCAGATGCTCCGTGGTCGAGACGGTAGATCCGTTAAGGCCCAGCACCGTCGCCCGCGAGGTGTCGACGACGTTCTCCGCCAGCGCGGGAACGCGCGTGTTTCCAACCACGAAGACGATTCCGTCGTTTGCCGGAGCCGGCCGAATCTCCACCGCTGCCGGCACGCCCGTGTGAAGACCGATTCCTTCGAAGTGGAGCGGATTGCGGAGCGTCGCTTGCGTCACGCGGCGTTACTCGGCCGAGCGCGAACGCTCGAGAGCCTTAACACGATCGAAGAGCTTTGGCAGCTTGCGAATCATGACCTCTTGACGGAGATCCTCGCGATGATCGCGCGCGGGATTTCCGGAGATCGTGGCGCCGTCGTCGACGTTACCCCAAACGCCCGATTGGCCCGCAATCGTCACGTGCGAACCGACGACCATGTGCCCCCTGAACCCAACTTGACCGGCAACCTTGACGTAATCACCGATCACCGTAGAACCTGCGAGACCGGTCTGCGACGCAATCACGCAATGCTTGCCGATTCGACAGTTGTGGCCGATCTGTACCAGATTGTCGATCTTCGTGCCCGCGCCGATTCGCGTGCTTCCGGTCTGAGCGCGATCGATGCACGAGTTCGCACCGACCTCGACGTCGTCTTCGAGCACCACGTTTCCAACCTGCGGTATCCGCTCCGCCCGGCCGTCGACGAAGGCCCAACCGAAGCCGTCGCTGCCGATCACGCAGCCGGAATGCAGAACGACGCGATCGCCGACCTGCATCCCGGGCATGACGCAAACGCGCGGATGAATCCAGACCGAATTCCCGATCGCGGCCCCCTCGCCGACATACGCTCCCGCGTCCACGACGCTGCCGTCGCCGATCGCGACGCCGTCGCCAATATACGCGTGTGCCCCGATGAAGACCGCGTCGCCGAGCTGCGCGTCGTCGGCGACGACCGCGCTCGGATCGCGAAAGGGTCCTCGTGGACGCGCGCTACGAAACGCCTCCAATAGTTGCGCGAGCGCCAGGCGAACGTTCTCGACGACGATGAGGGGCTTTGACACCGGACCCGTCGCCAGCGATGCTTCGACGACGATCGCGGCGGCTTTTCCGCGCAGAGCCGCCTCCAGGTACTTCTCGTTGGTCGCGAAGGTCAGCGCGTCGTCTTCGGCCTCGTCGACGCTGCTGATGCGCGCGATAGGGAGGCGTCCGTCGCCCGCGACGCGCCCTCCGATCCGCGCGGCGAGTTCATCGAGCGTACCCAGCATGTCCAGGCCGCTACGTGCCCGGCGTGGGCGTCGCCTTCTCCGTAATGTTGAGCGCCTTCTCGACGTCGGCGGTGATATCGACGCCGCCGTAGCCGACTCCCTCGCGCGTCAGCACGAGCTTGAGTTGCCGCTGGGAAGCAATGCGCCCCGCCGCGTCGCGGATCTGTTGCGAGAGCTGGTTGGTGACCCGTTCGTACTTGCGTTGCAGATCGAACGCCGCGCGCTGCTTGCGCGCCGCGCTCTCGCGCCGCCCCGCGACCGAGCGTTCGTCCGTGAGGAGCTGGTTCTGATAGCCCTGATACTCGGGCCAGTTCGTGACGATCCGCTGAACGTCGATAAGTCCGATCGGACTCGACGCCGCGCAGCCGGTTAGCGCCGTCGCGGCGCACAAAAGAAGCACGTAACCGTATTTTTTCATTCGTGTTGACCTTCGACGTCGGAAATAACTTGATTCGTCAAATCGTAGCCGCCTGCGGCCGCCCAAATATCTGAGAATACGATGCTGAACCCCTTTTCTTTGGCAATGCGTTTGGCGTCGTTCTGCACCTGAACCACGATTTGCTGGTACAGGTCGCTGCGGCGCTTTTGAAGCGCGTCGAGCTCCCTCCCCGCCGCACCGGTCGCTCCGACATCCGCTCCGTGGAGCGCGGCAAACTGGCGATCCAAGTCGCTCTTGGTGGCGTTATAATCCTGAACGGTCTTGGCCGCGTCGGCTTGGAACTGGCCGATGTACTGACGATGGATCTGCGCGATGCGATTCTGGACGTCGGGCGGAATGTTCGCCGGCATCGACGGAGGGCCAATGCTCCGCAGCTGCGAGCCGACCTCGTTCCGTCGCTCCTCGAGCTTCGAGCGGGTCTGATCGTGAATCGCTCCGACTTGACTGCGAATGGAGTCGCCCGTTTGCCGATCGAGCTCGGCATGATAGGCTTGCAGCGTCGCCGCGTCGGCCTTACGCTGGGAATCGAGCGCGGACGCCTCCTTCGCGTTAATTGCCGCGATTTGGTCCTGCGCCTGTTTTCGCGCCGCCGGATCGAGCGCGAGGTTCGAGAGCCGCATCTTGATCGCCAGCCGCGCGGCGGCGTCGCTCTGGGTCAAGCGCAGCGAGAGATCCGTTTCGTTCTGCTGCAGCTCCTCGGCCTTGGCGCGATACTTTTGGGCGGCTTGAGTTTGAAGCTGTCGCGCGATCGTCGAGCTCGCCGCGCTGTCTTGCGCGATGACGCCCTGCTGATACGCCATCAAGTCTTGGTCCGCGGCGCGGGCCGCCTGCTGCACCTGTGCGGCCGACGCTCCGCTCATTTGCGTGGCAGCGGCCGCTCCGGAGCCGTGAATGCCCGCCGCCGCGAGCGCCGCCGTGACGGCCTGGTTCTCGCGATCGGCGTAATCGCGTTGCTTCTGTGCAAGAATCTTATTCGCGCGCACCTGAGCGTCGTAGAGTTCGCGATTCAGCTCTTTTGTCTGGGCCGCAATCTGCGCCGCGCCCAGCGGTACCTGCCGCGGCACGGACTGCAAGTTGATCGCCGCAATGGCATCGTCAAGCTGCGACAACTGCGGGTACAGCGGATGATGCTTGACGACGTCGGCAACGCGTACGTAGCCGGCTCCGCGAATCGCCGAGGAGTGAACGTTCGGCCCGCAGCCGGCAATTACGAAGAGCCCGGCGCAGGCGACACTACTTCGTAAGTTCATTTTGGACATCCGTCGTGATGTCCGTCCCGCCGTAGATGACGTCCGCTTTATCGAGCACGAGGAGCAGGCTCTTCTTCCGCGCGACGTCCGACGTGGCGGACCGAGTCTGATCGACGAGCGGCTTGAGCAGCTGCTCTTGCTTGTCGGAGATCGTCTTGTTGTACTGCTGAAGAATCTGTTGTTTATCGCTCGCGTTGCGCGCGCCCGCGATCCTCGCCGAAAAGAGCGAACGCTGCGTGCTCTCGAACTGGTTCATCGCACTATTCGCCGTTTGCACCTTCGGCACGCCGTCGAGCACGCTCTGATCCACGTAGCCGATTTCCGAGGGAGGCGGCGTCGCGGCCGGCGGCTGGATCGCCTGCGGGCTCGCAAAGATGACCTCGACGTCCCTCGTAATGTCCTGGCCGCCGTAGATCACGATGCGCTTGTCGACGATAACCGAGAGGTTTCGCGTGGCACTAACCGCGGCGATGGCGAGCTGCGCCCGCTGAAAGAGGGGTCCGACGATCTCGCGCTGCTTGTCGTTGAGCTGCTGCTGCAACTGCATCGCGACCTGTTGCCGGTCCGCGTCGCTTCGCGCGCGCTTGACCTGCGCGTTATACTGGCCATCGAGCTGCGCCTTATAGCTTGCGAGCTGCCGGTTCGCCGCGATGAAGACCGGCAAGTTCGCCAGCTGCGCCTGGTCGATATAGCCGACGTCGGTGAGATCCGCCGCGATCGCACCGCGCGCGCTCCACATAGCGAGCGCGACGGCGCCGGCGAAGAGTATCGCTGACCTAATCTTCATGCGCGTTCTATTGGTCTCCGGTTCGGTGTGGCCTGCCCCCGAAGGGCGGCTAGAAGCTTTGGCCGATTCCAAAGCTCGTATGCGTTCCGTTTATCCCCTTGGCGAAGTCGATGCGGACGGTGCGCAGCCCGAGCTGCGGCACGTCGAAGCGGATGCCGAACCCGGCGTCCCCATAGAGCGCCCAATCCGCCGGGTACCCGGTAATGCGGTTGGTATACGGGTCGAGCAACGGGTAGGCTCCCCTGATGTGGTAATCGAGCTCGTCGACGAAAACCGCCAAGGTAATGCGCCGGTCGAGCGCCACCGGTTGACGTAACTCGATCTGCCCGAGAAACGCGTTCGTGGCGTAGAAGACTTGGTTGTACCCGCGCATCTGCTGATCGGAGAACGTAAAGAGCGAGCTGGGCGCAATCACGCCGGTCGAGTTGTCGGCGACGCCGTGAATTCCCAACGTCGCGTCCTTGAGTATCGGGAAGAACTTGGCGATATCGAGCGTCGTTTGTGTGAAGGTAAAGTTCGAACCCAGAGCCGGCGCCGAGACGGACGCGTTCAACAGCGCGTGGACTCCCGAGCGCGGATTGAAGGGATCGTCGAGGGTAATCGTCTGCAAGCTGATAGCCGGCTGGACGAGATTGTACGGCGCGCCCGTGTTGACGTTGGCAATCGACGATGCGGCGATACCGAAGGAGCCGCCGTAGCTGTTGGGCGTCGAGCTGATCGGACTGGGCGTCGGTCCCACGAAAATGTTGGGCTGGTTTCCTTGGAAGTAGTACGGCGAGGGAACCGTGGTGTTGTAGCGGATTCGTTGCGCGCCGAGCGAGAACGAGAGCAGCGTGTAATCGCTGAGACGCCGCCCGATGTTTCCGGTGACGCCGTTTGCGCTCGAGTCGCTCGTCGCGTCGGTTCCCGAGACCAGCGAAGAGTTCGTGCTCGAATAGAGCGTGACCGGAATCGGAACGTTCGCGCCGCTCTTGACCGCCGAACCGGATCCCGAGATAGCGTAGATCGGATAGTAGTACACTTCGTGGTTTGAAAAGATCGAGCCGCCGACGGTATACTTTTCTCCCGCGGGCGTATTGTTCAGATACGGCACGGACGCCGTAAGCTGAGCGATGCCGGCTCGCGCGCCTTCTTGGAGCTGAATGCCCGCCGAGTTTCCGGTGCCGTGGAGGTTGTTATCCGAAAAGCCGAGCGTGGCGTAGAGTCCCAAGCCCGTCAGGCCGCCGGAGTACCCGAATCCGACCGAGGCGGTCGCGGTTCGCTGCTCGGTGACGTGCCAGACGAGCGTCACGTCCTGGGGCTTCTTCGGATCGGGACCCGGCTTGATGTCCGGCTCGACCTTTGAGAAGAAGTTCAGCGCGTTCAGTCGCTGGTAGTCGTGTTTAATCGCGTCGGTGTTCAGCACCATTCCCGGGCGCTCGCGCAACTCGCGGCGGACGACCGCGTCCTTCGTGCGCGTGTTGCCCGTGATCTCGACCACCGCGATGCGCGCGACGTAGATGTCGTATTTGACGTCGGCCGTGCCGGCCTGAAGGTTGATCGACGACGGCACGATGCCACCTTCGAAGTTGCCGACCTCGAGGTGGAACGTGTCCTCGTACAACTTCTGCAGGGCCTTGTAATCGGCGTCGCGGACGGCATCCGAGTAGACGCCGCCGGCCTTGAGGGTCAAATGCGGCAGCAAATACGGCGGAGGCAATAGCGGGTCGCCGCCGATGATGATCTGCTTGACGACGAGCCCTTCCTGAATCGTGAGCGTCAGAGCGCCGGTCTGCGCGTCGAGGTTGATGTCCTTGACGTGCGTGGGGACCTGGCCGCCGTATCCGATACGCTCGTAGTAGTTGTTGATCTTGAGAACGTCTTGCCGGAAGGTGTTCGTGTTGAAGACCTGGCCGACGGAGAGGTCCATCAGCGCCCCGAGCGTATCGCTGGGCACCTTCTGGTTACCGGTAAACGAGATCTTGGTGAGGACCGGGTTCTCGACGACTCGATAGGTGATTGCGATCCCATTAGGCCGCTGGCGTATCAACGGGGGCGCGATGTCCGCGAAGTATCCGAGCGCGTTGATTCGGGCGAGATCCTGCTGTACGACTTTCGGATCGTACGGCTGCCCGGGACGCGTCGCGATGACCGACATGATCGTCTGCGTCGGCACGTGGAGGTTTCCGGTGATGTCGACCGAGACGATCTTGGGCGCCGTTGCGGATAGCGCGATGGAGGGGTTAAGGCAAAAAACCGTCATTGCGAGGAGCGCGAGCAGCGCCGCACAACGCTGAAACGGCCCCAGGCGCCGCCGGGGATCAAAGGTCATGTAAAAAAAATTGTCCTCAATCTACTACAAGGGTCCTCTGACGGCCTCAGCAACGGCCGGCACCAACGATGACATCGCGCCCGACCCGGCACGCCCTGTTCCGCCCCCCTTTCCCGGGGTCCTTGCGTGCAGCCTAAGCCTGAACGCGCGTTTAATCGAAGGGTCATTTACCAGAAATGTCGCTGGTAGGTGAGACTGAAGCCGGTGTTTCCGATCAACGGCTCGGTTGCGAGATAGCCGGCTCCGTACCCCGTCGGAGAGTTCGGCGTTGAGAAGAGCTTCGTCGGGCCGTTTTGCACGAAGAAGCTCAGCGTCGTTGACGTCTCGGGATTCGGCGCGACCGTAAGTCCGAACGATTGCGTCTGGGGAATCCCAAAGGTAACCGCGTAAACGGCGCTGACGGCCTTGCCGAGCAGCCGGCTCGCGGTGAAGCCGACGTTTCCATAGTAACCCAGCGTGAGGTTGATACTCGAAAGGCCCAGGCCTTGGCTGAGCGTGTTTTCGAACGGCGATAAGAGCCCGGCGGTGAACTGCGCGTTGAGCAGATTGAAGGCTTCCTGGCCGACGGTAATCGTGCTCCGCTGCGAAATAGCGACGTCGGGTATCGGCGAGACGGCTCCGAGCGGCGTTATTCCATTCGGCTGCTGTCGCGCCAGCATGCCTTGGCGGCTGAAGCTGATACCACCGACGAAGCCGCCGAACGGCGCGATAAGGGCGAGGATCTCTTCGCGAGTGTATCCGGGTGGATTCGAACTCAGGTCGATCTTAAAATCGGGAACGCGGCCGTCGACGCGAATGGTAACGTCGGCGCTGCCGTACGGATTGCGCGCGCGATCGGGATCGGGATTCACTACCGACGTGCTTGCGACCGCGCGAAGCGTAGGCAGCACTCCATCGGCGGCGTTGAACTGCACGCTGCCCTGTTGCACGCGAAATGCGCGGTCGAAGTAGGTGAGCGTTCCGCCCGTCGAGTTGAACGCGCCGGCGAGCTTGGGAGCGGCGAGCGTCCCGCCGAGCTTTACCGCGCCGTCGACGCCGATGTCAAGGCCGGCTCCGTAGCCGCTGCCGCGGACGCGCACGTTCTTTCCGGCCGTCGCCTGCAAATCGAAGGCAAGCGGCAGCGGCGGACCGGTGAGCGATCCCGAGCTCTGCGCTGCCTTTATGAACGCCGCGAAGGGGAGGGTTGCGTTGCTCAGCGTTACGTTTCCCGAGAGGAGCGCGTCCGCGCCGGGCCGTTTTGCGAGCGCGATCGCCGCGTCGAGCGTTCCGCTTCCATACGAAGGAAGGTCGAGTTGCGCACCGCGCGCCGAAGCACGCAATGAGACCGAGGCACCGCTGCGCGAGAAGCCGTTGGGAAAGCCCACGCTTCCCGAGCCTGCGATGGTGCCGTTGCCGAGCCGAGCAGACGCATGCGAGATCGTCAGACTCGTATGATTGAAGGCGATCGCCGCCGCGATCTGCTGGATCGCAACGCGCTCGAGATCGCTCACGTACGATCCGTTGGTCATCGCGAGCCGTCCCACGATTGCGGGCTGGCGAACCGTGCCGGAGAGACCGAGATGGCCGTCGATAACGCCGCCAAGCTTCGTGTTCGAACCAAATACGGCGTCGAATATGGACGGATCGAGCCCGACGACGTCGAGGTCGAAGCTGATCGGCTGATCCGGGGCCGCAAGCCGGAGCGGCGAGAGACCCAACGGCAGCGACCCGGCCAGCGTCGCCTGACCGCGTGCGAACGTGGCGCCGGCATCGGAGAGGACGAGCGCGTGCCGCCCGACGCGCATTTCGCCGAAGAGCGAAGCAATCGGAACGCCGTACGCAACGACGTCGTTTGCATCGAAGCCCGCGACGAGCGACGGCGCCTTGAACGTGCCGCCGACCTTCAGCGTCGATTCGAACGAACCGCGCACGGGCACCTTAAACCGCGCGACGTCGTAGACGAGCTGCGCGAGATGAGTCGTCGACGCGTGTACTTGAAGGTCGAGCGGTTCGTCGACGCCTAGTCCGAGCGTTCCCGTTGCCGACGCCGCGATCGCCGAGGTCGCTAATTCGGCACGATCGACGACGATGCGCGTTCCGACGGAATGAAGAGCGACGTCCGCGCGATCCAGCGAGAGCGGTCCAAGCGTTCCGGAAGCGACGCTCGCGCTGGCACGGACGTCGAGTGCGGGATAGCGCCCATGAACCGAGGCGACACCGGAGACGCGTCCGGTCACGGGCAAACTCTGCATGCCGAGCGCGGGCAGCCAAAGTGAAAGGTCCAGGTTGTCGACGCTGCCGGCGAGATCGAATCGCGAGCGCATCAGCGTCGACTGCCACGCGCCCGACGGCGTTAAGCCAATCGAGCCGCTCGCGCGAAGCATCCCTTCGCGGCCGCCGACTGCGACCGTGCCCCTGATCACGTTCCGCGCACTCGACCAAACCGCTTTCGTATCGCCGATCGGCAAGTTCCGATAGCGAAATGCGCGTACGTCGATGTCGCCGCTCGACGTGACGCGCGAATCGTGCGACGAGGCCGCGAGTTTCACTCGGCCGTTTCCGTCGAGCGTATCGCCGGTATCGAAAAAATTGTTGAAGTCGGAGAGATCGGCGCGCGGAGCGCGCAGATCGATCGCGCTTTCGTGCGGACGTGAAACGGCCGTAAAATAGCTCGCGGTCGTTCCTACGAGCACCGCGCCGTCGCGAATCGCGACGCCGCGCGGATCGGCTGCGATCGTTGCGCTGCCGTCGATAAACGGCAGGCCGTTGACGTCGCCGCCCGGCACTCCCACGCTGCCCGCGATCAGCGGCGCGAGACTTCGTCCTCCTATCCGCAGCCTCGCGTTGAACGTGCCGTCGGTCATGTAATTTGGAAGTCCGAAGCCGTGCAGCGTCGGAGCGATCTGCGCCGCCGGAACCACCGCGTCGAGGGCGTACGCCGGCGAGCCCGACGAGAGCGCCGAAATATTGCCGTTGACGGTAGCGTACGTCCCGCCGAGCGCACCAAGAATCTTCCGCAATGCGACGGCGTCGCCGGCGACGCGAACGTCGCCGTTGCCCGTGATCGGAAAATGCGCTATACGGCCGCGATCGATAACTACACCGCCCTCAAACGTTGGTATCGGCGAGCCCGCGGCAAGTCTTCCGCTTGCGGAGAGCGTGCCGCGATCGAGCGGTAACCCGATTCCTCGCAGTTCCGCCGCCTTCAATCGCTTTGCGATCAGATCGATACCCGGCGACTTCGGTTCGGCCGAGGCCGCGAGCGCGAACGTCCCCGCTGCGACCACGTCGCCGCCGGCCGCGTGCGCCAGCCCCGAGTAGATGCGGAGGCGATTTCCCTCGACTGCCAGCGTCATGCTCGCGCGATCGACCGGAATTCCGTGCAAGGTCGCACCGCTCATTGCCAGGTTCGACCCCTGTATGAGGATCCGTTGCGGCTCGACTGCGATGCCGACGGTTCCCGCAAGAGGCCCATGCCCGGCGATTGCGTTTCCGATGAGCGGCTGCAGACCCTCAAAGCTTCCACGATACCGGCCGTACGCGACAAAACGCTGCGACGAGAAACCGCCGTGCCCCGCGAAAGTTCCCCACGGACCCGACGCGTGCAGCAAATTGATCGCCGCGCTTTGCAGCGTTCCGCCGAAGCCCGCCTCGATTCGATTGAAGGGAATGCCTGCGATGCGCGCGTCGTCGACGCCGGCGATTCCCGCAAGAACGACGTCCTTTCCGGCACCCCCGCCGGCAAGCGACATCGAGACCGAGCGGCCGTCTACCGGCGGCATCTCCGGCAGCGAGATTCCGGGGAACGTTTTGTAACTCGGCGCGCGCATTCGCAAGCCGCTCGCGAGCATCCAGAATGCACTCGTGGACGATGGACGATCGAGTACGTATCCGCCGTCGAAATCTCCGCGCTCAGTGTGGAACCAAAATGGCGCAACGGCGGCCGTGCCGTTTGGGTTCGTGTCCACCAGCGCCGCCAGGCGCGAAACGCCGCGCGCCGATGCCGCGCTTCCTACCAAATGAAATAGCAGATCGTCACCGGTCGCCGCGGCGTCGATCACGATCGGTTCGGCGCCGAGCATCTCGTCGAGATATGGAAGCCGGCTCGCCGGGCCTTCGACGTGAAGCCCGAACTCCGAGTGGAGGTGACGTCCCACGTTCATCGTGCCGTCGACTCGCACCGCGATACCGCTGTAGTCGACGCGAAGCGGCGCGATTGCGATAACGTTTGCGTGGTAGACGACGCCGGCGGCGAGCGAGTCGAACGGAAGCGCGCGATAGGAAGCCTTCGGCGCGCTCACCTTTGCCACGATCACCGGATCGTCGATCCGCCCGTGCACCAGCACCCCGAGGCTTGCCTTTCCAGCGATCGGCTGATCTCGCGCAAACGAAAACGCCTGGCGAAGCGCCGAGAGGTCGCCGTCTCCCCAAACGCCGAGCCGCAACTGCGCGTGCCCGGTGAGCGCCCCGGTGAGATCGTAGACGCCCCCTTCGATGTGCAACGGAGTCCCAGCCAGATTCGCGGTCGCGCCGCGGACGAAGAATTCGTTGTCGATGACTTGCAGACGCGCTCGCAAATTTTCGAGCGGTGCGGCGAGGACCGGCATCGCGAGACGCCCGCCGTCGACGTCCAACCGCACCGAAACGTGATACTCCGGCGTAACCTCCGGCTCGACGCCGAGCGCGTAAATGCGAGCGTCGAGGTTGCGCCCCTCACCGCCGAGGATCCGCACCGCCGCCGTATCCGCGAAGTAATTCGCCAGCGCTCGAGCCGGGAAATACGCCGCACGCGCGCGGTGCATGGCGTAGCCGGCTCGCGTATCGACCCGGCCGGATATCGTAAACGGCTCGGCGCGCCGTTCCTCGAACGCGCCGCTTGCGCGATACGCGGTCAGTCCCGCGGTATCGACCGTTGCATCGACGGTGATACCGCGCACCCGCACGGACTTCGCGCTGGAATCGTAGGCGGCCGGTTCGCGCAGTTCGATCTGCGTGTCGCGCACGCGCAGCCAAAAGCGTATCGGAACGGGATTGACTCGGGTGGGCGCCACCGGCGCGCGGCCGCCCGACGGAATCGCGACGTTGAAGGTTCCGTCCTTGAACCGGAGGAGCGTCAGCTTGGCGCCGTCGACCTCGGCGCCGACGAGCCCGAAGCGATGACGGCTGCCGGGTAAGAGATCGCGCGGGGAGTATCGCAGCGAAACTCGCGCTGCCTCCAGCAGCGGCTCGTTCGCGTGCTCGACGCGAACGCCGGCGAACTCCGCGCCGTCCCAGCCGACCTGAAAATCGGCGATGCGCAGCGTGTAGCCGGCGAGCCCGGCGCCCGCTTGAAACGCAAAGCGCAACAGGTCGTGGCGCCTTGCGACCACGAGCGAAAGAACGAGGATTGCGGCCACCAGGCCGATCGCAAAGCGTTTGAGCACGAACCCTTGCAGGATTTATACCTCCCGCACGCGCTTGGGCCCCGCCGGGCTAAGCAGGTTCTAAAAGAAGCGCCGCTCCGGATGCAGCTCTAGGAGCGAGGGCCGAAGCGACGACGAGATGCGCCGGAGCGAGGCGTCTTTAAAGATCCAATTGCTTCACGCTCTTCGCGTACTCGAAGATATACTGCTTGCGCGGTTCGACCTTATCGCCCATAAGGTCCGTGAAAATCTGCTCGGCCTCGACGGCATCTTCGACGGTGATCTGCTTGAGCCGGCGGTTGCCGACTTCCATCGTCGTGACGGCGAGCTGCTCGGCATCCATCTCGCCGAGTCCCTTGTACTGCTGGATCGTGAAGTCTTTGGGGTCGCCATCGCCGATGACGGCCTTGTAGTCGGCGTCGCTAAAGGCCCACCACTGCTTCTTGCCTTTGCGGATGCCGTAGAGCGGCGGCTGCGCGATGTAGACGTGCCCCTCTTCGACCAGCGGCTTCATTTGACGATAGAAGAACGTCAGCAAGAGCGTGCGGATGTGCGATCCGTCGACGTCGGCGTCGGTCATGATGATGATTTTATGGTAGCGCAGCTTCTGCACGTTGAACTCGTCGCCGAAGCCGGTGCCCAACGCGGTGATCATGGTGCGAATTTCTTCGTTGGCCAACACCTTGTCGAGGCGTGCCTTCTCGACGTTAATAATTTTACCGCGCAGCGGCAGAATGGCTTGCGTGTTGGGGTCGCGGCCGCCCTTGGCCGTGCCGCCCGCCGAGTCGCCCTCGACGAGGAAGAGCTCGCTTTCGGCGGGATTGCTGTTTTTGCAGTCGACCAGTTTTCCGGGGAGGCCGGAGCCCTCGAGCGCGTTCTTGCGGCGCGAAAGATCGCGCGCCTTCTTGGCCGCGTCGCGCGCCCGCTGCGCCTGCATGCACTTTTCGATGATGACGCGCGCGTTTTTGGGATTCTCTTCCAAAAAGAAATCGAGACGCTCGGAGACTAAGCCCGCTACGATGCTTCGAACTCTGGCGTTGCCCAGCTTGGTCTTGGTCTGTCCTTCGAATTGGGGATCCTGAAGCTTGACCGAGACGACCGCGGTCAGCCCTTCGACGATATCGTCGGTCGAAAGCGAGTTATCGGCCTCCTTGAGCATTCCGCGTTTGCGCGCATATCCGTTGATCGTGGTGGTTAGCGCCTGGCGGAAGCCTTGGAGGTGCATGCCGCCTTCGATCGTGCCGATGTTGTTGGCGTACGAAAAGATCTGGTCGGCGTACGTGCCGGTATACTGCATCGCAACCTCGACGTCGACGCCGTCGCGTTCGGCATGCGTGGAGATGATCGGATGCAGCGGGTCTTTCTTCTCGTTGAGCCACTCCACGAACGAGACGATGCCGCCCTCGAACTTATAGTTTCG